>NZ_JBEXIM010000018.1:0-110784 GCF_040608575.1 Micromonospora sp. NPDC005171 | reverse complement strand
ATGTAGTGCCCGCCCTCGTAGGAGTGGCTCACACCGTCGGTGTCGGTGCTGGTGCCGGCGATGTTGGCGACTACGGCGCGGCCGTCGTCGACGGTGTGGACGATGTCGGCGCGCAGGGTGTCGGTCTGCTTGGTGTCGGCGTCGGGGCTGCTGATCTCCACCGACCGGTACGCGTCGTTCTTGCCGGTTTCCTTGTTCAGCACCGGGGTGATGTCGTTGATGGAGTTGGTGCCGGCCTCGGTGGTGCCCATCTCCTTGGCCATGTCATCGACGTTGATGTTCTTGCCCTGCACGGACAGGGCGTTGCGGGTGGCGGCGGGGCCGCAGTAGTAGAAGTTCGGCTGGGCTTCGTAGCGCACACCCAACTCCCGCTCCCCGTGCCCGCCCTTACGGTCGGTCTGGGTCTGGGTGACCGGCTTGCCGGTGGTGGGGGCGGCGAAGGCGGTGGTGACGGGGCCGGCGATGGCGCCGCCGGTGAACGCGAGGCCAGCGGCGGTCAGAGCGGTCTTACGGATCAGATCGGTACGCATGATGGCGTGCTCCTCTGCATCAGGGGGTGCCCGCACCACCTCGGGGGGTGGGTGGTGGTGCGGGGGAAGTTCTTGCCCGGAGACCCGCGCAAGGGGTAGGCGTCGGGACAGGGTGTAACCGTTGCCGGAGGCGGGTCATTCCGTCCACCCGGCGTGGTCGGCCGTGGCGGCACTCGGCCGCTGGGGTGCTCGGCTGTGCGGGGGATGTAACCGGGACGGCCTGCCCGATGTTCCCGGCGGCGGTTCCCGGCGGGAGGGCTTACGGGGTTCCGGCGGGGCCGAAGCTCGGCGGCCCGGGGTAGTCGCGGTGGTCTGCCATGTATAACGACCCCGGCCGGCCCACGATTCCGCCGCCGGGGTGGCCCCGACCACCCGACACCCCAGGCCAAACCCGACAAACCACCCACCACACTCAGCCTGGCGACACGGCGGCCACGGGGGTGTGATCGACTCGGGTTCATTGAAAGCGCGGTGTCCTGGTGCCGGGGATACCCCGACATCAAGGAACCCGAGTGGATCACGCCAGTCTGCGCCGTTCGTGCGCCCGCACTGACCCATCCAGCCCGACCCGCACCGGCTTATCGCATCGATCATCGGCCTGCCCGGGTGCCCCAGAGCGCGATCTACAAGGGACGGCGAGTCAGGCCGGGTCGCTGGGCTTCGCGGTGTCGCTGGCCTGGGCGTGCCGCTCCAGGAGGCGCTGCCGGATCTCATCAGGGGTGTACGCGCGGCGCCGTCGTTCGGCCCGCGCGATGACCACACCGGACGCCGCGACGCCGGCGAGCCCGGCCAGGCCGAGAACCTTCCACCACCGCATTCGTTGCCGCATCGGCCTAGGCTAGACCCTCATGAGCATCAGCCTGGATGAGGCCGTCGAGTTGACCCGCACCGGTGACGTGTGGGTGTTCCGGGGTCGCAGCGTGCCGGACCGGGCGATCCAGTTCACCACCAACAGCCCGGTGAACCACGTCGGGATGGCGGTGGTGCTGGACGACATGCCGCCGCTGATGTGGCACGCGGAGTTGGGCAAATCGTTGCCGGACCTGTGGTCGGGCACCCACCAGCGTGGGGTTCAGCTGCACGACCTGCGGAACGCGGTAGGGGTCTGGGCCAACCGGTACGGCCAACGGGCCTGGCTGCGGCAGCTCGACCCGCCTGCCGACGCGGAGATGGAGCGGGCGGTGCTGCGGACGATCGCCCGGCTGGACGGTACGCCGTTTCCGTCGACAGCGCAGTTGGCATGGCGCTGGATGCGTGGGCGGGTGCCGGCGCTGCCGCGCCCCGGCCGGTTGTCTGCACTGCCGCATCTTGGTCGGCTGTCGGCGCTGTCGCGCCCCGGCCAGCCGATACCTCGACCGACCCAGACCGACCATGCCAACCAGACCGACCATGCCAACCCGGCCGACCATGCCAACCCGGGTGACCGTGCCAACTCGGGTGACCGTGCCAACTCGGGCGGCCGTGCCAACTCGGGCGGCCGTGCCAACTCGGGCGGCCGTGCCAACTCGGGCGATGGTGCCAACCCGGGCGGCCGTGCTATCCCGGCCGACCGTGCCAACTCCTCTGGCCTGGCTCGGTCGGCGGGGGAGCGGGACCGGGCGTTGGAGACGGCGTACTGCGCCGAGGTGGTGGCGGTGACCTATGAGGCCATGGGGTTGCTGCCGGCGGGCCGGCGTCCGAACTGGTATGACCCGGGGCGGTTCTGGAGTGGGGACGACCTTGGTCTGGCCGCCGACGCCCGGTTGGGTTCGGAGATCGAGGTGCGGGTGCCGCCGCGCTGAGGTTTGACCTGTGCGGTGACCGGCAATTGCTGTGACCGTGAACGCCTCCACAGATCTTGACACGTTGGCCGACTTCTTCGACCGGTACGGCGTGGCGCTGACCTCCGGCGATCTGCCGGCCATCGCCGGCTGTTACGCCCTGCCAGGGTTGGTGGTGGCGGACACCTACAGCTTTTCGTTCACGTCCGCGGCGGCGGTGGCGCTCTCGTTCGTGGGCGCCGCACCGGACTACCAGGACCAGGAGTTGGTCGCGGCCCATGCCCGGATCGAGGACGTGCAGCCGGTGTCCGCGTTGTTGACGATGGTGGCGGTGGAGTGGGAGTTCCTGGACAGTCGGGGGCAGGCGGTGCCCGGGGAGCGGTACCGCTACCTGCTGCGTATCTCGGATGATGGCCCACTGATCTGCACGGTCGTCCGGACGGGCTGACCGACCGGGGCCGGTCGGCCCGATCCGTACCCGCCCGGTTTCCGGTCCGTGCGGCGCTGGCTACGCTGTCGCGTCGGTGGGGGACGAGGGGAGACCTGATGGCGGTGCGGCCGGACGGTGCGGCAGATTCGCGGGCTGCGCGGGTGTTGGCGTCGGTGCCGTGGATCGTGGTGCTGCTCGGTGTGTGCGCGCTGGTGGTGCTCCTGGTGATCGCGCTGTTGTCGTTTCGCACCAGGGAGCGGGACGCACCGCCGCAGGCCGCGCCTCCGGTGTTCCTGCCGACCGCGCCGGCCGCCGCGTCGGCCACCGGTGGGCCGACCCCGGCTGGTGTGGAGCGGCGCTCGGTGTCGCCGCGACCGTCGCGCAGTAGCCGGACGCCGTCGCCGCGGGCCACCGTGACCGGCTCGCCGACTCCGGGGCGGACGAGCATTCTGATAGCGCCGACGGAACCGGCGGACGACACGGTCAACGCCCGGTACCAGGTCGGTACGGACGGCTGGGACGGGGACGCGGCGGTGCTGTCGATCGCCAACGAGTCGGGGCAGTCGGTGGACTGGCAGGTGGAGTTGGCGTTCGACGACGACACGTGGGCTCTGCGAGTGGGTGACGACTCGGACGTCTCGGTGCAGGGGCGCGGGAACGGGGAGTTCGTGTTGCGCGGCACCCGTTCGCTGGATGCGGGTGACTCTCGGACGCTACGGCTGCGCGTCGGCTGGGGTGAGTCGGCGGAGCGGCCGCTCAAGTGCACGATCAACGGGGTCGACTGCCGGATCGGGTGAGCTGGGGACGGGTCGGTGGCACGGCGGCACCGCGCCGCCGAGGCTTTCCGGGCCGGGCCGTCGATCGCTACGCTGCCCGGACGGTCCGCTGAGGGAGGTACATGTCCGGCATGCGCCGTGTTCCGCGCCCGCCGCACGGTCCGGTCGCGATCGCCACGTCGCCCTGGATCGTGGTGGGCGCCGGTGTCGTCGTGATGGTGGTCCTGCTCTTCGTGGCCCTGGGCGCGTACCGGGGACGCAGCCCCGCGCCGGACGGCGCGCGGCCGCCGGCGCTGCCCCTGCCGTCCGCTGTGGTGTCGCCGAGCGTGCCCACGTCGGTGCCGTCTCCGGTGCCGGCGCTGCCGGGGATATCCGGCCGTGCGAGTGGGCTGCCGCCGAGCGCCGCGGCCAGGTCCGGTTCACCGTCGGCCGACCCGACGGTCGGTTCGAGCGGGAGGCCGACGGCGACGCGGTCTCCGAGCCGGGCGTCGGCGGGGCAGCCGGCGATGACCGGGCGGTACCGGGTGGTGCAGAGCTTCGACGGCGGTTTCATCGGCGAAGTGGCGATGGTCAACGCGTCCGATCGGAGCCGTGGTTGGACGGTGCGCTTGGAGTTCTCCGGTGGACGGCTGGTGACCGCCTGGGTGGAGGGCGTCCCACAGGGGACGATCCGGCAGAGCGACGACGGCTTCACGTACGTCAGCGGGGTTGATGTGTCGCCCGGCGGTTCGGTGTCGTTGCGGTTCCACATGGAGCGGGCGTCCAGCACCCCACGGGAGTGCACTGTTGACGGGGTGCGCTGCGACGGTCTCTGAGCGGCGCTTCCGCAAGGATGCTGCTTTGTTGCGACCATGTTTGCAAGGTATTGCAGAATGTTTCGGCAAGGGTTAGCGTGCGGCCAATCAGCGACCAGAGGAAGGCGTCGATGAAACCCCCGCCGATACCGCGCACCGCCCTGCTGGCCCTTGCCTCCCTGCTCACCGTCACGCTCGTCGGCGCTCCGGTCGCCGTGCACCCCGCCGCCGCGGGCCCCCGGCCGTCCGACGGCGCCCCCCTCGCGGTCGGCGGCGCGACCCAGTGGCGTGACGAACCCACCGCCGAGGCGCTGCTGAAGGCCGGCGGCAACTCCGCCCGAGCCGAGCAGTTCTACTTCGTCCTGCCGGACCGGTTCGCCAACGGAGACCCCCGCAACGACCGGGGCGGCCTCACCGGCGACCGACTGCGGACCGGTCTCGACCCCACCGACAAAGGCTTCTACCACGGCGGCGACCTCAAGGGCGTCATCGACAAGTTGGACTACATCCAGGGGATGGGCACCACTGCCATCTGGCTCGCCCCGATCTTCAAGAACCGGCCGGTGCAGGGTGCCGGCAACGACATCTCGGCCGGCTACCACGGCTACTGGATCACCGACTTCACCCAGGTGGACCCGCACTTCGGCACTATGGAGGAGATGAAGCGGCTGGTCAGGCTCGCCCACCAGCGCGGCATCAAGATCTACCTCGATGTGATCGTCAACCACACCGCCGACGTGATCAAGTACGCCGAGGACAAGTACGGGTACGTGGACAAGGCGACTTCGCCGTACACCGACGCGCAGGGCCGGGCGTTCGAGGACCGCAACTACGCCGACGGCAGCCGCGCGTTCCCGCCGGTCGACAAGGAGTCCTTCCCGTACACGCCGACGTTCGCCGAACCGACGGACGCGAGCGTCAAGGTCCCGGCCTGGCTGAACGACGCCACCATGTACCACAACCGGGGTGACTCCACCTTCGCTGGCGAGAACAGCGAGTACGGCGACTTCTTCGGCCTCGATGACCTGTGGACCGAGCGTCCCGAGGTGGTCCGGGGCCTGACCAAGGCGTACGGGGACTGGATCGGCGCGACCGGCGTCGACGGCTTCCGACTGGACACCGTGAAGCACGTCAACATGGACTTCTGGCCGCAGTTCAGCCAGGGCATCGAACGGGCCGCCGAGAAGGCCGGCAAGAAGGACTTCTTCATGTTCGGCGAGGTGTACAGCGCCGACCCGGAGATCAGTTCCAACTACGTCCGCCAAGGTGGCCTGCCGGCCACCCTCGACTTCGCCTTCCAGGAGGCCGCCAGAGGCTTCACCGCCGGCGCCGGCTCCGCGAAGGCGCTCGCCGACGTGTACGCCCGCGACGACCTCTACGCGGCCCGGGACACCGACGCGGGCCGGTTGACCACCTTCCTCGGCAACCACGACATGGGCCGAATCGGTTCGTTCATCGCCGGTGGCGGTAGCGACCCGGCCAGTCACCTGCGTCGCGACCAGCTCGCGCACCAGTTGATGTTCCTGACCCGTGGCCAGCCGGTGGTCTACTCCGGCGACGAACAGGGCTTCACCGGCCCGGGCGGAGACAAGGACGCCCGCCAGGACATGTTCGCCTCGTCGGTCCCCGACTACCTCGACGACGACCTGCTCGGCACCGACCGCACCCACGCCAGCGACCAGTTCGACACGGCCCACCCGCTGTACCGGACCATCGCCGACCTGGGCCGGCTGCGCCAGGCACACCCGGCGCTGCGTGACGGTGTGCAGGTCACCCGGTACGCCGCCGACGGCCCGGGCGTCTTCGCCGCCTCCCGGATCGCCCCGGCCGACCGGACCGAGTACGTGGTGGCCGTGAACAACGCCGACACCGCGCAGACTGTCATCGTGGACACCTGGTCGCCCGGCGCCACCTTCACCGGCATCTACGGCGGCTCCGGCGACGTGAAGGCCGGCGGTGACGGTGAACTGACCCTCACCGTGCCACCGCTGTCGGCGACCGTGTACCGGGCTGGCACCCCCATCGCGCAGGCCGCCGGCAAACCGACCATCACCATCACCAGCCCGGCTCCGGATGTGCCGGTCGCCACCCGGGCGGCGGTCACCGCCCAGGTCGCCGGTGATCCGCTGGCCACCGTCACCGTCGCGGCCCGGGTGGCCGGCGGGCGGTGGACGCTGCTGGGCAGCGCCGACCACGCCCCGTACACCGTGCAGCACGACCTGACCGGCCTGGCCGGCGGCACCCGGGTCGAGTACAAGGCGGTGGTCCGCGACGGTCGGGGTCGCATCGCCACCGCCCGGTCCACCGCCAGCGTGGGCACCCCGGCTCAGGGCAAGTCCCGCGAGTGGGCGGTGGTGCACTACCAACGCCCCGCCGGGGGGTACGACGACTGGGGGCTGTACGCCTGGGGTGACATCGACCCGGCGTACGTCACGGAGTGGCCGAAGGGGCAGCCGTTCGCCGGTGAGGACTCCTATGGCCGGTTCGCCTGGGTGAAACTCAAGCCGGGGGCGAAGTCGGTGAGCTTCCTCGTTGTCGACGCCAACGGCACCAAGGACGTCGCCCAGGACCGCAGCATCGACGTCACGTCCACCGGGGAGATCTGGCTCAAGCAGGGTGACCCGGCGATCTACCCGAGCAGGCAGGCGGCCACCGGTGAGCCGGACCCGCCGGTCGACGAGGGCACGGCGGTGCTCCATTACCGCAGGGCCGACGGCAACTACGACGGTTGGGGTCTGCACCTGTGGGACGGCGCGGCCAACCCGACCGAGTGGTCCGCCCCGCTGCGGCCGACGTCCGTCGACGCGTTCGGGGCGGTGTTCCGGGTGCCGCTGGCCGCCGGCGCCACCGGCCTGAACTACATCATCCACCAGGGCGACACCAAGGACCTCCCCGACGACCAGCGGCTCGACTTCGCCAGCGCCGGCCGGGAGGTGTGGCTGCTCGCCGCCACGCCGGGCCGCCTGCTGCCGTCGACGGCCACCACCGCCAGCGGAGACACCGACATCAGCAAGCAGAAGGCGCACTGGATCGACAGGTCCACAGTGGCGTGGCAGACCCCGCCGACCGACGGCAAGACGTACGCGCTGGTCGCCGCGCCCACCGGCGGGGTCAGCGTGGTCGACGGCGAGTTGACCGGCACGTACACCACGCTGCCGCTGCGGGCGCAACGCAACGGGCTCACCGAGGCCCAACGCGACAGGTTCCCGCACCTGTGGTCGTACCGTAGCTTCGCCCTGGACCGGGCGGACCTGGCCAAGGTCCGGGCGGCGCTGCGCGGGCAGCTGCTGGTCACCGAACGCGACGCCGAGGGTGCGCTGCTCGCCGCGACCGGCGTGCAGATCCCCGGTGTGCTCGACGACGTGTACGCCCGGGCGGCCGACGCCACCCTCGGGCCCACCTTCGCCGGCCGGACGCCGAGCCTCGCGCTGTGGGCGCCGACCGCCCGGAACGTGGCGCTGCACCTGTTCGACTCGCCCACCGCCACGCCGAAGACGGTGCCCATGCGCCGAGACGACCGCACCGGCGTCTGGTCGGTACGCGGCGACCGCACCTGGACCGGCAAGTTCTACCGGTACGAGGTGCGGGCGTGGCAGCCGGCGGCGCAGCGGATGGTCACCGCGTCGGTCACCGACCCGTACTCGGTGGCCCTCGCTGCGGACTCCACGCACAGCCAACTCGTCGACCTGAACGACCCGGCGTTGGCCCCTCCCGGGTGGCGCACGCTGCGCAAACCGGCGCCGGTGCCGGCCGCGAAGGCGCAGATCACCGAACTGTCAGTGCGGGACTTCTCCATCGCCGACGAGACCGTGCCGGCCGAGCGGCGGGGGACGTTCCTCGCGTTCACCGACCCGAAGACCGCCGGCATGACCCACCTGCGGGCGCTCGGCGACGCCGGAGTCACCCACCTGCACCTGCTGCCGGCGTTCGACTTCGCGACGATCCCCGAGAAGCGGGCCGACCAGCGCCAGCCGGCCTGCGACCTGGCGGCACTCCCGCCAGACTCGGCCGAGCAGCAGAAATGCGTGGCCGCTGTCGCCGAAACAGACGGCTACAACTGGGGGTACGACCCGCTGCACTACACAGTGCCCGAGGGCGGCTACGCCGTCGACCCGGTCGGCGCGGCGCGGACCACCGAGTTCCGGCGGATGGTCACCGGGGCGAACGACGCCGGGCTGCGGGTGGTGATGGACGTGGTCTACAACCACACGTCCGCGGCCGGCACCGACGCGAAGTCGGTGCTCGACCAGATCGTGCCCGGCTACTACCACCGGCTGCTGGAGGACGGCACCGTGGCCGACTCCACCTGCTGCGCCAACACCGCCCCCGAGCACGCCATGATGGGCAAGCTGGTCGTCGACTCGCTTGTCACCTGGGCCCGGCAGTACAAGGTGGACGGCTTCCGGTTCGACCTGATGGGCCACCACCCGAAGGCGAACATCCTGGCCGTCCGTGCCGCCCTGGACCGGCTGACCGTCGCCCGCGACGGCGTGGACGGCAAGGCGATCATGCTCTACGGCGAGGGCTGGAACTTCGGCGAGGTCGCCAACGACGTTCGTTTCGTGCAGGCCACCCAGGCCAACATGGCCGGCACGGGCATCGGCACGTTCAACGACCGGCTGCGCGACGCGGTGCGCGGCGGCGGACCGTTCGACGCCAACCCCCGGGTGCAGGGTTTCGCCTCCGGGCTCTACACCGACCCGAACGGCGACCCGGTCAACGGGTCGGCCGCCGAGCAGAAGGCCCGGCTGCTGCACGCCCACGACCTCATCAAGGTGGGGCTCACCGGCAACCTGCGCGACTACCGGTTCACCGACACCGCCGGGCGGCAGGTCACCGGGGCGCAGGTGGACTACAACGGCTCCCCGGCCGGCTACACCGCCGCGCCGGGGGAGGCCGTCACCTACGCCGACGCGCACGACAACGAGATCCTGTACGACGCGTTGGCGTACAAACTGCCGCAGGCCACTACGGCGGCGGACCGCTCACGGATGCAGGTGCTGGCGCTGGGCACCGTGGTGCTGGGACAGGGCACCGGGTTCGTCACCGCCGGCACCGAACGGCTGCGGTCGAAGTCGCTGGACCGCAACTCGTACAACTCCGGGGACTGGTTCAACCAGATCCGCTGGGGCTGTGAACGGGGCAACGGGTTCGGCGCCGGTCTGCCGCCCGCGCCCGACAACGAGGACAAGTGGTCGTACGCGAAGCCGCTGCTGGCCGACCCGGCGTTGGTGCCGGACTGCGCGGCGATCAACACCACCGACGCCCGGTACGCCGAGCTGCTGCGCATCCGGGCATCGTCGCCGGTGTTCGGGCTGGCCACCGCCGAGCAGGTGCAGCGGCGGGTGGCGTTCCCGCTGTCCGGTGCCCAGGAGACGCCGGGGGTGCTGACCATGACCCTGGACGCCCGAGGGCTGGGCGGGCCGTGGAAGTCGCTGACAGTCGTCTTCAACAGCACCCCGTCGGCGGCCACCGAGACGGTGACCGGACTGCGCGGAGCGGACGTGGCACTGCACCCGGTGCTTGTCGACTCGGCCGACCCGGTGCTGCGTACCGCCTCGTTCGACCGGGCGGCCGGCGCGTTCACCGTACCGGCGCGCAGCGTGGCGGTCTTCGTCCAGAAGTGACGTGAACCGGCCCCCTTCCGCGTCTCGCGGAAGGGGGCCGGTCTGTTGTGCTGGCGCTACGCCGTCGTCACCCGAGGGTGCTGAGTCATCGTCACCCGAGGGTGATCGATCAGGCGAAGCAGTTCTCGATGGTGCCGCCCGGGATGGCCAGGCAGTTGGTCGGACGGTTCGCGGTGATGGCGGACTTGTCGTCCACGTTCACGTCTCCGAAGAAGCTGAAGACACCGCCCGGCGCGAAGGTGGAGAAGTTGTGGGCGACGATCGTCTTCGACAGGTTGACCTCGCCGAAGATGTTGAAGATGCCGCCGCCGACCCCGATCGGGCCCACGGCCCGGTTGCCGACAACCTCGCTGTCCCGCAGCGTGGTGACGCTGAGGGCGTTGAAGAGCCCGCCGCCGAAGAAGCCGGCGGTGTTGTCCTTGATGCTGCTCTTCTCGAAGGTGGCCACGCTGTCGAAGGCGATGGCCACACCGCCACCGACACCGGCGGTGCTGTTCTTCTCCACCGTGACGTTGTGCAGGTTCAGCTGGCTGTCCGCCGCAGCGATACCGCCACCGGCGAGGACCGCGGTGTTCGAGACGAACTTGGTCTCGTACGCCGTGGTGTTGCCCTCGATGTCGAGGTAGCCACCGCCGAAGCCGAGCGTCTCGTTGTCGGTGATCTCGGCCTTCTTGAGCTCGACCGTTCCGCCGTTGACGTCCTCGGTGAAGATCTCCGCGGCGCCGTTGGAGATACCGCCACCACCGATGACGGCGGTGTTGTCCTTGATCTTCGACTCCTCGACCTTGAGCAGGCCGGCGTTGAACACGCCGCCACCGAAGAAGAAGGCGGTGTTACGGGTGACGGTGCTGTGCCAGATCTTCGTGGTGCCGAAGTTGGCCACACCACCACCGTTGCCGCCCGACTGGTTCAGGACGACCTCGGACTCCAGGATCTCGGCGGTGCCACCCGGCTGAACCAGGATTCCGGCGCCGTCGTTCTCCTCCGGCTCCTCGACGAGCGGCGTGACGGCGCCCGGCGTGGCCTTCTTGGTGACCTTCGGCGCGGCCTTCAGGCCCGCCTTCGGGTTGGCCTGCCGCGCGGTGAGCGCCTGGGCCAACGGGGTGCCCGCCTTCACCTGCGCGGCGAGCGCCTCGGAGTCCGAGTAGGCCGCCCAGACCGCGGCCGGCTCGACACCGTTCTCCAGTTCGAGGGTCTGACCACCCTTGATGGTCAGGCCCTTGATGGTGAGGTGACCACCGGCGCCGACATTGAGGATGCGGAAGTAGTCCGCAGTGGCTTCCCGAGAGATCGTGGTGTGCTCGCCCTTGAGCGTGATCCGCTCGGTGATCACCGGAAGGCCGTTGCCCTCGTAGTCGTTGCGGCTCAGGTTGTAGGTGCAGCCCTTGGCCAGCTCCAGCACACCGCCGTGCTTGTTGTTGGCGAACACGATCGCCTGGATCAGCTTGTCGGTGTCGCAGGGCACCTCCTTCCCGCGCTCGTGGTCCTTGTCCCGGTCCTTGTCCTTGTCCTTGTCCCGGTCCTTGTCCCGGTCCTTGTTCCGGTCCTCGTCCTTGTCCCAGTCGCGCGCCTCATCACCGCGGTGGTCGCCGTCCTTGCTGACCTGCGCGGTGTTCCAGTTCAGGCCGACCGCTCCGGCGCTGCCCGCGACGCCCACCGCCGCGAGACTGATCACGCCCGTCAAACCGGCCACGCCACTGGCGAGCCAGAGCTTGCGGCGGCTCTTCGCCGTCGCCCGCCCGGAGGCTTCGTTGTTCGTTAGGTAGTTGGACATCGGAGCTCTCTGCCCTCTCCTCGTACCAGACAGGGTCGCCGCCGTCAGACGGGCGTCCCCTGCTACAAATCGGTTGTAGCTCCCAAAACCACCGTATGAGAAGGTTCCTCGCCTCGCGGGCTTATCCGAGAGAAGCCCACATTCGGTTCATGTTGCCCCCAGCGAGGGCTGGACCGACACACCACCACCCAAGCCGGCCGGCAGGCCCGTGACCTGCCCAAATGGGTACGCCCCTCCGAGCCGCCACGGCTCGGAGGGGCGCGCCCTCTATGTGGATCAGCCCCACCCGATCAGGCGAAGCAGTCCGAAACGTTGAAACAGTTGGTCGGGCGGTTGGCAGTGACCGCCGACTCGTCGTCCAGCGTCACCGTGCCGCCGAGGCTGTTGAAGATGCCCCCCGGCGGGAGGGTGGAGAAGTTGTGCGCCACCTTCGTCCGGTGGAGCGTGACCTCGCCGCCCTCGGTGTTCAGGATGCCGCCGCCGCGGGCGAACGGACCGACGGCCCGGTTGCCCGACACCTCGCTGTCGCGCAGCGTTGTGACGCTCTCCTCGTTGAAGAGGCCGGCACCGGAAGAGCCTGCGGTGTTGTCGTTGATCCTGCTGCTCTCGATCGTCGCAACGCTGTCGAAGGTCACTGCCACGCCGCCACCCGAGCGAGCGGCGCTGTTCTTGACCACCGTGGCGTCCTCGAGGGTGAGCCGGCTGTCGGCCACCGCGACGCCACCACCGTCGAGCAGTGCGGTGTTGTCACTGACAGTCGTCTGGTGCAACGTCGTGGTGCCCTCGACGTCCAGGACGCCGCCGCCGAAGCCGAGCGTCTCGTTGTCGGTGACCTCGCTCTTGTAGACCCAGACCGAACCGCCGTCGACCTCCTCGGTGAAGATCTGCGCCGCGCCGTTGGAGATGCCGCCGCCACCGATGATCCCGGTGTTGTCCTTGATCTTCGACTCGTCGACCTGGAGTACGCCGGCGTTGAAGATGCCGCCGCCGAAGAAGAAGGCGGTGTTGTGCGCAACCGTCGTCTTGCTGAGCCTGGTGCTGCCGAAGTTGGCCAACCCGCCGCCGTTGCCGCCGGACTGGTTGTAGAGCAACTCGCTGTCCAGGATCTCCGCGCGACCACCGGGCTGCACCAGCACCCCGGCGCCGTCGGTGAACCCAGGCTGCTCGACCAGCGGCGCCACCGCCGGCCCTGCTCCCGCTGCGGCCACCGGCTTGGCGGCGGCGGCGACCTTGGTGGCTGTCGCGGCGGCGGTCTTGGTGGCTGTCGGAGTGGCCTTGGTTGCGGCCGCCGGACCCTTGGCGGGCGCAGCCTTCGCGGTGGCCTTGACGGGTGCTGCCTTGGCGGTTGCCTTGGGTGGCGCTGCCTTGGCGGGCGCTGCCTTGGCCGGTGCTGTCTTGGCCGGTGCTGCCTTGGTGGTGGCCTTCGCGGACGGCTTGGCGGCGGTTGCCGCCGGCTTCGCTGCCGCTGCCGCTGCTGGCTTGGCGGCGGGTGCGGCCGTGATCGCCGGCTTGGCGGCACGCGCCGCCGGGACCGACGGCTTGGCCACTGTCGAGCGGGCCAGAGCCGAGTACGGCGCCCAGACCGTCGCCGGGTCTGCGGTCATCGGCGGCTGAAGGGTCTGGCCACCCCTGATGCTCAGGCCCTTCAGAGTGAGGTGCCCGCCAGCGCCGACATTGAGAATGCGGAAGTAGTCGGCGGTTGCCTCGCGGCCGATGATGGTGTGCTCACCCTTGAGGGTGATGTGCTCGGTGATCACCGGGAGGCCGTTGCCGTCCTGGTTGCGAGTCAGGGTGTAGGTGCAGCCCCGAGCCAGCTCCAGCACACCGCCGTCGTCGTTGTTGGCGAACGTGATCGCCTGGATCAGCTTGTCGGAATCGCACGGGACCTGCTTGGTGCGGTCCTTCTCGTCGTGCTTGCCGTCCTCGCCATCCTTGCGGTCCTCGCCATCCTTGCGGTCCTTGCCGGACTGGTCGTCGAAGCCGCCCCAGTCGCCGCCGCTCCACTCGTCCTGACCGCCGTCGTCCTTGGCGCCACCCTTGTCCGCGCCGCCGTCGTCGCTGACGTTCTGCCGGTTGGTCGACGGCTGCGCGTCGGACACCTGGTCGGACTTCGGCTTGTCGTTCCGAGCGGCGACGCCGCCGAGGGCCGCCAAGCCGACCACGCCGGTCAGCCCGGCCACACCGGCGACCCAGAGCGCCCGCCTTCGCCGTGTCGGCGGAGCTGCCGAGGCCCCGCCGTCGGTACTCGTTACGTCGTTGGACATCAGAGCCTTCCGCCCTTTCCTGCTACCAGACGGGATCGCACCGCCCGAGGCGCCACGACCAGCTACAAACGGGTTGCAGCCACTGATCCTCACCGTATGAGAACCATCTTCGCGATGCGGACTTATCCGAAATAACCACGCATTAGACGCAGTTCAGTCGACGGCGGGCAACCGGTCCGAGCCGGTAGAAAAGAACCTGAGCAGCACAAACGCCGACGGACGGCACGCTGGGCGAGCCGGCGGGGAACGCCGCCGTACCCACTCGAACCCGTCGTTACCGTCCGGCCGCCGGGACGTCGTCGCCGCCGTGCGGGTGTGCGGATACCGAACGTTGTGTGCCCTTGGCCGTGATCAACTCGGTTTTGCTGAAGTCGCGGTGTCCGAGCGGCTGGGATGGCGCGACTTCAAGGAAGCCGAGTGGATCACGGCCGGAGGCGCCCGGTTGCCAGCCCTCAACGCGGTCCGGACGGGCTCCGCCGGGCCGGGCCCGGGTATGTGGCGAGGTCGGTTGACGGTGTCGCGCCCGACGGCGGCGTCGAGCTTGTCGGCCGTGTCGTCCACGACGACGGTGTAGCGCTTGACGGTGGTGTCGCGCTTGACGGTGGTGTCGCGCCTGACGGCGGCGTTGTCCCCGTCGGCGGTGTAGCGCTTGACGGCGGGGTCGTCCCCGTCGGCGGTGTCGCGCTTGACGGCGGGGTCGTCACCGACGGCGGTGTCGCGGCCGGACGGGGGTGTCGCGCCCGGCAGTGTCGTCCCCGACGAGGACGTCGGGGGCGGGGGCACGTCGCCTGTCGGGGATGCGGCCGTCGCGATGTGCGGAAACCGCACACCGCGCGCCCCCGCGGCGTGATCCACTCGGTTTTGCTGAAGTCGCGGTATCCGAGCGACGGGGACAGCGCGACTTCAGGGAAACCGAGTGGATCACGGCGTAGACCCCAGGCCGCCTGGCCCTCGGGGCGAGGGCCAGGCGGGTCAGCGGGCACGCGGGTCAGCGGGTCAGCGGGGCCGCGGGTCAGCGGGGCACGCGGGTCAGCGGGGCACGCGGGTTAGCTGGGGAGGCGGGGGCCGGCTTCGCGCTGCTCGGCCAGCCAGGTCTCCACCTCGTCGGAGGTACGGGGTAGCCCGGCCGACAGGTTCACCGCGCCGGTCGCGGTGACCAGCACGTCGTCCTCGATCCGAATGCCCACACCGCGCAGCTCGGCGGGGACCAGCTCGTCCTCCGGCTGGAAGTACAGACCGGGTTCGACGGTGAGCACGTAGCCCTCGCCCAGCGCGCCGTCGCGGTACGTCTCCTTGCGGGCGTTGGCGCAGTCGTGCACGTCGATGCCGAGCATGTGGCCGAAGCCGTGCAGCGTCCACCGGCGGTAGACGGTCGACTTCTCGTCCATCGCCTCGTCCACGCTCACCGGCAGCAGACCCAGCTCGGCCAGCCCTTCGGCGAGCACCCGCATGCAGGTCAGGTGGACGTCCTTGAACTTCACCCCGGGGCGGATGGCCTCGATGCCGGCCTGCTGCGAGGCGTACACGATGTCGTAGACCTGGCGCTGCAGGGCGGTGAACCGGCCGTTCACCGGCAGGACCCGGGTCACGTCGGCGGTGTAGAGGTTGCGGCCCTCGACGCCCATGTCCATCAGCAGCAGGTCACCCGGTCGGGTGGCGCCGTGGTTGTGCACCCAGTGCAGGATCGTGGCGTGCTCACCGGCACCGACGATCGAGCTGTAGCCGACGTCGTTGCCGTCGTGGCGGGCGCGCAGCGCGAAGACGCCTTCGAGTAGCCGCTCGGAGACGGCGCGGTCGGCCGGCAGGATCCGGGCCACGTCCTCGAAGCCGCGGACGGTGGCGTCGATCGCGTCCTGGAGTTGGCCGATTTCCCACTCGTCCTTGACCAGCTTCATCTCCGAGATGGTGATGGCCAGTTCCCGGTCCCGGGCCGGCTGGCCATCGGCGCGGGGCCCGTCGTAGGGGCGGACGGCCGCGTCCACCTGGGCGTCGAAACCGCGCAACACCCGGGTACGCCCCGGAGCCAGGTCGGCGAGCGCCGCCTCCAGGCCGGTCAGGTCGGCGGTGGGCAGGCCCAGCTCGGTCGACTTCTCGCCGAGGGTGTGCCGCCGGCCCACCCACAGCTCGCCGTTGCGGCTGCGGAAGAACTCGTCGGTCTCCCGGGAGGACCGGGGCCGCATGTACAGCGTCGCGTCGTGCCCCGAGCCGTTCGGGCGCAGCACCAGCACGCTGTCGGCGTCGTGGTCGCCGGTCAGGTAGGCGAAGTCGCTGCCCGGCCGGAACGGGTAGTCGGTGTCGTTGGCCCGGACCTTCTCGGTGCCGGTGGGGATCACCAGCGTCTCGCCGGGGAAGGCCGCCGAGAGGGCAGCCCGCCGCTTGGCGTAGTTGGGCGTCTCCGGGCGGGGCGTCACGGGGAGCGCCGTGTCGCTCCAGCCCTGCCGCATGAAGGACAGGAACGCCTCCGGGAAGTCCGGATCGTGCGATTCCGTACCGTCCGTCGGCGTACCGTCGGTCTGTCCCTCGGTCATTGCGCCGCTCCCTCCGCTTCGTTGCTGGTCCCGACGGTACCGCGCGTCCGGTTGGCGGTAACGCCCCCTCGGAGTCGGGTGGATCGACGGACGGCTGCAAGGGCCGACAGCGCGCGTGGAAAGATGGCCACCATGTGCGGACTTCTGGCCTTCTTCAGCGCGAACGGCAACGCCGCCGCGCATCGCGACCACATCGCCGGAGCGTTGGAATGCCTGCACCACCGCGGCCCCGACGAGACCGGGGTCGAGGTGGTCGGCGACGCCTCCGGCCGGTACGCGGACGGCGTGTTCGCCCACAAGCGGCTGGCCATCATCGACGTCGCGTCGAGCCACGAGCCACTGCCCTACGCGAACGGCCGTTACCTGCTGACCTTCAACGGCGAGATCTACAACTACATCGAGCTGCGCGAGGAGTTGATCAGAAACTTCGGCGCCCAGTTCGCCACCGCCGGTGACGGCGAGGTGATCGTCGCGGGCTACCACTTCTGGGGTGAGCAGGTGCTCACCCGGCTGCGGGGCATGTTCGCCTTCGTCATCTGGGACCGGCAGGAACGCCGCGCCTTCGGTGCCCGCGACTACTTCGGCATCAAGCCGATGCACTACCTGGAGACCGCCGACGGCCTCTACCTGGCCTCGGAGAAGAAGGCGCTGCTGCCGTTCGCGCACAGCAACTACCAGGGCGACGCGGGCGTCGACACGGCCAACCTGAGCCACTATCTGACCCTGCAGTACGTTCCTGAGCCTGGCACCCTGCACAAGGGCATCAGCCGGATCGGCTCCGGGGAGTACCTGAACTGGACCCCGGGCGGTCGGATCGACGTGCGCCGGTGGTACCGGCCGGTGTTCCGGCCGGCGCCGGTCGACGACGAGCAGAAGCTCTACCACGAGATCCGTGAGACGTTGCGGGAGAGCGTGCGCATGCACATGCGCTCCGACGTGCCGGTCGGCTCGTTCCTGTCCAGCGGCATCGACTCCACAGCGGTGGTGGCGCTGGCGCGGGAGTTCAACCCGAACATCCTCACCTTCACCGTCGGCTACGACGTGCCGGGTTACTCGGAGATCGACGTCGCCCAGGATTCGGCCCGGCACCTCGACGTCACGACGATCCCCACCAAGATCGGTCCGCAGGACATGATCGACGCGCTGCCGAAGATCGTCTGGCACCTGGACGACCCGGTGGCCGACCCCGCGCTGGTGCCGCTCTACTTCGTGGCCAAGAAGGCCGCCGAGCACGTCACAGTGGTGCTCTCCGGTGAGGGCGCGGACGAGTTCTTCGGCGGCTACACGATCTACCGGGAGCCGCTGTCGCTGGGCACCGTCAACGGCCTGCCCGGCGGGGTGCAGAAGGGGCTGCGCGCGGTCTCCAAGGCGATTCCGCAGGGGGTCAAGGGCAAGAGCTTCCTGGAGCGCGGCACCACTCCGATCGAGGAGCGTTACTACGGCAACGCCCGGATGTTCACCGAGGAGGAGAAGCAGCACCTGATGCGCCGCTACGACCCCTCGGTGCGCTACACGGATGTCACCGCCCCGATCTACGCCGAGTGCACCGAGCTCGACGACGTCACCAAGATGCAGTACGTCGACCTCTACACCTGGCTGCGCGGCGACATCCTTGTCAAGGCCGACCGGATCTCGATGTCGCACTCGCTGGAGGTGCGGGTGCCGTTCCTCGACCGTGAGGTCTTCGACGTCGCGGCGAAGATCCCGGTCGACCTGAAGTTGCCGCCGCGCTCCGACGCCACGAAGTACGCGATGCGTCAGGCGTTGCAGGGCGTCGTGCCGCCCGCCATCGTCAACCGCAAGAAGCTGGGCTTCCCGACCCCCACCCGGGTCTGGCTGCGCGGCGAGATGTACGAGTGGGCCCGGCACGTGCTCAGCACCTCGGGAGCGGGCGACCTGCTCGACCTGTCGTACGCGCTGCGGCTGCTCGACGAGCACAAGCGGGAGGAGGCCGACCACTCCCGCAAGGTGTGGACGGTGCTGATCTTCTGCATCTGGCACGCGATCTTCGTGGCCAAGACCCTCGACCCGGGTATCCAGCGCAACCAGTCCGCCCTGCTCACGAAGCCGGTGGTCGGCTCCATGGTCCGCTGACCCTGCCCCACCCTGTTGATCAAGGGGTTTGCGTCATCCGGAAGCGGTTCCGGTGGCGCAAACCCCTTGATCATTTCAGTGTGGTGGTCAGCGGCGGGCGCAGGTGACAGTGGGGAGTCCGTTGGTTCCTGACGTGCTGGCCAGGAAGCCGAACGTCGTGGTGCCTTCCGGTGCGACAGTGCCGTTGTAGGCGACATTTGTCGCCGTCACCGTTGACCCGGACGTCGTCTGGGTGGCTCCCCAGATCTGACTTATCGCCTGCCCGTTGGGCCAGGTCCAGCTCGCGGTCCAACCGGAGAACGGCGTACTGCCGTGATTCATGATCGTGACCTCGCCCTGGAAACCGCCCTGCCAGGTGCTGCTCACCTTGTAGACCGCCATGCAGTCACCGCCGGCCGGCGGCGGGGTGGTCGGTGGCGGGGTGGTCGGCGGCGGGTCGGTGGGCGGCGGGTCGGTGGGCGGCGGGGTGGTGGGCGGCGGGTCGGTCGGCGTACCACCCGGACCCACACCGGTGACCTGGCCGCTGCCGCCGTCGAAGGTCACGTCGGAGCAGCCGAAGAAGTTCTCCTGCGAGTCCGAGCGGACCCAGCGGGAGTAGATGATGTGCCGGCCACTCTTGCCCGACGGCAGGTTGCCGCTGAAGTAGTAGTGACCGTCGTTGGTGCCGACCGCCCCACGCTGCGGCGGGTTGGTCACCGTGAGGAACGGCTCCTCCAGGTCACTCCAGGCCAGGGCCCGGGTCGGGCTCCAGCTGTTCTTCGTCACGTAGAAGTAGAACGTGCCCGGGTGGTGCGCCCAGTTGCTGTACTTGAAGTCCAACCGCGCGCCGGCGGTCAGGTGGGTCAGCGGCCAGTCGGTGCGGGGCAGGTCGTAGCCGCGGAAGCCGGTGTTGCCGCCGCTGCACAGTTGCCCGTCCGGGATGAAGCCGGTGGTCCGACCGCCAGCGTCGGAGCGCAGCACGCTGAACCAGTTGTACAGCGAGTTCGCCCCGCTCTGCGCCACGGCGGCGGAGCACGCGGGGTTGTTCGGCTTGATCTCACCGGTCGAGCTGCGGCCGTCCTGCCAGCACAGGTAGGTGCGGCTGCCCGGCGTCATCGCCGCGCCGTGCGCGGCGGCCGGCTGCGGATTGGACGCCAGGGCGACAGCGCCCAGGGCGAGGGTCACGGCCGCGGTGAGTAACGCGGCCGTACGGGAACGATTCACGGGTTCTCCTGACTCGCGAGGCGCGCTGCCTGAGCCGCCTCGCCGCCATCGGGTGGGATGTGGGCCTGATCGCCCCGCTGTCGTGAGCGGTGCGACGATCACGGCGACGTGCCCCGGCGGAAGACAACCAGTGGACGTGCGCCGTCGACGGTCCTGTCCCTGGACCGGTGCCCTCGCGTCTAACCAACCCGGCAACCGGCGGCGCCGCAGCCCTCGCACCGCCCGGTACGCGTCATCCCACCACGCCTAACGCGCCGAGCGCAATAGGCATTGCTCGATGCATGAGAAGAGCCGCCGGTCGCCGTTGGACGCCATATCCTGCGTACGGGGAGCGGGAACGGAAGGCGGCAGCCGGTGCCGGACGTGTTCGACGAGGTGCACCGCCGGTGCCGCGACGGCGAGCCGGTCGCGCTTGCCACCGTCGTGGCCACCTGGCACTCCGCCCCGCAACCGCCCGGCGCCGCCATGATGGTCGCGGCCGACGGCACTGTCATCGGCAGCGTCTCCGGCGGCTGCGTCGAGGCGGATGTCTACGAGCGGGCCCGTCGCGTGCTCGACATCGGCCAGCCCGACCTGTGTCGCTACGGGATCAGTGACGACGACGCGTACACAGCGGGCCTGACCTGCGGCGGCATCCTCGACGTGTTCGTGGAGCGGGTCGACGCGAGCGCTCTGCCGGGGCTGGACGCGGTCGCAGCCGCCCGCCGCGACGGCCACCCGGCGGCGATCGTCACCTGCGTGGCCGTCGACGCGGGCCCCCCACCGGCCCGCACCGGGATCGACCCGACCGACACCGACGGCCCACCGGCCCACGCGGGTCACCCGCCGGGTGTCGGGCCGAGCGACCCGGCCCGCCGGCCTGGCCGCCGGCTGGTGCTGACCGGCCAGCGGACCGTCGGCTCGCTCGGCGACGACCGGCTCGACGACGCCGCCCGCGCCGACGCCCTCGGGCTGCTCGCCGCCGGGCGCAGCGGAATGCTCCGGTACGGGTACCACGGGCTGCGCCGAGGCGGCGGCACCAGCCTCTTCGTGACCACGTACGCCACCCGCCCCCGGATGATCGTCTTCGGGGCGATCGACTTCGCCGCCGCGGTGGCGCGGATCGGGGCGTTCCTCGGCTATCGGGTCACCGTCTGCGACGCCCGGCCGGTCTTCGCCACCGCGCGGCGCTTCCCCGAGGCGGACGAGGTGGTGGTGCAGTGGCCGCACCGCTACCTGCGTACGGAGTTGGCGGCCGACCGGCTCGACGAGCGGACCGTGGTGTGCGTGCTCACCCACGACCCCAAGTTCGACGTGCCGTTGCTGGAGTTGGCACTGCGCCACCCGCTGGCGTACGTCGGTGCGATGGGCTCGCGCCGCACCCACGACGAGCGACACAAGCTGCTCAGCGAGGCAGGGCTCAGCCCGGCGCAACTCGCCCGGCTCGCCTCCCCGATCGGGTTGGATCTCGGTGGTCGTACCCCGGAGGAGACCGCGGTGAGTGTGGCCGCGCAGATAGTCGCGGCCCGGTGGGGCGGCACCGGCCGCCCCCTCGCCGCGCTCGACGGGCCGATCCACCAGCCGGGGTAGCGCGCACGTCGGTGCACGGCCTTCTGCGCTCATCGGGCCGTGCGCTGTGCCAGCCTGGTGCCACGGCGATCGTCTCGGCGATCGGCGGCCGGTGGCGACGACGAGAGGATCGGCATGGGATACGCGGTGGTGCTCGGCGAAGCGCTCGTCGACCTGCTCGACAGCGAGCTCGACGGGGAGCGGGTCTATCGGCAGACCATCGGCGGCGGGCCGCTCAACGTCGCCGTCGGGGTGGCCCGACTCGGCGGTGCGGCACAGTACGTCGGCTCGCTCGGTGACGACGCGCTGGGCGGCCGGATCCGCGCCTTCCTCACCGCTGCCGACGTCGGGGTGGCCGGTGCGATCACGGTGTCGGCGCCGACCACGCTCGCAGTGGTCACGTACGCCGGGCCGGAGCCCGACTTCCGTTTCTACGGCGAGCCGCCCTCCTACGCACTGCTCGGCCCCGACGACCTGGACCTGGCGCTGCTGGAGGGCGCCGACGTGCTCTACTGCGGCTCGATCGTGCTGCTCCGACCCGACCCGCTGGCCGCCGCCCGCCGTGCCTGGTCGCTCGCCCCCGGCCTGCGGGTCTTCGACCCGAACGTACGGCCGCGGCTGCTGAACGGGCCAGCCGCGCTGGAAGGGCTGCGCGAGGTGGTGGCCGAGTTCGCCGCCGGCGCGCACCTGGTCAAGCTGAGCGCCGCCGACGCGGTGCTGCTCTATCCCGGCGAGCCGGTCGAGGGGGTGGCGGCGTACCTGCGTGAGCTGGGGGCGGCCACAGTGGTGGTGACGCTCGGCGCGGCCGGTGCGGTGCTGGCCGCCGCCGACGCCGACCCGGTCCGGGTGCCGGCCCCCAAGGTCAACGCGATCGACGCCACCGGCGCGGGTGACTCGGTGATGGCCGCGCTGATCGCCGACCTGCTCGTCGACGGCGAACCGGACAGCCCGTCCGGCTGGACCGACCGGGTCGCCTTCGCCCTGCGGGTGGCCGGTCTGGTCTGCGAATCCCCGGGAGGCGCCACCGCCATGCCCACCCGCGCCGCCGTACAAGCCCGCTTCAACACCTGACCCCCCTCGCGCTGCCTCGCCCCGCGCCGATCTTGCACCGTCGGTCGACGATTGGTCCGCTTCGCTCTTCTGGCACGCACAACGTGCAAGATCGCGGCAGGGGTGGGTAGCGGCCGGGGCAGGGGAGGGAGGTGGGTTGACCCCTGGGATTTGTGAGCGTTAACATCGACAATGCACGATGGAAACGTGGCGTCGTCGTGGGAGGCTCTGATGCGGGTGGTTCTGGTACCTCTGGCGTTCCGCCGCGTCGCGGCCCTGCTGGTGATGCTTCTCGTGGCGGCCGGAATGGTCGTCGCCGATCCGCCGGAGCGGGCGGTCGCGTGGGACAACGGGGTGGCCGACACCCCGCCGATGGGCTGGAACAGCTACGACTCGTTCAACTGGAGCGTCACCGAGGCTGACGTCCGGGCCAACGCCGATTACATGGCCACGAACCTGCGGCAGTTCGGCTGGGAATACGTGGTGATCGACTGGGCCTGGTACTACCCCGGTCGGCACAACAACAGCCCCAACCAGGACGCGAACCTGCAACCTCGACTCCGGATGGACGCCAACGGGCGGCTGCTGCCGGACACCACCCGGTTCCCGTCCGCCGCCGGTGACAACGGGTTCAAGCCGCTGGCCGACTACGTCCACGGGCAGGGGCTGAAGTTCGGCGTCCACCTGATGCGTGGCATTCCCCGCCAGGCGGTCGCCGACAACGTTCCGATCCTCGGCACCACCTGCCGCGCCAACCAGATCAACAACACCACCACCGCGGCCTGGCTCAACCTGATGTGGGGCCTGAACATGTCCAACCCCTGCGCGCAGGCCTACCTGGACTCGCTGTTCCAGTTGCTGGCTTCCTGGGGCGTCGACTACGTGAAGGTGGACGACATCGCCGCCCCGACGTACCGGCAGTCGGAGGTCGAGGGGTACCGGACGGCCATCCAGCGCAGCGGCCGCCCGATGGTGCTGAGCCTGTCACCCGGCCCGACCTCGCTGGCCAGCGGCGCACACGTCCAGGCCAACGCGCACATGTGGCGGATCGTCAACGATCTGTGGGACAACTGGTCGTCGGTGGACGCGCTCTTCGACCAACTGCGCAACTGGACCCCGTACCGCACCACCGGCGCCTGGCCCGACGCCGACATGATCCCGATCGGACGGCTCTCCAAGTACGGGCCGGTCGGGTCGCCGCGATACTCCAACCTGAGCGCCGACGAGCAGCGCACCCTGATGTCGCTCTGGGCGATCAACCGGGCGCCGCTGATGTGGGGCGGAAACCTGGTCGAGAACCGCGCCGCGGAGCTGGCGTTGATGACCAACGCCGCGGTCCTGGGAGTCAACCAGAACAGCACGAACAACCGTCAGCTCTACGGTGGCAGCCGGCAGGTGTGGACCGCGGACGTGCCGGGCAGCAACGATCGGTACGTCGCCCTGTTCAACCGGGACGGCAGCGCGGCGCAGGTGTCGGTGAACCTCGCCGACCTCGGGATCGGGTCAGCCGCCGTGACCGACCTGTGGTCCGGTGCGGCCCTCGGCACGGTCACCGGCACCCTCACCCGGTCGCTACCGGCCCACGGTTCCGGGCTGTACCGGCTGGCCCCGGACACCACAGTGCCGGTGCCGACCACCTACACCCTCACCGCGCGGCACAGCGGCAAACTGCTGGACGTCTACAACAACGCGACCACCGACGGCGCCGAGCTGGTGCAGTGGGCCGCGAACGGTCAGCCCAACCAGCGGTGGCGCTTCCAGGACGCGGGCGGGGGCTACCAGACGGTGGTCAGCGTGCACAGCGGCAAGTGCCTCGACGTGTACGGCGGCGCGACCGCGACCGCCGACGGGGTCCGCGTGATCCAGTGGAGCTGCAACGGCGGCACGAACCAGCAGTGGCGGGTGCAGGACGTCGGCTCGGGCTACGTGCAGCTCGTCGCCCGGCACAGCGGCAAGTGCCTGGAGGTGCTCAACGCCGCCACCACCGACGGTGCCCGCCTCGCGCAGTGGACGTGTGGCACCGGCACCCACCAGCAGTGGCGGCGCACGTCGGTATAGGCGGTCAGGCCGTGCCAGTCAGTTCGAGGTAGCCGCGGTGGGCGGCGACCAGGGCGGGGCGGGCGCCGAACGGAGCCTCGGCGGCCACCCGCTCCGGCGGGGCGCTGCCGGTGTGCGCGGCCCGGATCAGCCAGGCCAGCTTCGCCAGCTCCGCGTGCTGGGCCCGGACGAAGTCGACGTCCACCGGGTCGCCGTGCCCGGGGATGACCACCGTGCGCGCGGTGGTCAGCCGCAACAGGTCCGCGACCGCGTCCGGCCACTGCAGGGGGTACGAGTCCTCGAAGGCGGGCGGGCCACTCTGCTCCACCAGGTCACCGGCGACCAGCACGTCGGCATCCGGCACGTGCACCACCAGGTCGGCCTCGGTGTGCCCCCGCCCCGGGTGGCGCAGCAGCACCCGTCGGCCACCCAGGTCGAGGACCGTCTCGACGTGCACGGTGTGCGTCGGGGCGAGCAGCGGGGTGTCGGCCAGTTCGGCGGCGAGCGCCGGGTGTTCCGTGCGCAACTCCTCGTACGCCTCGCGGCGCAGCCGCTCAGGTTCCTCGCGGAGGGCGGTCGCGGCCAGTTCGTGCGCGTACACCGGGCGGGGTGGGTCGCCGGCCAGGACGGCGTTGCCGAAGCAGTGGTCGTAGTGGTGGTGGGTGTTGACAAGCGTCAACGGGCGGTCGGTGACCGCCCGGACGGCCGCGGCCAGCTCGGTGGCCTGGGCGGCCGACGAGAGCGTGTCCACCAGCAGCGCCTCGTCGTCGCCGACGACAAGTGTGACGTTGACCCGCAGCAGCGGCTCGGCCAGCACGTGCACCCGGTCGGCGACCTCGACGAAACCGGAGTTCACGAGGCCCGCCCGGCGCGCTCGACGAAGCGCCCCCGGTCGACCAGGATCCGGTCCACCCGACCCCGGGCCACCGTCTGGTCACCGTCGCTGACGGTGACCTCGAACGACAGCCGGCGACCGTCGACGGTCACCAGCAGCGCCTGCGCGCGGACCGTCCGGCCGACCACTGTCGGCGCCAGGTGCTCCAGCTCGACCCGGGTGCCCACTGTCGTCGAACCGGGCGGCATTCCGGTCGCCGTCGCCGCGACGGTGGCCGCCTCGGCCAGCGCCAGCACCCGGGGAGTGCCCAGCACCGGTACGTCCCCGGAACCGACCGCCTGGGCGGTGTCCGCGTCGGTGACGGTCAACTCGACCTGGGCGGTCAGACCCGGCGCGAAGGCCGGCTCGGGCTGCTCCTGCATGGTCGTCAGCCTAGGTGTTCGCCGGACCCGTTGACCACGCGCCCGGCGATCCGGGCGCACCCACCCGCGACGACCACCGGGTGGTCCCCGTCGGTCGATGCCGTCCCCGTCGTTAACCTTGACCCCGATGGCCGTCGTGACTGACCCCCAGCCCCCCGCCCGGACCGACCCGCCCGCGTCCCCGGACGGGGGTCGTCGGCGCGTCATCGCGATGACCGTCTGGGCGGTCGCCTTCGTCGCCGCGTGGCTGGCCATCGGCCTGCCCACCGACCCGGCGTACGCCTTCGTCTGGATCTGGCTCGCGACCATCGCCTGGAACAGCGAGCGGCCCTGGCGCAGTCACCTGCGCTTCGCCCGGGACTGGGTGCCTGTGGTGCTGCTGTTCGTGGTCTACAACCTCTCGCGCGGCTTCGCCGACAACGGGGCCACCCCGCACGCGATGGAGTTGATCGTCGCCGACCGGTTCATGTTCGGCTGGGCCACCGGCGGTGAGGTGCCCACCGTCTGGTTGCAGCAGCACCTCTACCACCCGCAGGTGCACTGGTGGGATGTCGCGGCGAGCTGGGTGTACTTCTCCCACTTCGTGGTGGCGCTGACCGCCGCCGCGGTGCTCTGGCTGCGCGACCGGCGCCGCTGGGCCGCGTACATGCGGCGCTGGGGTTTCCTCTGCGCGGCGGGTCTGGTCACCTACTTCATCTACCCGGCCGCCCCGCCCTGGTGGGCGGCGCAGAACGGCCTGCTCACCGAGGTCGCCCGGATCTCGACCCGGGGGTGGAAGGCGTTCGGTATGCACGGCGCCGGCAACGTCCTCAACGCCGGCCAGATCGCCTCCAACCCGGTCGCCGCGATGCCGTCGCTGCACACCGCGTGGGCGTTGTTCGTGGTGCTGTTCTTCCTGACCGCCACCCGTCGTCGCTGGTGGCCCCTGCTGCTCGCGTACCCGCTGGCGATGACCTTCACCCTGGTCTACTCGGGTGAGCACTACGTGATCGACGTGCTGGTCGGCTGGGCGTACGTGGGCCTGACGTTCCTGGTGGTCGGTCTGGCGGAGCGTGGCTGGGCGGCCTGGCGCACCCGCCACCCGAGCGCCAAGTCGGGACCGGCCACGGAACCCCCACCGAAGCCCACCGACCCCCCGCCCGGTCAACCCGAGGCCCCCACACCCCGCGAACCAGACACCACCACCCACCCCGCGATCCCCGCCGACCACTAACCCCCACCCCGGCCCCCCGGCCCGTGCGGTACGCCCCGGCCCGTGCGGTACGCCCCGGGCGCAGGGGAGAGGGCAGGGGGTCAGGGTTGGGTGCGGGCTTGGTGGGCTCTCGTGGTCAGGTCGGCAGCCAGGGCCCAGGCCTCTGCCAGGTCGCGGTCCTGGGCGGTGGCGCCGGACCCGCCCGCGGTGTCCGCGTGTACGGAGGCCAACCCCAGCCGGCGCTGGATGGGCCCCTGGACCACTCGCACGCTCTGGATCCGGGCGTACGGCACTATCACCAGCTGCCGGGTGAGCCGCCCGGACCGGGTGGCGAAGACCCGCTCGAACAGCCCCGCGCCGAACGCGGCACGGCCCAGTGGGTGCAGCCAACGGGTCCGGCGCGGCGGTGGGCTCAGCGTGAGCGCGTCGAGGCGTACCCCGGGAAGCACCTCGGTGACGATCATCGTCGCCGTCGCCAGGTCGCCGACCGGCAGCAGCCGGTCGGGCCGGTTGCGGTCGTCGGCCTCCGCGACGGAGTAACCGGCCACCTCCAGCCGCAGCCGCAGCCAGCCCTTCATCCGCCACAGCAGCGGCCAGGTGGCCCGCACGGTCTGCACCCGCTCCAACGGCACGGTCTGCGCCCGCGTCTCCAGCAGGCCGTTGTGCACCCGCAGCGTGCCGCCGTCGCGGGCCAGCCGGAAGTTCCAGTCGTCGAGGACCCGGCGGACCGGTTGCAGCAGCACACCGGCCATCGCGGTCAGTGTGCTCGCCACCGCCACGAACGACCATGACCCGGCGGTGAGGAACTGCACCACGACGAAGGCCACGCCGAACGGGAGCAGGAACGCCTGCGGGGTGAGCAGTTGGCTGATCAGCAGGTTCTGGTTGCGTACCGCGTGCAGTGGCCGGCCCCGCACGGCCGCCGGCGGCGTCGCACCCGGGGCCACCCGGACGGCCGCGTCGCCGGGCTCGGGCAGCTGCGCCACCCGCCCGGCCAGCGCCAGCAGACGCTCGCGTAGCACTGCCGCGTCGGCCACCCCGAGGTACGCCAGTGGCGCCTCGGTCTTGCCTCCGCCGACCACCTCAAGACGCAGCTCGGCCAGGCCGGTGAGCTGGGCGAGCAGCGGCCGGACCACCTCCACGGCCTGCAACCGTTCCAACGGGATGGCCCGGGTACGCCGCCAGAGCAGCCCCTCGTAAACCCGAAGCTCCCGGCCGACGACGTGGTAGCCGGTGTTGTACCAGCTGATCACCGACAGCACTGTGGCGCCGAGCGCCAGCACCGCCACCATCGCGGCGAACCAGCCGAAGCCCACCCGGGACAGCGTCGACCAGGACAGCCCGGCGATCACCACGACCAGGGACTTGGCGCCGTGCAGCACCGGGCTGAGCGGGTGCAGTCGCTGCCGGGGTTCGCCCTCGCCGCCGCCGGCTGGTGCCGGCCACGGCGCGGGTGCCCCCGGCGGCCCGGGGGGAGCCGCGCCAGTAGGCGCCGTGCCGGCGGGCAGCACCGGCCCCGGTGGCGTCGGGCTGGTGGGTGGCACGGTGCTCGGTTCGGCAGGCCCGTCGTTCATGGGAGCGGCCCTCGGCGCGGCCGGCGGTCACCCGCGTGGGTGCTCACAGCCCCTCCGCCCGGTCCTCGCCGAGCGCGGTGAGCCGATCGCGCAGCCGGGACGCCTCCGCCGGCCGCAGCCCGGGCACCCGGGCGTCGCTCGCCGCCGCCGCGGTGTGCAACTGCACGGTGGCCAGGTCGAACGCGCGCTCCAACGGCCCGGCGCTCACGTCCACGAACTGCATCCGCGAGTACGGCACGATGGAGAGCCGGCGGACCAGCAGCCCGTGCCGGACCAGCAGGTCGTTCTCCCGCTCGGCGTACCCCCAGGCCCGGACCGCGCGGACGATCGCGATGGCCCGCCACGCGCCCAGCACCAGCACGACGGCGACGGCGAGCCCGAACAGCCAGTGGCCGCTGAACGCCCAGCCGACCGCCGTTACCACCAGCCCGACGGCGACCACGATCGCCAGCCGGATCAGCTCGACCCAGATCAGGTCGGTGGAGATCGGCTGCCAGTTGACAGTGTCCGGCCAGGGTTCGAGGGGACCTCGGCCACTCGGCGCGGCCGTCAGCAGCGCGCCGGGCTCGGGCGGCAGGAGGCCCGGGGGCGGCAGGTCGGGCGCGCGCTGGTCGGCGGCGGGTGTCGGCCGGTGACCGGGCGGCAGCGCGCCCGGTGGCAGCGGGGCGGGCGTCGAGACGTCCGGCGCGGCGGGCTCCGGGCCGAGCGTGCCGGGTGCGGGGAACGCGCCGGGCGGCGGCTCGACGCCGGGCGGTGCGGTGGCCGGGGTGGGCGGCCAGGACGGGGAGGTGGGGCCGGAGGAAGCCGGAGGGTCGCCGCTCACAGGTCGAGCGTAGGCGATCCGGGCACCGGAGTGACGGCACGCAGGAAGCCCCGAGCGTCGAGGAAGTCACCGAGGCTGCCCCGATGGTCGGCGCAGGCCAACCAGGTCTTGCGCCGATCGGCGTCGTGCAGGCGGGGATTGTTCCACTCCAGCGCCCAGACGGCGGCGGACCGGCAGCCCCGGGCCGAGCAGACCGGGGCCTCGTCGGTGGGGGAGGGGATGCTCATCCCGGCCAGTCTAGGGCGGCGGGACGGAGAGGTTGAGCGCCGGGCGACCACGGGGGGAGCCGCCCGGCGACGGGGTGAATCGTACACGCGACGGGCCGGTCCGTGCACACCCAAGATGCGCGATTCGGCTGCTGGGGACGGCGCGGCCAAAATCGGCTTCTCCCCACCTCCACACTCAGCAAGGCGTGCGAGTCTTGATACCGCACGAGCCGCGACGACCGACAAATGCTGTGGAGGACCGGTGGCCCAGCCGACCATGCCCGACGCCCCGACGCCGAACGGAGCGGCACCCACGCCGGTGACCACACCGGCGCAGGACGCCACCCTGCTGGAGAAGGGCCTGTTCGAGATCAAACGTGTGATCGTCGGGCAGGACCGGATGGTGGAGCGGATGTTCGTCGCGCTGCTCGCCCGCGGCCACTGCCTGCTCGAAGGCGTGCCCGGGGTGGCCAAGACCCTGGCGGTGGAGACCCTCGCCAAGGTCGTCGGTGGGTCCTTCGCCCGGGTGCAGTTCACCCCGGACCTGGTGCCCGCCGACATCATGGGCACCCGGATCTACCGGCAGTCCAGCGAGAAGTTCGACGTCGAGCTGGGCCCGGTCTTCGTCAACTTCCTGCTCGCCGACGAGATCAACCGGGCGCCGGCGAAGGTGCAGTCCGCGCTGCTGGAGGTGATGAGCGAGCGGCAGGTGTCCATCGGTGGGGAGAGCCACCGGGTGCCCGACCCGTTCCTGGTGATGGCCACCCAGAACCCGATCGAGCAGGAGGGTGTCTACCCGCTGCCCGAGGCGCAGCGGGACCGCTTCCTCATGAAGATCGTGGTGGGCTACCCGACCGACGCGGAGGAACGGGAGATCGTCTACCGGATGGGCGTGGCCGCGCCCGAGCCGACCGCCGTGTTCGACACCCCGGAGCTGATCGCCCTGCAACGCAAGGCGGACCAGGTCTTCGTCCACAACGCCCTGGTCGACTACGCGGTCCGGTTGGTGCTGGCCACTCGCGCCCCGGCCGAGCACGGCATGCCCGACGTCGCACAACTGATCCAGTACGGTGCCAGCCCGCGCGCTTCGCTGGGCCTGGTCCGGGCCACCCGCGCGTTGGCGCTGCTGCGCGGGCGTGACTACGCGCTGCCGCAGGACGTGCAGGACATCGCGCCGGACATCCTGCGGCACCGGTTGGTGCTCAGCTACGACGCGCTCGCCGACGACGTGCCCGCCGACCACATCGTGCAGCGGGTGATGTCGACGATTCCGCTCCCGGCGGTCGCTCCCCGGCAGCAGGCCACCCCGCCGTCGATCGCGCCGCCGCCGGGCGCTGGTTGGCCCGGGCAGCGGCCGTGACCTCACCCACCCCTCGTCCGGCGCCCCTCGCCGACCGTAGCGAGGCCGTGCTGTCCCGGCTTCAGTTGCTCGTCACCCGCAAGCTCGACGGTCTGCTCCAGGGCGACTACGCCGGCCTGCTGCCCGGACCGGGCAGTGAGGCGGGAGAGTCCCGGGAGTACCGCCCCGGCGACGACGTGCGCCGGATGGACTGGCCGGTCACGGCACGGACCACCACACCGCACGTGCGGCGTACGGTCGCCGACCGGGAGTTGGAGACGTGGCTCGCGCTGGACCTCTCCGCCAGCCTGGACTTCGGCACGGGGCAGTGGCTCAAACGGGAGGTCGTGGTGGCCGCCGCGGCGGCCATCACCCACCTGACCGTGCGTGGGGGTAACCGGATCGGCGCCGTGATCGGCACCGGGGGCGGGGTGTCCACGCCGGCCCGACGCTGGCGCGGCGGAACGCAGCCGGCCGGGCCCGGGGTGCTCACCCGGTTGCCGGCCCGCTCCGGCCGCAAGGAGGCGCAGGGCCTGCTGCGTGCCGTCGCCGGCACCGCCATCCAGCCCGGCCGTGGTGACCTGGGCGCGCTGATCGACATGCTCAACCGGCCGCCCCGCCGCCGCGGGGTGGCGGTGGTGGTCTCGGACTTCCTCGCGCCGGCCGAGCAGTGGGCGCGGCCGCTGCGTAAGCTGCGCGTCCGGCACGACGTGCTGGCGATCGAGGTGGTCGACCCGCGCGAGCTGGAGCTGCCCGACGTGGGCGTGTTGCCGGTGGTCGACCCGGAGAGCGGCGATCTGCACGAGGTGCAGACCGCCGACCCGCGGCTGCGGCAGCGCTACGCCGAGGCTGCCACCGCCCAACGGGCCACGATCGCCGCCGCCCTGCGCGGCGCCGGCGTGGCCCACCTGCGTCTGCGTACCGACCGAGACTGGCTGCTGGACATGGTGCGATTCGTGGCCGCGCAGCGGCACGCGCGTACCCGGGGGACGACACGATGATCCGTTTTCTGCAACCGTGGTGGCTGCTGGCTGTGCTGCCGGTGTTCGCCCTCGCCGCGTTCTACGTCTGGCGGCAGTTGCACCGCCGGGCGTACGCGATGCGGTTCACCAATGTGGACCTGCTGCGGACGGTGGCGCCGAAGGGCCTGGGCTGGCGTCGGCACGTCCCGGCGACCGCGTTCCTGCTCTGCCTGCTGGTGCTGGCCACCGCGCTGGCCCGTCCGGCTGTGGACACCAAGGAGCCGCTGGAGCGGGCCACTGTGATGCTCGCCATCGACGTGTCGTTGTCGATGCAGGCCGACGACGTGGCGCCGAATCGGCTGGAGGCGGCCCAGGAGGCGGCCAAGCAGTTCGTCAGTGAGCTGCCGGAGAGCTACAACCTGGGCCTCGTGTCGTTTGCCAAGGCGGCGAACGTGCTGGTGCCGCCGGGCAAGGACCGGGACGCGGTGACCAGCGCCATCGACGGACTGGTGCTGGCCGAGGCGACTGCGACAGGTGAGGCGGTGTTCACCTGCCTGGAGGCGATCCGGTCGGTGCCGGCCGACGGCGCGGCGGGCATTCCGCCGGCCCGGATCGTGTTGCTCTCCGACGGGTTCCGGACTTCAGGTCGGGCGGTGGAGGAGGCGGCGGCGGCCGCGCAGGCAGCGAACGTGCCGGTCTCCACGATCGCCTTCGGCACCGACACCGGCCAGGTCGACATCGGCGGGCAGTTGCAGCGGGTGCCGGTGGACCGGTTGGCCCTCGCCGAGCTGGCCGAGACCACCGAGGGGTACTTCTACGAGGCGGCCTCGGTGAGTGAGTTGAAGCAGGTTTATCAGGACATGGGCAGCTCGATCGGGTTCCGCACCGAGCCGCGTGAGGTGACCCAGTGGTACGCCGGGGTGGCGTTGCTGCTGGCGCTCTGCGCGGGCGCGTTCAGTCTGCTCTGGTCGTCCCGGATGCTGTAGCCGGTGCGCCGGCGGCGGTCGACGACCGCCGCCGGCACCAGCACGAGGCAGCGCCCGCCACCGGTCAGCGACACCGCCGGTCCGGAGCGGTCAGTGACCGCCGCCGGCGAGCACGAAGACGATGGCCACCCAGACGGCGGCGAGGGTGAAGCCCAGCGGGGCGACGTAACGGCTCATGACGGCTCCGGGTGGCGGCTGGACGGTCCGCGTGCGGGGGCGGACCGCAGGGGGTGGGGACGCGCACACGAAGTCGTGACCGGGCGGCTCCCGGCGACCGCCCGGGATCGGGCGGCGCGGCACACTCACCTCGGCGACTGCCGAGGTGGTGGGGAGCGGAGCGGGGTCAGCTCACCAGACTGAGTCGTGGCTCAGCGGGACTGACCATCGGCCCGGCCACGACTGGGAGGATCGCTATCTCGCACAGCGATCACCTCCTGCAAGTCGGGCGGGCCGGAACGTCGATGATCGTACACCTGCGGTGCCGGCGGAACGCACTCGGCCGACCGGCCGGCGACCCCTCCACCGCCCGGCTGGCGACACCGCTCCCCACCAGCGCGTACGCCTCGGCGGACCGACCTCGGGCGGCCCACCCGGACGACCGTGACCAGCACCACGACGAGCAACGGCAGCCAGCAGCAGCGCGCCAGCACCCACCCCGGGTCGTCCGGAGCGGTGTGCAGACCGGGCACTGCCAGCCCGCCGCGGGCGGTCAGCGCGGTCACCGCCACCAGTACCGGCTGGTGCCACAGGTAGATCCGGACCGCGAACCGGTTCACCTCGGTCACCGCCCGGCCCGGCAGCGGCCGGGTCAGCAGCCGTTGCAGCGCCGGCCGGGCGAGCAGCCCCAACCCGACCTGGGTGACCGCCAGCGCCACGATCAGCAGCGACGGCGGGTTCAGGTTGGACACCCCGGCCCCGGGCACACCGACCGCGCTCACCGGGTAGCCCAGCGCTAGCAGCGCCGCCAGCGCGACCGCACCACCGGCCGCCAACGTGCCGCCCGCCCGCCGGCCGTCCAGCCGCCCGTCGGCGTGTGCCACGCCCAGCAGGTACGGCACCGACCAGGCCGCCAGCACGGTGACCGGGGGCAGGTCGGTGCCGGCCGGCAGCAGCCGGACGGCCAGGTCGGCCGCGGCGACCACGACCACCGCCGGCGTGCCGCACCGCGCGACCCCCCACCGGCGGACCGCGATCCGCAACGGGCCGGTCACCGCGACCAGGATCACCAGCGGTAGCAGGAACCACAGCGGGCTGACCGCGAGCCGCAGCGCGACGGCGAGTGTGTCGTCCGAGGTGCCGAGGACGGTGGCGGCGAGCAGCACGGCGGCACCCACACCGAGCAGCGCCACGGCGGGCAGCAGCAGCCGTCGCAGCCGTCCGACCAGCCAACCGCCCGCACCGCCCGGGTGGCGGGCCAGCGACCGGGTCGAGCCGAACCCGGCGGTGAAGAAGAACAGCCCGAGCGTCTGCAACACCCAGGTCACCGGGGCCAGGTCGGGCAGGGCGGTCAGCGGACTGGCCTGGTGCAGCCCGCCGTCGCCGGCCAGCACCAACCCGGTGACCAGCCAGTGCCCCAGCACCACCCCGCCGATGGCGTACGCCCGCAGCGCGTCGACCGCACGGTCCCGCTTCACCGGGCGTCCCCGATCCGGCCGGCGTCGACGCCGCCCAGCACCACCGCAGCCACCGCGACCAACGCGGCGCTGCCTGACGAAAGGTAACCGTCGTGACCCGCCACCCCACCCACCGGCAGGGGCCGGGCGCCGAACGCCGGGTCGCCGGGTCGCCGGCCGAAGCCCACGCCGGGCAGCCGCACCGGCGGTATCCGACGGATCCAGTCGGTGGGCGCCTCGGCCGCCCAGAACCGCCGCCCGCCGGGCAGGTCGTCGGCGCGCTGCACTCCGGCGCCGACGCCGCCGAGGCTGACCACGTCGGTGACCTGGGACGGGGCGTCCACCGCCGCCAGCGACACCACGAGCGCGCCGTAGCTGTGCCCGAGCAGCGTGATCGTCGCCGTCGGACGCCGCCCGGCCAGCTCCCGCAGCAGCGTGGCCAGCCCGGCCGCGCCACGCCGGGCGCTGACGCCACCGGCGGCGGTCAACACCCCGTCGGGCGGGTCGTAGCCGAGCCAGGCCAGCACCGCGACCCGCGCCGCCGGGGCGGTCGCCCGCAGCTCCCGGTAGAGCTGACCGGCCTGCACCGCGGGCGCCCGCCGGGCCACCCCGCCCAACCCCCTGTCGAAGTCGGCGAGGGTGCTGCCGACCCCCGGCACCAGCACCGCGATCCGGTCCGCGTCGGCGAGGTCGCCGAGCACCTCGACCGCTCGGCCGTCACCGCGCGCGTCGAACAGCAGGAACCGGCGTCCGTCGGCCGCCCAGTCCGCGTACGGGGGGCCGGCCGCGCGCATCGCCGCCGCCATCACGGGGTACGCCTCGACGAACCCCGCCGCCGTGGCCGGCTCGGGTCGGGTCGGCAGGACCAGGTTCACGCCGAGCAGCGCGGCCATCGCCACCCGGCTGGCACTTCGTCGTCGCATCAGTTCTCCCTCCGGAATGTCGTTCGGAGGGAGATTGCGCCCACTGGCGGGGCCCGGTCGTCGTCCCGGAGAGCCGTTCCCGGGCTGGCTCCCCGGGGCTACTCGCCGGCGGCCACCAGACCTGTCTCGTACGCCAGCACCACGGCCTGGGCCCGGTCGCGCAGACCCAGCTTGGCCAGGATCCGCCCGACGTGGGTCTTCACTGTCTGCTCGGCCACCACCAGGTCACCAGCGATCTCGGAGTTGTTGCGGCCCCGGGCGATCAACCGCAGCACCTCGGTCTCGCGGGGCGTGAGCCCGGCCAGGTCGGTGGGGCGCGGACGGCGGCGGTCCGGACGGGCCGCGAACTCGGCGATCAACCGACGGGTGACCGCCGGGGCGAGCAGCGCGTCCCCGGCCGCCACCACCCGCACCGCCTGCACCAGATCGGCCGCCGGGGCGTCCTTGAGCAGGAACCCGCTGGCCCCGGCGCGCAGCGCCTCGTACACGTAGTCGTCCAGGTCGAAGGTGGTGAGGATGAGCACCCGGGGTCGCTGCGCCGACCGGTCACCGAGCAGCTTGCGGGTGGCCTCCAGCCCGTCCATGACCGGCATCCGCACGTCCATCAGCACCACGTCCGGGTCGAGGTGGCGGGCGGCGGCCACTGCTTGCGCCCCGTCGGCGGCGTCACCCACCACCAGCAGGTCCGGTTGGGCGGCGAGCAGCGCGCCGAAGCCCTGCCGGACCATCGCCTGGTCGTCGGCGATCAGCACCCGGATCATCGGTCCCCGCCCTCCGCGTCGTACGGCAACTCGGCCGCCACCGCGTAACCCCCGTCGGGCAGCGGCCCGGCGGTGAACGTACCGCCCAGCGAGGTGGCCCGTTCCCGCATGCCGGTCAGCCCGTGCCCGGAGCCGCCGTCGGCGGTCGGTCGGACGTCGGCCGGGGAGTTTTCGACGCGTACCCCCAGGCTGGACCGACCGGCGCGGACGGTGACCCGCACCGCGGCGCCGGCCGCGTGGCGGGCCGCGTTGGCCAGGCCCTCCTGCACGATGCGGTACGCGGCCAGCCCGACCGGCGCGGGCACCCGGTCGTCGTCCACCGGCGCGGCGTCGACGGTGACCGGCAGCCCGGCCCGGCGGGCCGCGTCCACCATCGCGCCCAGGTCGGTGAGGTCCGGCTGCGGTGCGGTCTCCGCCCCGCTCGTCTCGCTGCGCAGCACCCCCAGCAGTCGCCGCATGTCGGTAAGCGCGTCGCGGGCCGACGCGGCGATGGCGACGAACTCGGCGGCTGCCGGTGCCGGCACGTCGGTCAGCCGGTACGGAGCCGTCTCCGCCTGCACCGCGATCAGCGACATGTGGTGGGCCACCACGTCGTGCAGCTCCCGGGCGATCCGGGTGCGTTCCTCCAGCACCGCGCGGCGTTCCTGCTCCCGTTCGCTCAGCTCGGCCTGCGCCGCCAGCGCGTGCCGGGACAGCCGGTTGCGGCGGATCAGGTCGCCCACGATCGCCAGCGCGCCGAGCAGCAGCAGGACGGGGACCCGGTTGTCGGGATGGACGAGGGTGAGCACCGGCACCGTGCTGATCGCCACCACCCAGGCCAGCACCGGCCGGTCGACCCGTGCGACGACCACCGCCACCACCGCGATCGACCCGAGCGCCAGCGGCGGGGTCCACGGCCAGGCCTGGTCGGCCGGCGCGTTGAACGTGCAGATCAGCAGGGCCAGCACCGTCAGCCGCCAGGCCAGCAGCGGACGCCGGGGCAGCGCCAGCAGCGGCGCCACCGTCATCGCCGCGAACAGGAGCGCGATCGGAGGCGGCAGGCCCCAGTTGCTCTCCACCGTCAACGTGATCAGGAAGAGGCCGAGCGCGGCGAGCAGACCGACCGGCGCGGCGTAGCGGGCCGGCCCGGGCCAACGGGCCAGCAGCGGCCGTTCGGGCCGGGCGTCCGGGCCGAGCACTGTCTGCCGCAGGGCCCGCAGGGCCACCGCGATCGGATGCCGGTTCACCACCCGGAGGCTACGGGCCGACCCCGTCACGAGGCGTGCCACCAGGGGTTGATCCCGGTGTCGTACCCCAGTGTGACGCGACTCCCGTTAGCGCTTACCTGCCGGTAACGCCTAGGCTCCGACGCGTCCGTGCTGACCATTCGCAAGGGGGAACAGTGGCCCGTACCGTGCTGGTGACCGGGGGCAACCGGGGAATCGGCCTGGCCATCGCGCAGGCCTTCGCCAAGCAGGGCGACCGGGTGGCGGTCACCCACCGCAGCGGCGACGCGCCCGACGGGCTCTTCGGCGTCCGCGCCGACGTCACCGACGCCGCCTCGATCGACGCCGCGTTCACCGCCGTCGAGGCCGAGCTGGGGCCGGTCGAGGTGATCGTCGCCAACGCCGGCATGACCGCCGACACGCTGCTGTTGCGGATGACCGAGGAGCAGTTCACCGACGTGGTGGACACCAACCTCACCGGCGCGTTCCGGGTCGCGAAGCGGGCCTCCGGCAAGATGCTCCGGGCCAAGTGGGGCCGCATGATCTTCATCTCCTCGGTGGTCGGCCTCGCCGGCGGCGCCGGGCAGGTCAACTACGCCGCCAGCAAGGCCGGCCTCGTCGGCGTCGCCCGTTCGATCACCCGGGAGCTGGGCAGCCGCAACATCACCGCGAACGTGGTGGCGCCCGGCTTCATCGACACGGACATGACAGCCGGCCTCTCCGACGACCGCAAGGCGGAGATCCTCAAGTCCATCCCGGCCGGCCGGATGGCCAGCCCGGACGAGGTCGCCGCCGTGGTCACCTGGCTGGCCTCGGACAGCGCCGGGTACGTCTCCGGCGCCGTCATCCCGGTCGACGGCGGCCTCGGCATGGGCCACTAACCCTTTTGACTACGGAGGAAATCAGCGATGTCCGGACTGCTCGCCGGTAAGCGACTGCTCGTCACCGGTGTCATCACCGACGCCTCGATCGCCTTCTCGGTGGCGAAGCTCGCTCAGGAAAATGGCGCGCAGGTCGTGCTCACCGGCTACGGCCGGCTCTCCCTGGTCGAGCGGATCGCCAAGCGGCTGCCCGAGCCGGCGCCGGTCATCGAGGTCGACGTCACCAACACCGAGCACCTGGCCGGCCTCGCCGACCGGGTACGCGAGCACGTCGACGGCCTCGACGGCGTCGTGCACTCGATCGGCTTCGCACCGCAGAGCTGCCTGGGCGGCGGGTTCCTCGACGCGCCCTGGGAGGACGTGGCGACCGCCCTGCACGTCTCCACCTTCTCGTACAAGTCGCTGGCCATGGCGGCGCTGCCGCTGATGTCGCCCGGCGGCGCGGTGGTCGGCCTGACCTTCGACGCCACGAAGGCATGGCCGGTCTACGACTGGATGGGCGTGGCCAAGGCCGGCCTGGAGTCCGCGTCCCGTTACCTGGCGCTGCACCTGGGCAAGCAGGGCATCCGCAGCAACCTGGTGGCCGCCGGGCCGCTGCGCACCATCGCCGCGAAGTCGATCCCCGGCTTCGACCAGTTCGAGGACGCCTGGGCCGAGCGGGCCCCGCTGGGCTGGAGCCTCACCGACCAGGAGCCCGCCGCGCGGGCCTGCCTGGCGCTGCTCTCCGACTGGTTCCCGGCCACCACCGGCGAGATCGTCCACGTCGACGGCGGCTACCACGCCATCGGTTCCTGACCCGCACCGCGACGCTCCCTGGTCGCCGTTCGCGTGATCTACGCGTCCGGACCAGGGGGCGTCGCCGGGACGTCCCGGTCGAGGGGCAAGAATGACCCCATGTCGTACGACGCGGTGGTGCTGGTGTCCTTCGGCGGGCCCGAACGGCCCGAGGACGTGATGCCGTTCCTGCAGAACGTGACCCGGGGCCGGGGGGTGCCGCCCGAGCGGCTGGCCGAGGTCGCCGAGCACTACCAGCACTTCGGTGGGGTGTCCCCGATCAACCAGCAGTGCCGGGACCTGTTGGCCGCGGTCCGCGCCGACTTCGCCGCGCACGGTCTCGACCTGCCCATCTACTGGGGCAACCGCAACTGGGACCCGATGCTCGCCGACACCGTGACCCAGATGCGCGACGACGGGGTCACCCGGGCGTTGGCGTTCGTCACCAGCGCGTACGGCGGCTACTCGTCCTGCCGGCAGTACCAGGAGGACATCGCCGCCGCGCGTGCCGCGGTCGGCCCGGATGCCCCGGTGATCGAGAAGCTGCGCCAGTTCTGGGACCATCCCGGTTTCGTCGAGCCGCACGTCGACGCGGTCCGGGCAGCCCTGGGCCAGCTCGACCCGGCGAAGCGGGACACCACCCGGCTGGTCTTCACCGCCCACTCCATCCCCAGCTCGATGGCGGCCAACGCCGGCCCGCACGGCGGCCGGTACGAGGCGCAGCTGCACGAGACCGCCCGGCTCGTCGCCGCGGCCGCCGCGCCCGACCTGGCGTACGACCTGGTCTGGCAGAGCCGTTCCGGCCCGCCGCAGGTGCCGTGGCTGGAGCCGGACATCAACGATCACCTGGCCGCTCTCGCGCAGGGCGGCACCACCGGTGTGGTGGTCAGCCCGATCGGGTTCGTCTCCGATCACCTGGAGGTCGTGTGGGACCTGGACACCGAAGCGTTGGAGACGGCGAAGCAGCTCGGCCTGGACTTCGTCCGGGCCGGAACGCCGGGCACCGACCCGCGTTTCGTGACCATGGTGCGTGAGCTGGTCACCGAGCGGACCGACCCGGACGGCGCGCAGGTGCGCCGCCGCCTGGGCGAGCTGCCCATGTGGGACACCTGCCCCACCGTCTGTTGCGTGCCGACCCGTCGCCCCTGACCTCTGAGGATCATCATGCATGACCGCAAGCCTGTGCAGAGTTGGCTGACCGACATGGACGGCGTGCTGGTGCACGAGGGCCAGCCGGTGCCCGGCGCGCCGGAGTTCATCAACCGGATGCGCGCCTCCGGCAAGCCGTTCCTGGTGTTGACCAACAACTCGATCTACACACCACGGGACCTGACGGCCCGGCTCAGCCGGATGGGGCTGGACGTGCCGGAGGAGTCGATCTGGTCCTCCGCCCTGGCCACCGGCCAGTTCCTCGCCGACCAGCGGCCGGGTGGCACCGCGTACGTCATCGGTGAGGCCGGGCTGACCACGGCGCTGCACGCCGTCGGCTACGTGCTGACCGACTTCGCCCCCGACTACGTGGTGCTCGGCGAGACCCGCACCTACAGCTTCGAGGCGATCACCAAGGCCGTCCGCCTGATCAACGACGGCGCCCGGTTCATCTGCACCAACCCCGACGTGACCGGCCCGTCCGTGGAAGGCGCGCTACCCGCCGCCGGCTCGGTCGCCGCCATGATCTCCAAGGCGACCGGCGTCGAGCCGTACTTCGTCGGTAAGCCCAACCCGATGATGATGCGCTCTGCGCTCAACACCATAAACGCGCACTCGGAGAGCACCGCGATGATCGGTGACCGGATGGACACCGACATCCTGTGCGGTCTGGAGGCTGGGCTGGAGACCATCCTGGTGCTCACCGGGATCAGCAGTCGCACCGAGGCGGAGCGTTACCCGTACCGCCCGTCCCGGATCATCAACTCGGTCGCCGACCTGCTCGACGAGATCTGACCAGCGCCCCGTCACCGCCGTGCCGCCGGTGGTGACCGTGGCGGCGCTCCCGGCGGGCTGCGGTCAGGGGCGCAGTGGCGCGTTGCAGGCGGCCACCAGCGCCTGCCGGCAGGCAGCGGTCAGGGGACGAAGTGCCGCGTCCCGTTGCTGCGCCTCGTAGTTGTTGATCGCCCCGCCGGGCGCGGAGTGCCCGGCCAGCGCGAGCACCCGGTCGAGCACCGCGGCCCGGGCGAAGAGCCGACGGGCCCGCGGGTCGAAGCCCGGTGGCAGATCGGTGGCGCCGTCGGGGCGACGCAGAGCGGCCAGCGCGCCCGCCAGCTCGGGCCGCCACTGGGCCACGTCGAGGCGGGTCAACGCGGCGGTCGTCTCGGCCAGCGCGGCGGCCAGCTCGGCCTCCGCCTCGGCGGCGCCGGGCAACGAGAGTGACGCGGCGGGGGCGTTGGCCGGCAGCGGGTACACCCGCCACAGCACCGTCTCGAAACAGTCCCCGGAGCCGGAGGTGTGCGAGCGCACCTCCGGGATCAACCCGAGCCCGCCGGCGACCACCGCCTCACCCGTGATCAGCGCCGCGCCGGCGAAGTCGCCGGGGCCGGGCAACCCCCGGGGGTCGCCCGGCGCGGGTAGCACCAGGCGGATCTCGTCCGGGGTGAGCTTGGCCAGGGTGGGCAGCGCGGCGCCCAGCGGGACGTCGGTCCAGGTGCCCGGGGCGTCCGCAACGAGATGTTCCTCGTCGCCGGCGATGGCGTCGGCGACCTCGTCGTACGGCACCAACCCGGCGCGCCACGCGCGCACCCAGGCAACGAACCGGCTCGACCGGCGCGGCGCGAGTGTGGCCGCGCCCGTTGCGGGGGTGGACATGCCGAAAGGGTACGTGGTCACGACCGGCCCTGTCTCGACTGCCGCTCCGGCCGCCCTGCGTGCCCCGAACTGCCCCCTTCGCCCGATCCTCGCCCGCAGCACCGTCAACTCGCTTGCCCGGCCCGCGTGCCTCCCTGAGCGCTAGCGCAGCCGCAAGCCCGCGATGACGAGCCCGACCATGAGGCGCGCGTCGTAGTCAGGGCTGTCGGCGCCGATGCAGAGGTTGCCGATGCCGTGCATCAGGACGAGGGCGTCCATGTCGGGAATGATCTCGCCCGCCGTGCTGGCGGCGTCGAGCAGTTCGGCGCAGACGGGGACGAGCCGGTCGAGGAAGTAGGCGTGCAGCGTCTGGAAGGCGCCGTCGTCGGACCGCATCGCCTCGGCCAGGCCGTGCTTGGTGACCAGGAAGTCGACGAAGAGGTGGATCCAGCTCGCCAGGGCCGCGTGCGGTGTGGCGCTCTCCGTCAATAGCACCGGGCCGGCCTCGGCGCATGCCTCGACCTGGTGTCGGTACACAGCGACGATCAGGTCGGCGCGCGTCGGGAAGTGGCGGTAGATCGTCCCGACGCCGACGCCCGCCCTGGCGGCGATGTCGCGCACCGGCGCATTGACTCCGGAGGCGACGAATGCCGCAGCGGCAGCCTCCAGTAGTGCCCTCTCGTTGCGCCGTGAATCCGCCCGCTGCTTCCGCGGGGCGCCCGACTCCGTGCCGGTCACCATCGCCTCCGTCACATCCCTTGAAAAGCGGAACCGTGTTCCGTATGTCTTAACGGAACCAAGTTCCGCATATGCAGCATGCCAGAACGGCAGGCCGATACCAAGTCACCGAGGAGCGCGTCATGCACGCAATGCCAGAGCCCACGCCCGTTGTCTCAGTTCACCCCGTCACGGTGCCGGCCCCGGATTGCGGCGACGATCTGCACGTACGGGTCTCCGCACCAACGACCGGCCACGAACTGCCCGTCATCGTCTTCTCGCACGGCTTCGGCGGTGCGGCCACCCTCTACGGTCCGCTGGTCGACTTCTGGGCCTCGCACGGGTTCGTCGTCATCCAGCCCACCCACCTCGACTCACGGCGACTGAACCTTCCGCCCGGCGACCCCCGCACCCCACGGATCTGGCGAATCCGGGTGGACGACCTGAAGCGCAGCCTCGACCAGCTCGACCTGCTGGAGTCGTCAGTCCCCGGCCTCGCCGGACGTCTCGACCGCACCCGCATCGCCGTGGCGGGCCACTCCTGGGGTGCCCAGACGGCGAGCACCCTGCTGGGGGCCCGGGTCCTCGACGCCGACGGCAACCCCGGAGAGGAGATGCTCGACCCACGGATCACGGCAGGCGTCCTGCTGGCCGTGACCGGCCGGGGCGGAGGCGATCTCTCTCCGTTCGCGGCCGAGCACTTTCCCTTCATGAGCCCGAGCTTCGCGGGTATGAACACCCCTACCCTCGTCGTCGCGGGCGATCGGGACGACTCCCCGTTGTCAGTCCGTGGACCGGACTGGTTCACCGACGCGTACCACCTGAACCCGGGGAACAAGAGCCTGCTCACGCTGTTCGGAGCGGAGCACTCGCTCGGCGGCATCTCCGACTACGAAGCCAGGGAGACGACTGACGAGAGCCCTGAGCGGGTCGCTCTGATCCAGCGGCTCACCTGGGCCTACCTCCGGGACGCCCTCGGCCTCAAGGACTCCGTCTGGCCGGCACCTGTCGAGAGCACCCTGGGCCGCCTCGAATCCACTGCGTGATCGACGCGGTGGTGGGGCCGTGGGTGCGGCGGTGTGTCGGAGGGCGGGGTGATGGTCTGGGAGTTAGCGTGATCGACATGGCGGGGCGATACGGCGAGGACGTGTTGGCGGGGGACTGGCGCCGGCGGAAGGTCACCCCCGAGGTGGACGCCGAGCCGGATCTCGTGGTCGAGGATGCCGACTCCGGGTTCTGCGGAGCGGTGGTGGGCTTCGAGGCGGGCGCTGTGGTGTTGGAGGACCGGCACGGTAAACGGCGCAACTTCCCGCTGCTGCCGGCGGCGTTCCTGCTCGACGGTCGCCCGGTGACGTTGCGCCGCCCCACCCGCGCAGCGGTGCCGGCGGCCCGTCGGCGGACCGCGTCCGGTTCGGTCGCTGTGGACAACGTGCGGGCCCAGGTGGCGAAGGCCAGCCGAATCTGGGTGGAGGGCATCCACGACGCCGCGCTTGTCGAGCGGATCTGGGGCGACGACCTACGGATCGAGGGCGTGGTGGTCGAGCCGTTGGACGGCATCGACGCCCTCGACGCCGAGGTACGCGACTTCGGCCCCGGCCCGACCCGACGACTTGGCGTGCTCGTCGACCACCTGGTGCCGGGCAGCAAGGAGAGTCGGATCGTGGCCCGGGTGAACTCGCCGCACGTGCTGGTGACCGGGCACCCCTACGTGGACGTGTGGCAGGCGGTCAAACCGGCGGCGTTGGGCATCGCCGCCTGGCCGGTGGTGCCGCCGGGGCGGCCGTGGAAGGAGGGGGTCTGCGCGGCCCTCGGGGTGGCCGAGCCGGCCGACATGTGGCGGCACATCCTGTCCAGGGTGAACAGCTTCGCCGACGTGGAGACACCCCTGATCAACGCCATGGAACGCCTCATCGACTTCGTCACCGAGCCCGCCTGACCGCCTGGTCCGCCAGATCCGCCCAGCGGCGGGTCAGGGAGCCTCGTCCGGGCTACGGGTGAAGACGAACGTGGCGATGTCGACAGCCGTCGCCCGTCCGCTGTCGTCGCGCAGCACCGACAGGATCTCGCCGTTCTCCGGGCCGGAGCGTCCCCGCCAGCGGTCCGTCCCCTCGGCGGTGAACCGGCTCACCCGCTCACCGCGTACATGGGCCACCAGGTCACCCGCGTCCCAGCTCAGGTCCAGCGGAGTGCCCATCCACCACCAGCGACCGGTCAGCTCGGCCAACTCGGCGCCGGGCGCGGCGGTGGCCGGCTGCCACGGCTGCGGGAACGCCGGCTCGGCGTCCAGCACGCTGGTCAGCAACCGGCGGCCGAGTCCGGTGATCGGGAAGCCGTACGAGTTGGCGAAGCCGATCACGGCGGTACGGGTGGGCCGGTGCACCACGAGGGCGGCAACGTACCCGGGCATCGAGCCGCCGTGCCCGACGTACACGCGTTCGCCGTCCCGGTAGAGCTCCAACCCCAGGCCGTGCCCGCCGGTCCAGGATTCGGGGTCGCTGATCACCACGGGGGAGCACATCTCGGTCAGGGTCTCGGCGGCCAGCACCGACGGGTCCGGGTCGGCCAGGAACGCTGCCCAACGGCCCAGGTCTTCGATCGTCGACCAGAGCTGCCCGGCGGGGGCCATGGCGCCGGTGTCGGTACGGGGTTCCTCGCGCACCGTGTGGTGCCAGGGGTGGACGACGTAGCCGCGGGCGTACGGCTCGGTGGCCGCGTAGGTGGTGCGGCGCAGGCCCAGCGGGGTGAGGATCCGTTCGTCGAGCAGGTCGGCCCAGGGTGTCCCGGTGAGCCGTTCGAGCAACCCGCCGAGCAGCCCGTACGCCAGGTTGGAGTAGTGGTACGTGCGGTGCGGCGGGTAAGCGATCTTGTCGGGGTCGACATCGGCGAGCAGGGTGGTCAGATCGACGCCCGCCGCCCGCTCCCACCAGTCGCCCTCGGGTTCGCGTTGCATGCCGCTGGCATGACCGAGCAGTTGGCGCACTGTGAGAGCGCCCACACCAGTGCCCGGCAGGTGCTGCTCCAGCGGGTCGTCGAGGGCCAGTCGGCCGGCGTCGCGCAACTGCATGATCAGGGTGGCGGTCATCGTCTTGCTGATCGAGCCCAGCCGGTACTGCAGGTCGACATCCGGGCGGGGGCTTTCGCCGGCGACGGCCACATGCGCCAGTGTGCCGTCGCGGACCACGCCCAGCACCAGCGACGGGGTGCGCCCGTCGGCCTGTGCCTGGGCGACCCGGATGTCGATCTGTCGGGCGGTCTCGGGTAGCAGGGTCAACGGGATCTCCTCGGGTCGGGCCGCCGATACGTGGTGGTTTGACAAGCCGGAAAGGGTTTCGCCGAGCCTACTGATCTTCGCGGGGAGGTCGCGCGTGCATTTGCGTGTCACGATCGGGGGGTGGACGCCGTGGTGTGGATCGTTTTGGGTGTGCTGCTGGCCGTCGCCGAGATTTTCACGACGACGCTATTTCTGATCATGTTCGGGGCCGGTGCGTTCGCCGCCGCCGGTGCGGCCGCCCTGGGCGCGCCGGTCGCCGTGCAGGCGCTGGTCTTCGCTGTGGTGTCAGCGTTGAGTCTGGTGGTGGTCCGGCCGGTCATCCGGCGGCACAGCCGCTCCGCGCTGGAGAGCGGTGAGCAGCCGTTCGGCGTGGAGGCGATCGAGGGCTCCACGGCGCTGGTGCTGGAACGGGTGGACGCCGAGCACGGTCTCGTCAAGATCGACGGGGAGTTGTGGAGCGCCCGGTCGTACGACACGACACAGATTTATGACCCCGGTCAACGGGTTCGGGTGATAAAGGTCCGGGGCGCGACCGCCCTGGTGTGGCAGGACGATGTTTCTTCCGCCGGCGAACTGCCGGAATCGAGAGGGTGAACGGGATGACCTTAATCGGGGTGGTGGTGATCGCGGTGGCGTTGATCGCCGTGATAACGCTGGCCAAGGCGGTGCGGATCGTGCCGCAGCAACGCCAGGACGTGGTGGAACGGCTCGGCAAGTACAAGCGCACCCTCAGCCCCGGCCTCAACCTGCTGGTGCCGTTCATCGACGCGGTCCGTACCAAGGTCGACATGCGGGAGCAGGTGGTCAGCTTCCCGCCGCAGCCGGTGATCACCTCGGACAACCTGGTGGTCTCGATCGACACGGTTCTCTACTTCAAGGTGGTCGACTCGGTCCGGGCGACCTACGAGATCTCCAGCTTCCTCCAGGCCATCGAGCAGTTGACCGTCACCACGTTGCGTAACGTGATCGGTTCGCTCGATCTGGAGCGGGCGCTGACCAGCCGGGACGAGATCAACCGGCACCTCTCGGGCGTGCTGGACGAGACCACCGGCCGTTGGGGCATCAAGGTGACCCGGGTGGAGATCAAGGCCATCGAGCCGCCGGCCAGCATCCGCGACTCGATGGAGAAGCAGATGCGCGCCGAGCGGGACCGCCGTGCGGCGATCCTGACCGCCGAGGGTCACAAGCAGTCGGTGATCCTCACCGCCGAGGGTGACAAGCAGTCGGCGGTGCTGCGGGCCGACGGTGACCGGCAGGCCCGCATCCTGCAGGCCGAGGGTCAGGCGAAGGCGATCCGGACGGTCTTCGACGCGATCCACCAGGCCAACCCGAGCCAGAAGGTGCTCGCCTACCAGTACCTGCAGGCTCTGCCGCAGATCGCCCAGGGCAGCGCCAACAAGGTCTGGATCGTCCCGGCCGAGCTGACCAAGGCACTGGAGGGGATGGGTGGCGCGCTCGGTGGGCTGAGCCAGATGGTGGGGGACCTGCCCGCACCGGAGGCCGCGGACCAGGCGAGCCAGGTCGAGCGCGAGGCCGCGGAGGCCGCGCAGGCCGCTGCGGACGCCGCCCAGCAGATCCACGACGAGGTACGCGTCGCCGAGGCGCAGGCCACCGGCGGCAAGGGGCCGCAGGGGCTGCCCGCACCGGAGCCGGTGTCGCCGACCAGCCTCGTCGAGGACCCGGCCGACAAGCGCGAACGCGGCTGATCCGGTACGCCGGCCACCCGGCCGGGTAGGGGTTGGGTCGAAGCCTCGACCGGGGCGTTGACCCGCGGCTTTAATACGAGAAAGACTCATGGGGCGCTCCGACGCCTGCCACGATCGGTCCTAGGACGGGTGGTGACCAGGCAATCGGGGCGCCCCGGCGCGTCCCGCACCGCTCGTCGGCGAGCGAGGTGACGCATGAAGGATCCGGCGAATCGGATGTGGTCCTCGGCCCCGGTGCCCGGCGCGCACGACCCGGTCGCCCCGCTGGGCTCCCGGCGCAGCGGTGGTGGGTTCGGCGTACTGCCCTTCGTCGGCGAGCCGACCCCGGGCGCCCCCGCCACGAACGCCAGTTGGGCCTGGTCGGTGCGCAAGTTCGCGCGGGCGGCCGTCTGGCTGCTGCCCGCGTACGCCATCCTCTACGGCGCGGTGGCGATGGCCAGCGACGGAGGGGTCGGCAACGACCCCTATCCGGCCGACGGCCAGGCGGTCTATCTGATCGGTTGGGTGGCCGCGGTCTGGCTCGGACTGCTCGCGTTGCTGGCCCTCACCGGGCTGTTGGCCGCGACCCGCAGCCGCCGGGTGGCCGCCGCCGGGCTGCTGGTCAGCATCGCCGGCACCGTGCTCATGCTGCCGTTCGCCGGGTTCGAAGAGCAGACGCCGGTCTTCGGCACCACCGCGCGGTCGCTGGTCCTGCTCGGCGCGACGTTCTACAGCGCGGGCTGGTTCCTCACCGGGTGGGCGGTGGCCCGCTCGGGCACCTTCAGCCTTGGTGACGGCGTCATGCTGATCATCGCCGCGCCGTTGCTCGGCCTCGGCGGTGCCCTGATCGGCTCGTTGCAGACGTTCGGCGCGATCTTCGTACTGATCGCCGGCATCGGCATCGGCTACCGCTCCGGCCGCCTGATGCCCCGCGAAACCGCGAGAGACGCCGCCTCAGCCAGCCTCAGCACCCCGAACCCGTAGAGGCGTCCGCGCCGGCCCCTCCTCCCGCTGCGGTTGATCATGAAGTTGTTGCGCTCGGCCTCGGCGTGTCGTGGCAACAACTTCATGATCAACGGGGTCTGGCGGGGTGGGGGTTGGCTGGTGGAGTCCGTGAAGTTGCTGACAATTGGCCGGCGAGGGTGGTCGGTTGGCGTTTTTTGTGGCAATCCTGGGTTGCATGGCCGCCCCCCGCTCGCCGCTGTCGCGGCTGTTCACCGTGCTGTTCGCCGGCGTGCTGGCCGGGCTCGTCCTGGCCGTCGCCGCGCTGCCCGGCAACCTGCTGCTCGGGCTCACCGCCCGCTCCGCGCTCGGGTCGTACGCCGCGTTGCCGGCCTCGCTGAAGACCCCGGCCACGCCCCAGCGGTCGTACCTCTACGCCAACGACGGCAAGACGCTGATCACCACGTTCTACGACGTGAACCGCACCGACGTCCCGCTGTCGGAGATCGCCCCGGTCATGCGACAGGCGATCGTGGCGGCCGAGGACCGCCGCTTCTACGACCACGGTGGCGCGGACCTGCGCGGCCTGGCCCGGGCGCTGGTGGTCAACGTCAAGGGCGGCGGCACCGAGCAGGGCGGCTCGACGCTGACCATGCAGTACGTCCGTAACGTGCTCAAGACCGACCCGACCCGCACCGCCGAGGAGCGCGCCGCCGCCACCGACCCCACCGTCGGGCGCAAGATCCAGGAGATCCGGTACGCGAGCGCGCTGGACAAGAGCCTCGGCAAGGACGAGATCCTCGACAGGTACCTGAACATCGCCTACTTCGGCTCCGGCGCGTACGGGATCGCGGCGGCCAGCCAGCGGTACTTCGGCAAACCTCCGGCGCAGTTGACCCTCGGCGAGTCGGCCCTGCTGGCCGGTCTGGTGCAGTCCCCGGACGCGTACAGCCCGATCAGCGGCGACAAGGACGAGGCGCTGGCCCGCCGGTCGTACGTGCTGGACTCGATGGTCGCCACCAACGCGATCACCGCCGCGCAGGCCGCGCAGGCCAAGGCCGAGCCGCTGGCCCTGCACCCCACCGCCCAGCCCAACGGTTGCACCGCCGTCTCCCAGGGCCACGACGACTGGGGCTACTTCTGCGACTACCTGCGCCAGTGGTGGCTGACCCAGCCGGCCTTCGGTGCCACCGTCGCGGAGCGCGAGCAGGCGCTGCGTTCGGGCGGCTACACAGTGGTGACCTCGCTGGATTCGAAGATCCAGGCCACCGCGCAGCAGCAGGCCACCAAGGTCTACGGGTACGACAACAAGCGCGCCCTGCCGATCGCGGCGGTCCAGCCGGGCACCGGGCGGGTGTTGGCGATGGCGGTCAACAGGCACTACAGCCTCGCCGACAACCCGGCCGGGCAGGCGAACTACCCGAACACCGTCAACCCGTTGATCTCCGGCGGCGCCAGCGTCGACGGGTACCAGGCGGGTTCGACGTTCAAGCTGTTCACCATGCTCGCCGCGCTGGAGTCGGGCCGTACCCTCTCCACCGGGTTCGACGCGCCCGCCAAGCTGCCCACCCGGTACGCCGCCGAAGGACCCGGCAGCTGCGACGGCCGCTGGTGCCCGGCGAACGCCAACCCGGACTGGATGGACGGGTACCGGATGATGTGGGACGGCTTCGGCCGCTCGGTGAACACCTATTTCGTCTGGCTGGCCGAGCAGGTCGGCCAGGACAAGGTGGTCCAGATGGCGCAGCGGCTCGGCATCACGTTCCGCGCCGACTCGGACGCCGCCTTCGCGAAGAACAACGCCGCGAACTGGGGTTCGTTCACCCTCGGCGTGGCGGCCACCACCCCGCTGGACCTGGCCAACGCGTACGCCACGGTGGCCGCCGAGGGCACCTACTGCACGCCGGTGCCGGTGGTCTCGGTGACCGACGCGAAGGGCGCGAAGGTGCCGGTCGGCCAGCCCTCCTGCAAGCGGGTCCTGGACGCCGACGTCGCGCGTGCCGCTACCGACGCGGCGCGCTGCCCGGTGGGTCAGCAGTCGGCGTTCGGGCAGTGCAACGGCGGCACCGCCACCGGTGTGAACGACATCCTCGACGGCCGGCCGGTGGCGGGCAAGACGGGTAGCTCGGAGCAGAACTCCACCGAGACGTTCGTCGGCTTCACTCCGCAGGTCGCGGTGGCCGGCATCGCGGCCAACCCGGACGACCCGGCCGACTCGGTGGGATCGGCGGTGCAGACCAAGGTGATCGACGCGGTTGCCCGGGTCATCGCCACCGCGGTGAAGGGCCAGCCGGAGAAGGCGTTCGTCGCGCCCAGCATGGAACTGGCCGGCGAGCCGCGCCGCCCGGTGGAGCGCCCAGCGGTCCCGGACCGCCGGCAGGCCCCCACCACCGAGGACGACCCCCGCTCACCCCTGCAACGCTGGCTCGACCGCCGAGGCTGACGGGCCTCAGCGGTCGCGGCGGCGCGGGCGGTAGCTGGCCACTGTGGCGGGGAGGCCGCGGCGGATGATTCCGGCCCAGTCGGTGTCGCCGCGCAGCACCGCCGCGGCGGTCTTGCGGGCCTGCTCGGCGGTGAAGTGCGGTGGCAGCATCAGCTCGGCCGGGTCGACCAGGGCGTTGATCACCACTGGCCGGTCGGCGGTGAGCGCCCGGTCCCAGACGTCCCGCACCTGCTCCGGTGAGTCGATCAACTCGCCGTGCAGCCCGAGCACCTCCGCCCACTGGTGGTAGGCGATGTCCGGCAACTGCTGGCTGTCCGGGAACATCGGCGTCCCCTCGGTGGAGCGCTGTTCCCAGCTGACGAACGCCAGATCCCGGTTGTTGAGCACCAGCACCACGAAGCGCGGGTCCGCCCAGCTGCGCCAGTACTTCGCCACGGTGATCAGCTCGTTGACGCCGTTCATCTGCATGGCACCGTCGCCGATCAGCGCGACCAGCGGCCGGTCCGGGTGGGCGAACTTGGCGCTCAGCGCGTACGGCATGGCGCCACCCATGGACAGCAGCGTGCCGGAGAGGCTGGCCAGCATCCCGGGGCGTACCTGGATGTGTCGGGCGTACCAGGCGGTGGTGGTGCCGCAGTCGACAGCGAGCAGCACGTCGTCGGGTAGCCGTTCGTTCAGGGTGTGGAAGAGCAACTGCGGGTTGACCGGGTCGGCGGTCTGCTCGGCCAGGTCGTGTTGCACCCGACGCCACGCCGAGGTGGCCTCGGTGATCTCCGCCCGCCAGGCGGTCGGCCCGGGGCCGGGGCCTAGCTCGTTCAGCAACGCCCGCAGCGTGGGGCGGGCGTCGCCGGTCAGGTTCACCTCGGTCGGGTAGCGCAGCCCGAGCTGGGTGCCGTCCAGGTCGATCTGCACCGCGCGGGCCTGCCCGGGCGGTGGGTAGAACTCCGAGTACGGCATGTTGCTGCCCACGATCAGCAGCCGGTCGCAACCGCTCATCAGCTGCCAGCTCGGTCGGGTGCCGAGCAGCCCGATCGCGCCGGTCACCCACGGCTCGCGGTGGTCGACGGCGGTGAAGCCGAGCAGCGCGGTGGCCACGCCGGCCCCGAGCCGATCAGCGATCTCGCGGACCTCGTCGCGCGCGCCGAGCGCACCCTGGCCGACAAGCATGGCCACCCGCTGGCCGCCGCGCAGCACCTCGGCCGCCCGGCGCACGTCCGCCTCCGGTGGCACCGTCGGGGTGCTGCTCGGCGCGTTGCTGGTCTGGTAGTAGCCGTGCGCGTGCGGCGGGTTCGGGACGGCCGGTTCGTCCTGAAGGTCCAGGGGCAGGACCAGGGCGGTGACGGTACGCCGGGCCAGCGCCGTCCGGCACGCCCGGTCGACCAGGTGGCGTACCTGCGCCGGGTGGTCGAGCTGGGCCAGGAACGCCGCGGCCACGTCCTTGTAGAGGGCGAGCAGGTCGACCTCCTGGTAGTAGCCGCCGCCCTCGGCGGTGGTCGCGGTGTGCCCCACCAGGGCGATCACCGGTTGGTGGTCGAGCTTCGCGTCGTACAGGCCGTTGAGCAGGTGGATGGCCCCCGGCCCGCTGGTGACCAGCGCGCAGCCCAGCGGCCCGCCGCCGTACTTGACGTGGGCGGAGGCGGCGAAGCCGGCGGTCTCTTCGTGGCGGACCTGGATGAACTGGGCCCGCCCGTTGGTGCGTTGCAGCGCGGAGGTGAGGCCGTTGATGCCGTCGCCGGGATAGCCGAAGTAGCGGTGGACGCCCCAGCTGAACAGGCGGGACACGATGTGGTCCGCGACGGTCGGACGCCGGGGCAGGGTGCCCGCTTCGCCCGGCGTGGTGTCGTCTGCGCTCACCTGGCTGGTCCTTCCCGTCGAGTCCGATGCTGGCCGGCTCATTCCCCTTCTTCTTCGGACAAAACACCCCGCAGGGCGGGCGTCGAAGCGTGCTGCTCCGCGTCCGGCAGAATCGTCGGGTGCCCGTCCACGAGATCACCGACCCTGACGACGACCGGATCGCCGACTACCGGGCGCTCACCGACGTCGAGCTGCGCACCCGCTGGGAACCGCCGCACGGCCTGTTCATCGCCGAGGGGGAGCTGGTGCTGCGCAGGGCGCTGCGCGCGGGCTACCCGGCCCGGTCGTACCTGGTCGACGCCAAGCGGGTCGACCAGCTCGCCGACCTGGACTCCGGCGACGCGCCGGTCTACGCCGCGACACCTGACGTGCTGCAACGGGCCACCGGCTTCCACGTACACCGGGGGGTGCTGGCGTCGTTCCACCGCCGGCCGCTGCCGACGGCGGCCGAGGTGCTCGCCGCCGCGCGCCGGGTCGTCGTCCTGGAGGACGTGAACAACCACACCAACCTGGGCGCGATCTTCCGGGGTGCCGCCGCGCTCGGTGTCGACGCGGTGCTGCTCTCGCCGACCTGCGCCGATCCGCTGTACCGGCGCAGTGTCCGGGTCAGCATGGGTGAGGTCTTCGCCATGCCGTACGCCAAGCTCGACCACTGGCCCGGGGGCCTGGACCAGGTACGGGAGGCCGGCTTCACGGTGCTCGCCATGACGCCCGCGCCGGACGCCGTACCGATCCAGCGGTTGACCCCGGCGCAGCGTGAGCGGGCGGCGCTGCTGCTGGGCGCCGAGGGGCCCGGCCTCACCGCGGCGGCCCAGGCCGCCAGCGACGTGCGGGTGGTCCTTCCGATGCGCCGTGGCGTCGACTCGTTGAACGTGGCCGCCGCGGCGGCGGTGGCGTTCTGGGAGCTGGGCCGCGACGATCCGCCGTTCGGTGGCGAGTAGAGCGCATCAGCTTGCATGGCCATGCGTTCTATTGCATAATTTTCCCCGTGTCCAAGGTTCTCACCTCCCTGCCCACCGGCGAACGTGTCGGCATCGCCTTCTCCGGCGGCCTCGACACCTCGGTCGCGGTCGCGTGGATGCGCGACAAGGGCGCGATTCCGTGCGCCTACACCGCCGACATCGGCCAGTACGACGAGCCCGACATCGCCTCGGTGCCCGGTCGCGCGCTCAGCTACGGCGCCGAGGTCGCCCGCCTGGTCGACTGCCGCGCCGCCCTGGTCGAGGAGGGCCTGGCCGCGTTGACCTGCGGCGCCTTCCACATCCGCACCGGCGGGCGGGCGTACTTCAACACCACCCCGCTGGGCCGCGCGGTGACCGGCACCCTGCTGGTGCGCGCGATGGTCGCCGACGACGTCCAGATCTGGGGCGACGGCTCGACCTTCAAGGGCAACGACATCGAGCGGTTCTACAGGTACGGCCTGCTGGCCAACCCGATGCTGCGGATCTACAAGCCGTGGCTCGACACCGCCTTCGTCACCGAGTTGGGTGGGCGTAAGGAGATGTCCGAGTGGCTGCTCGAACGCGGCCTGCCCTACCGGGACAGCACCGAGAAGGCGTACTCGACCGACGCCAACATCTGGGGCGCCACACACGAGGCGAAGACCCTGGAGCACCTCGACACCGGCATCGAGACGGTCAACCCGATCATGGGCGTCCGGTTCTGGGACCCGTCGGTCGAGATCCCGACCGAGGACGTCACCGTCGGCTTCGACCAGGGCCGCCCGGTCACCATCAACGGCAAGGAGTTCGGCAGCGCCGTCGACCTGGTGCTGGAGGCCAACGCCATCGGCGGCCGGCACGGCCTGGGCATGTCGGACCAGATCGAGAACCGGATCATCGAGGCCAAGAGCCGCGGCATCTACGAGGCGCCCGGCATGGCGCTGCTGCACTACGCGTACGAGCGGCTGGTCAACGCAATCCACAACGAGGACACCCTGGCGAACTACCACAACGAGGGTCGCCGCCTCGGTCGGCTCATGTACGAGGGCCGCTGGCTGGACCCGCAGGCGCTGATGCTGCGCGAGTCGTTGCAGCGGTGGGTCGGCACGGCGGTCACCGGCGAGGTGACGTTGCGGCTGCGCAGGGGCGAGGACTACTCGATCCTGGACACCACCGGCCCGTCGTTCAGCTACCACCCGGACAAGCTGTCGATGGAGCGTACCGAGGACTCGGCGTTCGGCCCGTCGGACCGGATCGGCCAGCTCACCATGCGCAACCTGGACATCGCCGACTCGCGGTCGAAGCTGGAGCAGTACGCCTCCCTCGGCCTGGTCGGCGGCGGGAACCCGCAGCGGATGATCGGCGCCGCGCAGGCCGCCTCGACCGGGTTGATCGGCGCGATGCCCCAGGGCGGCGCGGAAGCCATCGCCTCCCGGGGCGTCACCTCGGCCGAGGACGAGGCACTCGACCGCGCCGCGATGGAGTTCGGCGTCGACTGAGCCCGGCTGCCCCGAACGCCGGTGGCAAGTCGAGTTCCGACGTCACGGACGGTAGCGTGGCGGCCGTGTTCCCTACCGTCCGTGAGGTCCTCGCCCTGGACCCGGTCCGCCACGGCGCGCCACGCGTGGTCGCCGGCGACGAAGGGCTGGACCGACCCGTCCGGTGGGTGCACGTCGCCGAGGTACCGGACATCGCCACCCTGCTCGGCGGCGGCGAACTGGTGCTCACCACCGGCATCGGTCTGCCCGGGGACGACGCCGGGTTGCGCGCGTTCATCGGCGATCTCGCCGACGTCGGAGTCTCCGGGCTGGTCGTCGAGCTGGGCCGCCGGTACGTCAGCGGGGTGCCCCGGGTGATGGCCGCCGCCGCCGAGCGACGTGGACTGCCCCTGGTGGAGCTGCGCCGGGCCACCCCGTTCGTCCGGATCACCGAGGCGGTGCACGCGCTGATCGTCGACGCGCAGCTCACCGAGCTGCGCGCCACCGAGGAGATCCACCAGCGGTTCAACGACCTCTCCGTCGAGGGCGCCGACGCCACCGAGGTGATCCGACAGGCCGCCGAGCTGTCCGGTTGCCCGGTGGTGCTGGAGAACCTGTCCCGGCAGGTGCTCGGGTACGACCCGGCGGGGGAGAGCGCCGAGCTGCTGCTGGACGGCTGGGAGCAGCACTCCCGACGGATCCGTCCGGCCGGGCGGACCGCGTACGACCCGGACAGCGGTTGGCTCGTCACCACCGTCGGCGCCCGGGGGCAGGACTGGGGTCGGCTGCTGCTGCGCTGGCCGGCCAGCGGCGACGTGCCCAGCGCCCAGGCCATCGAGCCGACCGTTGGCCCGCCCACCCGGCTCACCATCCTGATCGAACGGGCCGCGTCCACCCTCGCGCTGGGCCGGCTGATCCGCCGCGACGCCGAGGGCCTGGAACGACAGATCCACCGCACCCTGCTCACCGCGCTGCTCGACCACTCCCGCCCGGTGGACGAGGTGGGGCTGCGGGCCAAGGCCCTCGGCGTGGTGCTCGACAGGCGACACCTGGTCGGCGTGATGGTCCGGCACCGCGCCGACGACCCCGCCGGGGAGGTCGGCCCCGAGGCCGGCCAGGCCCGGCTACGGGACCTCTCCGAGGCGGTCGGCCAGGCCCTGCGGGAGGCGAAGCTGACCGCGCTCACCAGCGCCGTCGACGACCACTCGGTGGGCGCGCTGCTGGCCCTGCCGGACCCGGCCGCCGAGGACCGGGCACTGTCCGCGTTCGCCAGCGCCCTCCGTCGGGTACGCCTCGACGCCGGCACCGGCCGGGCGGGGCTCGGCGTCGAACCGGCGCGGGCTGCTTCCGGCGTCGACGTGGCCCGTTCGGCGTCCGACTCCTCCCGCGCGGCTCTCGGCGCCGATCCGTCCCGTGCGGCGTTCGGTGTGGATCCGTCCCGTGCGGGCTTCGGAGTCGAGGCCGCTTGGTCGGGGGTCGGCGTCGATCCGCTCCGTGGTGCCGGCCCGGGTGCCGTGATCGTTGCGGCCGGGTCCGGGGTGAGCACTCTGCGAGAGGCCCGGCGCTCGCTGGTCGAAGCGCGGCAGATCGCCGAGGCGGCCCGGCGGGACCGGCGTGACCTGCCGATCTTCCGGCTGCCGCACGTCGGCCTGGCCGGGCTGCTGCACCTGCTGCGCGACGAGCCCCGCCTGCAGACGTTCGTGGAGCGCGAACTCGGCGCGCTGCTGGAGTACGACGCCCGGCACCCCCGGGAACGGCTGCTCGACACCCTGCGCGCGTACCTGGAGCAGGGGCGCAACAAGTCCGCCGGCGCCGCCGCCGCCCACCTGTCCCGGCCGGCTTTCTACGAACGCCTGGCCCGCATCGCCCGCATCCTCGACGTGGACCTCGACTCGGTAGAGGCCAGCCTCTCCCTACACGTAGCCCTACTAGCCCTAGAAGCAGTCCGAACCCCCTAACCCCACCCAACGGGGGGCCGGGGAGGGGGAGGGGGTCAGGCTCCGAGGGCGTTGAGGGCTTTGGCGTAGGTGGGGGGGATGTGGTTGGGGCCGCCGGGGGTGAAGACGTCGGACGTCGCCACCGCGGACCAGGCCGTCTCTGGGACGGCGTCGACCAGGGCTTGGACCACCGGGGCGTCGCGCCACTGGTCCTGCTCGGCGAGCAGGCCGAGGGCCACCACCGACTCCTCGACCTCGCCCACGCACTCGAACGGCTTGTGCCCGTCCACGCCCAGCAGCTCCCGGTAGCCGGGGATCTGCTCCGGGTCGGCCAGCAGGTCCCCGCCGAAGATGTGGGTGACCCGCTCCCGAGGCATGAACGGCGCCATGGCCAGGAACACGAACCGGCACTTCGGGCAGTCACGACACCAGCGCTCACTCGCGTCGCGCAGCTTGAACGCCTGGTTGCAGCTGGTCACCACGTCGTCGTACCGGGTGAACTCGGCGAACAGCCGGGCGATGTGCAGCTCGGACAGCGAACGCAGCAGGGAGAAGTACGGGTCGGTCAGGCCGGCGTGCTCGGCCAGCGACGCCCGCAGCAACCCCTCCGCCTCGACACCCTTGGACCACTGGTGGTTGATCTCGTGGCCGTCCCAGACCAGGTTCGGGTCGGACGCCGAACGCTCGTTGGACATCACCACCGGGCCCAACCCGTGCAGGACGGCGGTGGCCACCGCGATCAGGGAGTTGATGGCGGTGACCGGGATGTGCCCGTTCAACGCGCCGGCCGCGTTCAGGTCGAACAGCACCGGGTCGATGCGCCGCCGGGCGGCCAACGGGACCAGCCCGGACGCCTCGTTGACGGCGACGATCACGTGGTTCGGGTTGACCGAGAACGGCACCGGGTCCAGCTCGGCTCGGCGCAGCGCCTCCAGGCTGACGATCGAGTCCTTACCGCCGCCGACCGCCGAGAGCGGGCGACGCTCCGAGTCGTCGTACACCCGGGGAGACTCCGGCGTCCCGGCCGGCACCTCCGGGCGCAGCTCGAGCACGTGCGGGAGTTGGTTGCGGTACGCGAACTCCGCGAGGCCCTTGGTGTAGACGGCCGTGGCGTAGTCGACGGTGGCTGCGCCCAGCGGCGCCGGCAGCACGAGTCGGGGCGGCGCGGCGGCCTTGTAGTAGCTGACCCCGGCGACGACGTGCAGCACCTCCAACACCCGGTTGAGGGTCGCCACCGTCTCGTCGGAGGGCGGCTCCGCCGGCAGCGGAAGTGTGATCACCTCGGTGAACCGCTGCTCACCGGCCGGGCCGGTCAGCGCGTAGTCGAACAACACCTCGCCGGTGGCGAAGTCGATCGAGTAGGACGGGAAGGTGAAGGCGTCCATCCGCCGGAGCTGCTCGTTGGGCACACGCCATACTAGGCCCTGGTTCGTCCGGCCGTGTCCGGACCGGGCCCGCCCTGCCGCCGCCGTGACCCCCGAGGAGAGCCCCGTGCGCCTTTCTGACCTGCGCGGACGTACCGTTGCCGTCTGGGGCACCGGTCGGGAGGGCCGGGCCGCTGTGACCGCCATCGCCGCACACGGCCCGGCCGAGCTGGTCGCCGTCGACGACAGCGCGAACTTCCTGTCGCTGCCCTGGGACGGCCCGCTGGCCGAGGCGGCGCCGCTGGTCACCGGCGAGGCGGGCTTCGAACGACTGGCCGCCGCCGACGTGGTGGTCCGCTCCCCGGGCGTGCCGCAGACCCACCCGTGGCTGGTCGAGCTGCGCCGTCGCGGGACCCTGGTGACCCAGGGCACCGCGCTGTGGATGGCCGACCACGCCGCGCGCACCGTCGGGGTCACCGGCAGCAAGGGCAAGAGCACCACCTCCAGCCTGATCAGTCACCTGCTCACCGCGATGGACCGGCCGAACGTCTTCGGCGGCAACATCGGGGTGCCGACCCTGGACCTGCCGGACGCGGAGCTGTACGTGCTGGAGCTGTCCAGCTACCAGTGCAGCGACCTCACCGACTCGCCCCGGGTGGCGGTGGTCACCGCGCTCTTCCCTGAGCACCTGGACGCGCACGGTGGGGAACGGGAGTACTACCGCGACAAGCTCAACCTGCTCGCCCACGACCCGCAGGCGATCGTGGTCAACGGGGGCGACCCGCGGCTCGCCGCGGAGCTGGGTGAGCTGCCGGCGGTCCGGGCCGGTCGCCCCGATACCACCCACGTCGCCACCGGCGCCGACGGCACGCAGTGGTTCCACTTCGGCGACCAGCCGCTCTTCCCGCGTGCCGTGCTGCCGCTGGTCGGCCGGCACAACGAGGGCAACCTCTGTGTCGCGCTCGCCGTGCTCGACGCGCTCGGCGTGGACGTGGTGGCCGGCAAGGACCACCTCGCCGTCGCGGTCGCCGAGTTCCAGGGGCTGGCGCACCGGCTCACCGAGATCACCGACCCGTCCGGGCTGACGTTCGTCGACGACACCCTTGCCACCAGCCCGTACGCGGCCATGCACGCCATCGACGCGTACGACGGACGGCCGTTGACGGTGATCGTCGGGGGCAACGACAGGGGTCTGGACTACACCCCGCTGGCCGAGCACCTGGCCGAGCGGGAGCTGACCGTGATCGGGATTCCGGACAGCGGCGCCCGCATCGTCGAGGTGCTCGCCGGCCTGCCGAAGGTGCGTACCGAACTGGTCGACGACCTGGTGGACGCGGTCCGGCTGTCCCGGGAGGTGACCCCGGCCGGTGGGGTGGTGCTGCTGTCCCCGGCCGCGCCCAGCTACGGCCGGTTCCGCAACTTCGAGCACCGCTCCGAGGTCTTCGCCCAGGCCGTCGCCGACACCGCCCGTTGAGCCGGGATCAGCGGCGGGTCAATACCAGCGAGGTCAGTGCGGGCGAAGGCCGGCGTGCAGGGCGCGCATCGAGCGGATCGCCGACCGGATCTCCTGGAGGTAGCGCCCCGGCGTGAGGGTCTGCTCGGGCAGCACCGCCAGGTCGGCCAGCGTCGGGTTCACCCCGACCGTGTCGATGGCGCACCCGTACGGCAGGGCCAGCGTGCGCAGTGCGTCGCAGTGCTGGAACGGCACGTAGATCGGCGCGGTGACGATCAGGACCTGGTCGCCCGGGGTGAGTCGGACGTGGCCGGCCCAGAACCGCTGGGTGTCGGCGGTGTGCGCGCGTCGCTGGTCCGGTTCGCTGGACGGCGCGGCCAGCACCCGGATCGGGGGCAGTCCGTCCGGTCGGTAGGTCCGCGACGACCAGGAGTGGTGCGGATGGCCGGCGTCGACGCCGTCCTGCTCCGCCGGGGCTGTCACCTCGAACACCCGGCGGACGGCCGTGTCCAGCACGTCCACCTCGGTGTCGTCGGCCGGCAGGCCCGCGTCGGCGAGCGTGCGGCGTTCCCACTCCGACAGCTGCCGGAAGCTGCCCAGGACGGCGACCTCACCGCTGACCGGTAGGCCGGCGCGGAGCAGGTGCGCGGCGTACCCGACACGGCGTACGCAGGCGTGCGCCAGGCCGCCGAGCACCACCAGGTGGGCGTACGCCGACCGGGCCGGTGGCACCGCGTGGATCAGCCCGAGCGCGGCAGCCGCGTCGAGCACACGTGTCGCGGTCACCGGGTCGAGGTCGGGCTCCCGGGCGTCCGACCGTTCCCGGCCGCCGCGGAAGTCCCAGTGGTGGGCGGAGAAGTCGTCGAGGAAGCGGAGCACGTCGGTGAGGTCGCCGTCGGGCCAGGTGCCGCCGAAGTGGGCGACCAGGTCGCGGAGCGGGGTGGAGCAGACCCAGGCCCGGACCTCCGCCGTGATCCGCTCGTCGTCCGTTCCGCGCGACGGCGCCGCGTCCGCTCTGTGCATCTGCCGGATGCTACCGGCCCGCTGCGACGGCACCTGCGGTTGTGGTTGCTGTCTACGCTGGCGGGAGCGGCTGATTGGGGGATCTCGATGAACCGTGACGTGGCCCGTCAGCGGTTACGGGAGGGCGGCGGTTCCAGCGCGGGCTTCGTCCGGCTGCTGGCGCACACCGACCCGGTGGCGTTGGTCGGCATCACGCTGTCGGTCACCCTCAGCATCGTGCTCGACCTCAGCAACGCCGCCTCCGGGGTGGAGTCGCTGTTGGCCGGCCTGATGGGCATCACCATCTCGCTGTTGGTCGACTCACTGGCCCGCGCGGAGCGCCGCTTCCACCTGCGCACCCTGTTGGACGGTCCGCCCTGGCTGGTCCGCACCACCACCGAGCTGGCCGGGGCCATGCGGGAGGCGGCCGAGCAGCACGCGGGCACCCGGGTCGCGGTGGAGGCGCAGCGGCGGTACGAGCAGTTCCGGTTGGAGGCCGAGCAGCTCGCGGACGGTCGGATCATCCGGCGCGGCGACGAGGACGAGGACCTGGTCGGCGCGACCCGCACCTGCGTGCAACGGTTGGATGGGTTGACGAATGTGATGCCCCGGGTGAGCGGGGAGTTGAGCTGGTGGCGCAGCGAGATCGGCCGGCGCTACTGGGAGGCCAACGTGGAGGCCCTGCAACGGGGCGTCCAGATCACCCGGGTCTTCGTCTACGCCACGCTGACCGAGGAGTTGTCCGCCCTGGTGCAGAAGCAGCGCGCGGCCGGGGCCCGGGTGGGTCTGCTGCCCCTCGGGGTGGTCAGTCCGCACCTGCACGTCAATTTGACAATCTGGGACGGGTCGAGCTGTTGGGAGGCCCACATGACCGCGCACGGCGAGATCGGCGAGAATCAGTTCTCGGTCAACCGGACGGACGTCGCTCGGCTCACCCGCGTGTTCGACAGCTGCGCGAACGCCGCGACCTTCCAGGACTGACGGCCCCCCAACCGGGGCGGGAACGGGTGAGCCATGACGTGGAGCGCGGTAGTGCTGGTGACGGCCGTGGTCTGGGCGGTCAGCGTGATCCGCTCCGTCCGGCTTCGCGCGCTGGTCTACAGTCTGCCGCTGCCGATGACGCTCGCACTGGTCACCACCGACTACCGGGTGGCCGGCGCGCAGTTGCTCGGCGTGCTCGGGCTCAACCTCTTCTTCGTCATCGTGGCGGTCACCCACCAGCGGTGGCGTTGGCCGATCCTGCTTGCCGACATCGCGGGGATCGCCGGGTACGTGGCGCTGAGCGCCGGCCTGTTGGCCGTCGACATCCCGTTCGAGGTGGCCCTCGCCGGCACCCTCGTGCTCTGGCTGGCGACCATTCTGTGGTTGCGTCGTGCCCGCCGACGGGTCGCTTCCGCTGCGGCGGAGGCGGTCGCCGTCGCGGAGACTCGCCCGGACGGGTTGCCGGCGTTGCTCAAGCTGGTGGTGATCTTCGTCGGGGCGGTCCTCACCCAGCTGCTCGGTGCCGTGCTGCGCGGCATGGTGGTGACCTTTCCGTACTCGGGGGTGCTGGTCGCCGTCGAGGCCCGCCGGCAGTTGGCCGAGTTCAGTCGACACTTCGCCCGCAACAGCCTCGCGCTGGTCGGCTTCCTGACCGCGTACCACTACCTTCAGGACGTCTCGTCGGTCGTGGCGTTGGGCGCCGGCTGGGCGACCTTCGCGGTGGTTGCCGTCGCCCTGCATCTGCCGTTGCGTCCCCGCCGGGTTGCCCAGGCGCGAGCGGCGAGCCGCCCGCCGAGGGCATTGCGGCCGGCGACCGAGCCACCCACCCCTACCGGTCGGCCCTGACCAGTTCGGCGATCGCGGTGAGCGGTTCGGTGTACGCCTGCCAGTCGAGGCCGTCGACGCTGAGCGTGGGGCGGCGGCGCACCCCGTCCACAGCGCCCGCCCGCACCATCGCGGTCAGCAGGTCGTACGACCAGGTGGGCGCCAGCAGCGTCCGCAGCTCGGGCACCTCGGGCCGGAGCAGCGACAGCGCGCCGACCAGTGCGGCGGCGGCCCAGTTGGAGGTGCCGCCGACGATCAGCGCGTCCGCGCCCACCACGCACCGGATCCGCTCGCCCGAGGCGACCACCCGTCCGATCAGGTCCGCCGGCAGCCGGCCCATGCCGAGTTCGTTGCCCCCGTCGCCGATGCCGATCCGGTACGCCGATCCGGCGGTGTAGAGCCGGTCCAGGGGTGCCGTGTGCGCGCCGATGTCCTCGCCGCGCATGTTGCGGGGCCGACCGTCCACCCCGGGCCCGACCCGTTCGCAGGCGATGAGGTGGGTCAGCCGGCCGTACTCGGGCAGGCGGGCGGCGGCCCACTCCTGGTAACCCCGCAGCGGCGCGACGTCGACCGGCAGGCCGGGCGCGGCGGCGGCGACGGCCGCCTCGACCACCGGGGCGCAGGGCTCGTCGGTGAGGAGCCGGCACCGGCCATTGAGCAGGCGCAGGGCGGCGGCGATCTGGACCGCGCCGAGCGGGCCGTCGGTCTCCGCGGCGGGTGGCTCGGCACCGGGGATGAAGAACCCGGTGAAGACCGCGGCGTCGGGCGCTCCGGCGGCGGCGAGCGACCGGGCGGCGGCCAGCAGTCCACCCGCGGCGGGCGCGGCCAGCGCCTCGCTGCCCCGGCCCACCTCGCGCGCCGCGACGCGCTCCAGTTCGGCGATCGTCTCTTCGATGCGCACCGTGTGCCTCCCCGGCGACAGTGGACCGACCCAGGGTAACGGTGGGCGGCCATGCTGCGGATCGAGTGGATGGAACCCACGAGCGCTGCGGAAATCAGTGGTCGATCCCGATCATGGCCGTGGAAACCGTTGACGTGCTGTCAGCTGGCGACGTCCTTGCGCTACAGGCTGACAGTTGTTCGCGTCGGCCGGCGGTGGGAGCGTGCGGTATCCACGATCGCCGCTGAAGGGTTGCCACGATGACCGACGACCTGCTGGCCCGGCACCGGGCCGTGCTCCCGTCCTGGATGCCCCTCTACTACGACGAGCCGATCGAGCTGGTGTCCGGCTCGGGCCGCCGGGTCACCGACGCGCAGGGTCGCAGCTACCTGGACTTCTTCGGCGGCGTGCTGACCAACATGATCGGGTACGACATCCCGGAGATCCGGGAGGCGGTCGAGCGGCAGCTCGCCACCGGCATCGTGCACACCTCGACGCTCTACCTGATTCGCCAACAGGTGGAGCTGGCCGAGAAGATCGCCCAGCGCTCCGGCATCCCGGACGCCCGGGTGTTCTTCACCAACTCCGGCACCGAGGCGAACGAGGCGGCGCTGCTGGTCGCCACCAACCACCGTCGCTCGCACCAGATCCTGGCCGTGCGCAACAGCTACCACGGCCGGTCGTACGCGGCGATGGGCGTCACCGGCAACCGCAACTGGTCGGCCAGCGGCCTCAACCCGCTCCAGGTGGCCTGGCTGCACTCAGGTGACCGGGTGCGCGGTCTGCTGGCCCGGCTCAGTGCCGAGGAGCAGGTCGACGCGGCGGTGGAGGACCTGCGCGAGGTGTTGGCCACCCAGACCGCCGGGGACGTGGCCGCGCTGATCGCCGAGCCGATCCAGGGCGTGGGCGGTTTCGTGCACCCGCCGGACGGGCTCTTCGCCGGTTGGAAGAAGGTCCTCGACGAGCACGGCATCCTGTTCATCGCCGACGAGGTGCAGACCGGCTGGGGCCGTACCGGGGAGCACTTCTGGGGTTACCAGGCGCACGGCGTCACCCCGGATCTGCTCACCTTCGCCAAGGGCATCGGCAACGGGTTCGCGCTGGCCGGTGTGGTCGGCCGGGCCGAGGTGCTCCAGGCGGTGCCGGCGATCAGCTTCTCCACCTTCGGCGGCAACCCGATCTCCACAGCCGCCGGCAACGCGGTGCTCGACTACCTGATCGAGCACGACCTGCAGGCGAACGCGGCCCGCGTCGGCGCGATCCTCGCCGACGGCCTGCGGTCCGCCGTGGGCGGGCTCGACTGCGTCGCCGAGGTACGCGGAAAGGGGCTGATGCTCGGCGTCGAGTTCGTCCGGCCGGGCGGCAGTGAGCCGGACCCGGCGCTGACCAACCAGGTCTTCGAGGCGTGCCGTTCCGGTGGCCTGCTGGCCGGCAAGGGCGGTCTCTACGGCAACGTGCTGCGGATGGGTCCACCGTTGACGTTGACCGAGGAGGAGGCCCGCGAGGGCCTGGCGATCCTCGTCGACGCGATCCCTTCGGCGGCGGGGGTGGCGGCATGAGCATCGGTCACTTCATCGACGGTAAGCGGGTCGGCGGCACGTCGCAGCGGCACGGCGACGTGTTCGACCCGGCGACCGGTCGGCGTACCGCCGCTGTCGAGCTGGCCTCGGCCGCGGACGTCGACGTCGCGGTGCAGGCCGCCACCCGCGCCGCGCGGGCCTGGCGGGACGCGTCGCTCGCGAAGCGGTCGTCGGTGCTGTTCGCGTTCCGGGAGTTGGTGCACGCCCGCCGGGACCGGCTCGCCGAGGTGATCACCGCCGAGCACGGCAAGGTGCTCGCCGACGCCGCCGGCGAGGTGCAGCGCGGTCTGGAGGTCATCGAGTACGCGTGCGGTCTGCCGTCGGCGTTGCGCGGCGCGTTCAGTGAGAACGTGTCCACCGAGGTCGACTCGTACACCATCCGGCAGCCGCTCGGGGTGGTCGCGGTGATCTCCCCGTTCAACTTCCCGGTGATGGTGCCGTTGTGGTTCGTGCCGGTGGCGGTGGCCTGCGGTAACGCGGTGGTGCTCAAGCCGAGCGAGAAGGATCCGAGCGCGGCGTTGCTGCTGGCCGAGTGGTTCGCCGAGGCGGGCCTGCCCGACGGGGTGCTCAACGTGGTCAACGGCGACAAGGAGGCGGTCGACGCGTTGCTGGAGCATCCGGAGGTGCGGGCGGTGTCGTTCGTCGGCTCCACCCCGATCGCCAGGTACGTCTACCAACGTGGCACGGCCGCCGGCAAGCGGGTGCAGGCGCTCGGTGGGGCGAAGAACCACATGGTGGTGCTCCCGGACGCCGACCTGGACCTGGCCGCCGACGCGGCGGTCAACGCCGGGTTCGGCTCGGCGGGGGAGCGGTGCATGGCCATCTCGGTGCTGGTGGCGGTGGAGCCGGTGGCGGACGCGCTCGTCGAGCGGATCGCCGCGCGGGTGACCGGTCTGCGCACCGGCGACGGCCGACGGGGCTGCGACATGGGCCCGCTGGTCACCGCCGCGCACGCGGCGACTGTGCGCTCCTACGTGGACGCCGGTGTCGAGGCCGGCGCGGTGCCGGTGGTGGACGGGCGGGACGTCACGCCGGACGGCGACCCGGCCGGGTTTTGGCTCGGCCCGACGCTGTTCGACCGGGTGACCCCGGACATGTCGATCTACACCGACGAGATCTTCGGGCCGGTGCTCAGCGTGGTCCGGGTCGACTCGTACGACGAGGCGGTGGACCTGGTTAACGCCAGCCCGTACGGCAACGGCACGGCGATCTTCACCAACGACGGCGGTGCGGCCCGGCGCTACCAGCACGAGGTGGAGGTGGGCATGGTCGGGATCAACGTGCCGATCCCGGTGCCGATGGCGTACCACTCGTTCGGCGGCTGGAAGTCGTCTCTCTTCGGTGACCTGCACGCCCACGGCGAGGACGGGGTGCGCTTCTTCACCCGGGGCAAGGTCGTCACCAGCCGCTGGTTGGATCCCCGGCACGGCGGGGTCAACCTCGGGTTCCCCACCCAGACCTGAGCAGTCGCAGCACGCCCGCCCCGGCCAGGTACGCCAGCAGCGCCGGGGCGGGTGTGCCGAGCGGCTCCGGGGCCTGCTGCGGTGTGGTGCTGTTGACCAGCAGCGCGGCCACCACGGCGGCGTAGCCGGCCACCGCCAACACCGTCCGGGCCGGGGTGCCCCGACCGGTCCGCCGCCCGGCGCGGTGCCGGCCGCTGCGCGCCTCCACCGGCCCGAAGATGGCGACCAGCACCACCAGGACGGCGCTGAGCAGCAGCAACCAGGGCACCCGCCAGGCCCACCAGGCAGCGGTGCCGACCGCCGGGGTGGGCAGCGTGCCGACCGCGTCGAGCAACCCGATCAGCAGGATCGCGGCGGTCAGGTGCCAGAGGAAGACGGTCAGCACCACCAGGTTGACCCCGATCACCAGCTGCCACGGCCGGGTGCGGCGCAGCAGCCGCTCGGCCGGGCCGCGCAGCAGCAGGATCACCCCGAGCTGGCCGGCGGCGACGGCCAGCAACGCGAGGCTGGGCGGCGCCGCGTTGTCGAGCCGCTCGTCGGGCACCTTGAGCATGGCCACCGGCCAGGGGCCGAGCACGGTGAGCAGCAGCACCGCCGCCAGCCCGCCGGCCAGGAACGCCAGGGCGGCCCGGCGGGAGGTGGGCAGCCGCTGTCGGCGTACCCCTGGACGGTCGGGAGCCGACGGCCCGGCGGCGTCGGTCGCCGCCTGCGGTGGCGCGGTCTGACCGGTGGCGTCGGTCGCCGCCTGCGGTGGCCCGGTTGGACCGGCGGGTGGGGGCACGGCGCGGGTGTCATGCCAGGCGAAGCCGAGCTGGTGGACGGCCAGCCAGCCGAACAGGTAGTTGCCGTAGCTCAGCTGCTCCGGCCCGGTCAGCCGGCCGAGGTCGCCCAGACCGACCAGGGCGACGAGCGCCAGCGGTACGGCGAGGCCGAGCCGGCGGTGCAGCGCGTACATCGGTGGGGTGAGCGCGACCGCCGCCAGGTAGGCGACCAGGAACCAGAGCGGAATGGTGGCGAACCAGAAGACCTCGCGGATCTGGGTCGGGTCGGCGCCGCCCAGCCGGGCGGCCGCCGCCGCGGCGGTGAGCACCAGCAGCAGCGTGCTGGTGGGGCGGACCAGGCGGGCACTGCGGTCGATCAGCCAGCCGGCGGCGTCGCCGCCGCGGGCCCGCAGCCGGGTCAGCGAGGCCGCGTTGGCGTAGCCCCCGACCAGGAAGAAGACGGGCATCACCTGGGCCAGCCAGGTGAGCGGGTACGCCCAGGGCAGGTCGCCGAGCGCGGAGTGCCCGGTGGCGCGCCCGGCGGCGTCGCGCCCGATCACCGCGACGCCCCAATGTCCGAAAACGACCATGATGATGGCGAGGGCGCGGAGCAGGTCGACATACCGCTCCCGCCCAGCCGGGGTGCGCTCGGCCAACTGGCGCAGACGGCGCATCGCCTCAGGCTAGGCGACCCCGCGACGGCTGGTGGTGATAACGGTTCGACCGTCAGGACTTGAAGTCCGGGCCCGGCTGTCGTAGAAATTCTTCAGCAACAGAGCATGAACTGAAGAGAATCACCGCCCCTCGCGCGGCGAACGCCTCCCCCCACAGACCGGCGATCCGCCCGACCCGACCCGAGGAGAACCCATGAACAGGCGTGACATCCTGCGGCGCAGCGCCGCCGCCGGCCTCCTGGCCACACCCGCCGCCGGCCTGCTGTCCGGCTGTGCCACCGGCGGTGGCGGCGACAAGAACGATGCCGAGACCTACCAGGGCACCAAGAGCGCGGAGAACCCGCTCGGCGTGAAGGAGGACGCCCCACTCGAGGTGGTGATCTTCGGCGGCGGGTTCGGTGAGGAGTACGCAAAGGCCCACGAGGCCATGTACACCGAGAAGTACCCGAAGGCGAAGATCAAGCACTCGTCCACCCAGGAGATCAGCAAGACGCTCCAGCCGCGCTTCGTCGACGGCTCCCCGCCGGACGTGGTGAACAACTCCGGCACCGGCCAGATCGACTTCAACGGCCTGGTCAGCCAGAACGCACTCGCCGACCTCGGTGAGCTGCTCGCCGCCCCGAGCCTCGACGTGCCCGGCAAGACGGTCAAGGACACCCTGCTGCCCGGTGCGGTCGAGATCGGCTCGTACGACGGCAAGTTCCTGGTGCTCAACTACACCTACACCGCCTACGGCATCTGGTACTCCAACAAGCTGTTCACCGAACGCAAGTGGGAGTACGCGAAGACCTGGGACGAGCACATCGCGCTCTGCAAGCAGATCAAGGCCGCCGGCATCGCCCCCTGGACGTACGCCGGCCTGCACCCGCGCTACATGAGCTGGCCGCTGATCTCCACCGCGATCAAGCTCGGCGGCCCGTCGGTGGCCCTCGCGCTCGACAACCTGGAGCCGAACGCCTGGAAGTCCGACTCGATGAAGGCCGCGGCCGACGCCTGGCACCAGATCGTCAAGGACAAGTACATCCTGGAAGGCTCGCCCGGCCTGGACCACAAGCAGTCGCAGACCGCCTGGTGCCAGGGCAAGGCCGCCTTCATCTCCTGCGGCTCCTGGCTGGAGAGCGAGCAGAAGGACGTCACCCCGGCCGGATTCAACATGACCATCGCGCCGACGCCGAGCCTGGGCAGCGGCGACAAGCTGCCGTTCGAGGCGATCCGGGGCACCGCCGGTGAGCCGTTCCTGGTGCCGGCCAAGGCCCGCAACGTCGCCGGCGGCCTGGAGTACTTCCGGACCATGCTCTCCAAGAAGGGCGCCCAGGACTTCACGAAGAAGGTCGCCAGCCTCACCGTGGTCGCCGGCGCCAGCGAGGGCGTCGAGCTGCCGTACGGGCTGAACACCGTGGTCAAGGCCCTCGACGCGTCCGGCGCCAACGGCTTCAACTGGGTCTACAACAACTACTACCGCAAGTTGGAGCGCAACCTCGTCGACGCCGCGTGCGGCGAGTTCTTCAGCGGCCGGATCGGGCCCGCGGAGTTCCTCGAACAGTGCCAGAAGGGCGCCGACTCGATCGCCCAGGACAGCTCGATCAAGAAGTACAAGCGAGCGGCCTGACCGCCCGGCCGGTGGGGGAGACATCCGCCTCCACCGGCCGTCCCCCCTCGGAGAGGTCCTTCTCGTGAAACATGGCAAGTGGCCGCTGATCGTCACGTTCCTGGTGCCGCCGGTGCTGCTGTACGTGTTCTTCGTCGTCTCGCCGTACCTGCAGGCGTTCCAGATCTCCACCACCGACTGGCTCGGCTACTCGGCCGACGCCAACCCGGTCGGCCTGGCGAACTTCAAGACCCTCTGGCACGACGACTACGTGTGGAACGCGCTGAAGAACAACGTGATCCTGCTGGCCCTGGTACCGGTGCTGACCATCGTGCTCGGGCTCTTCTTCGCCACCATGCTCGCCATGGGCGGGCGCAAGGGCAGTGCCGGCGTCACCGGCGTACGAGGCGGCGCGCTCTACCGCACCGTCTACTTCTTCCCGCAGGTGCTCTCCGTGGTGATCATCGCGTTGCTCTGGAAAGAGGTGTACCACCCCAACCAGGGGCTGCTCACCAGCGCCGCACACGCTGTCGGCCTGCCCGCGCCAACCTGGCTCGGTGACCCGGCGACCGCCTTCTGGTGCGTAGTGGCGGTGATGGTCTGGAGCAACGTCGGCTTCTACGTGGTGCTGTTCGGCGCGGCGATGTCGGCAGTGCCGAAGGAGATCTACGAGGCGGTCCTGCTCGACGGCGCGTCCCGGTTCACCACCCTGCGCCGGGTCACCCTGCCGCTGCTCTGGGACACCGTCCAGGTCGCCTGGGTCTACCTGGCCATCTTCGCCCTGGACGGGTTCATCCTGGTGCAGCTGATGACCAACGGCGGGCCGAACTTCTCCACCGACGTGATCGGCGTACGGATGTACGACACCGCCTTCGGCAGCGAGACCAAGTTCGGCTACGCCTCCGCGATCGGCGTCGTGATGTTCTTCCTGACCCTCTCGGTGGCGGTGCTGTCGCTGCGCATCGGCCGGCGCGAACGGATCGAGTACTCGTGACCACTCTGGATCAGCCCACTGCCACCTTGGTTGTCAGCCGGGACCGCCCGGTGCGCCGGGAACTCGGCGTGGCCAACGCCCTCTCGCACGGCTTCCTGCTGCTCTGGGGCCTGCTCACCGTGCTGCCACTGCTGTGGATGTTCATCAGCTCGTTCAAGACCAACGGTGAGATCCTCGCCGACCCGTGGGGGCTCCCCGGCGCGCTGCACCTGGACAACTGGGCGCGGGCCTGGACCGGCGCGCACATCGGCAGGTACTTCCTCAACAGCCTGGTGGTGGTGGCCGGCTCGGTCAGCCTCACCATGCTGATGGGCGCCACCGCCGCGTACGTCTTCGCCCGGTACGAGTTCCGTGGCCGCCAGGTCGTCTACTACCTGTTCGTCGGCGGCCTGATGTTCCCGGTGTTCCTCGCCCTGGTGCCGCTCTTCTTCGTGGTCCGCAATGCCGGCCTCTTCAACACCTGGCTCGGGCTGATCCTGGTGTACGCGGCCTACTCGCTGCCGTTCACTGTGTTCTTCCTGACCGCCTTCTTCCGGACTCTGCCGACCTCGGTGGCGGAGGCCGCACTCGTCGACGGCTGCGGTCACTTCCGGCTCTTCTTCCGGGTGATGCTCCCGATGGCACGTCCGGGACTGATCAGCGTGGCGATCTTCAACTTCCTCAGCCACTGGAACCAGTTCCTGCTGCCGCAGGTGCTGTTGCAGGGCGACGAGTCCAAGTGGATGCTGGCGCAGGGGCTGTTCGCGCTCTCGGTCAGCCAGGGCTACGCCGGTGACTACGCCCGGCTGTTCGCCGGACTGAGCATCGCGGTGCTGCCGGTGCTCGCCGTCTACGTGGCCTTCCAACGGCAGGTGCAGGCCGGCCTGACCGCAGGGCAGCTCAAGTAGGCTCCGTTTCTGCCTCCTCGCCATCGTGCCTGCAGCTGCTCTCCGTACCTTCGACGACCGCGACGGCACTGGCATCGTCCTCCAGGTAGTCCAGGTCTGACCGATTCCGATCAGTCGCCGGTGCACCCATTCGGTGCACCAGGGCCGTTGAGACCCGAGGGGCGGGCACAGGGGCTCCCCAGCTCCGCTGCGGGAGCCCCTGTGCGTACCGACGACGTTGCGAGGAGTCGAGCTGTCGTTGTGCGCTCGCCAAGGGTCGTGGGACAGCCCTCGCTGGTCGATGAGGGCTACTCGCGGAGGCTCGGCGCCGACGCGCCAGGCCGGCCTGTCCTCAGATCGCGAGGGCCCCGCCGTCCACGGGGAGGAGTACACCGTGGATGTGTGACGCGTCCTCACTGGCGAGGAAGATCACTGCCGCGGCGGTGTCCTGCACGTTGCCCGTACGCCTGTCCGGGTTGCTCTCGGCGAGCTTCTCCAGGAGAGGGCGGAGGTCTTCGTTCCCCTGCGTGATGGTGGGTCCTGGGGCGACGGTGTTCACCCGCACACCGTCAGCGGCCAGCTCCGCGGCCCACGACCTCGTCAGCGAGTGCAGGCCTGCCTTGCTGGCGCCGTACAGCGAGGTGAACTTGATTCCGTCCACGCCGCCGATCGAGCCGATGTTGATCACAGAGCCGCCGCCGTGCTCCACCATGCCGGGCACCAGGGCTGCCGTCAGAAGGTACGGGGCCTTGATGTTGACCTCCAGCACCTTGTCGATCTGTTCCTCGGTCGACTCGGTCATGGGGTGAGGCGGCACGAGAAAGGCCGCATTGTTGACCAGGATGTCGATCGGCCGACCCGCCAGGGCTGTCGCCTCCTGTGCAAGGCGGCGGATCTCGGAGGCACCCGCGGAGAGGTCTGCCTCGACGAAGTGCGCGATGCCGCCCTCCGCGACGATTCCGTCGACGATTTGAGCACCCTGCTCCGCGCCAAGTCCGGTCACGACGACGACGGCGCCTTCGCGGGCCATCGCCTCCGCCACACCGCGCCCAATTCCGCTCGTCGAGCCGGTGACCAGGGCGGCGCGCCCTTTGAGACGGTTCATGTCAGTACCTCCGGTTCCTACCTTAAATGTCGTGACGCGGAACGGCTGAACCTCTCGTCGAACCCGTCAGTATTTGGTTGCTTGAACAAGCAAATATACTCGGTGATTCCCTGGTGGGTGGCGGGCTCTGGCGCAATGCCCCAACCGGAGGCGGGTGCCGAGACCGCACCCGCGCCGAGGGCTTCAGGGGGTGGGGAAGAGGCGGGCGTGCAGGGCGGCCGGGTCGGTCACCTCGCGTAGGCCACGGGCGGCCAGCCAGGCTGCGGCGGCGGCCCCGTCTCCGGCGGTGCGCAGTGGCGCGTCCGGCCAGTGTCGCGCGATCTCGGCCCGGACGGCGGCGGCGAGAGGCGTGTCAGCGGTGAGCAGGCCGCCGCCGAGCACGATCGGCGTCACTGCCCCGGCGGGGCGGATGCGGCTCACGCTCTCGGTCAGGTGCGCGGCGGCTTCGGTGATCAGCGCGGTCGCGACCGGGTCGTGGTGGGCGGCGGCGTCGACGACAAGCGGTGCGAGCCGGGCCAGTTCGACGGGGGGTCGACGGGTCACCGCCTGGATGGCGGCGTCGACGGTGTCCCGGGGGCGGGCGGCGATGTCGGCGCTGCCCAGCAGTTCGGTGAGTACGGTCGTGGCCAGCGCCCCGGGGGTGCGCCCCGCGTCGAGGTCGGCGAGCAGGCGGCGTACCGCTTCCCGGCCGAGCCAGAAGCCCGAGCCGGCGTCGCCGAGGAGCCAGCCGTGACCGTCGGCGACCCGGTCGAGCCGCAGCTCGTGGACCTGCGCGGTGATGGCGCCGGTGCCGGCGATGAGGATGGTTCCGTCCGGGGCGGCAGTGCCGGAGGCGTACGCGACCAGGGCGTCGCCGTGCACCTCGTACGGGCAGCGCAGGCCGGCGTCGTGCCAGGCCCTGTCGAAGGCGGCCCGCCCGGCCGGATCGGCGAGCAGCCGGCCGGCTCCGGCGAGCCCGATGGTGCCGGCGGCCACCCGGGCCGGGTCGAGGTCGGTGAGCGCTTCGCGGAGGGCGGTCAGCAGTTCGGCGGCGGCGCGTTCGGCGCCGTGACTGGTGGGGTTGCCGCCGCCGGCGCGGCCGGTGCCGACGCGGTGCCCGGCGAGGGTGAGGGCGGTCGCCCGGGTGGACGTACCGCCGACATCGAGACCCACCACGATGGTGTCGGACATCGGCACGAGTCTCCTTGCGCAGCGCGGCGATCTGGCTTGTTCATGCTGGTCGGCGGGGTCGTGTGGGGCAAGTTCCAGCGGGCGTGCGGGGCTGTGCAGCAGGTAACAGTTTGAAAACTTCGCCCACAGTCTTGACACAGAGGGCCGTTCAGTAAGAACTTTTACCACTAACAGTTAACAGTCTTTTCGGAAAGTTGAGGCGGCTCATGGTTGATCACGAGGTGGACACCGTCGCGGGGACCGCGGTGGTCGACGCCTCTGTGACCGACCGGAGGACCTCGGCCTCCGACGGGGTCCTGGCCCGGGTCCGCAACGGGCTCGGTGAGTTGACCGGCGCCCTGCGCCGGGTCGCCGAGCACGTGCTCAGCGACCCGGAGGCCGCCGCCCGCTCGACAATCGTCGAGCTGGCCGAGCGCAGCGGCACCTCACCGGCGACCATCACCCGCTTCTGCCGGGCGATGGGCTTCGAGGGATACGCCGACCTGCGACTGGGCATCGCCTCCGAGACCGGCCGGGCGCGCTCGGCCGGGTGGACCGTCGACATCGGACGGGAGATCCAGCCGAGTGACCCGCTCGCCCGGGTGCTCGACCAGATCATGGCCGCCGACACCCGGGCCATGCACGACACCGCCACCCTGCTGGACCTCGCCGAGGTGGAGCGGGCCGCGGTGGCGATCGCCGGCGCCAGCCGGGTGAACATCTTCGGCGCCAGCGGCAGCGCCCTGGTCGGCGAGGAGATGCAGTTCAGCCTGCACCGCATCGGTGTGGCGGCGTGGGCGTGGAACGACGTGCACGAGGGATTGGCCAGCGCCGCGTTGCTGCGATCGGGGGACGTGGCGCTCGGCATCTCGCACACCGGGCAGACCCGGGAGACGATCGAGATGCTCGCCGAGGCGGGCAGCCGGGGCGCCACCACACTCGCGCTCACCGGCTTCCCCCGCTCACCGTTGGCCGAACTGGCCGACATCGTGCTGCTCACGGCCAGCCAGGCGACCACCTTCCGACCGGACGCGCTCTCCGCCAGGCACCCCCAGTTGGTGGTGCTCGACCTGCTCTACATCGCCGTCGCCCAACGCACCCACGACCGCGCGCACGCGGCCTTCCGGCGGACCGCGCAGGCAGTCGACGGGCACAAGGCAGCGAAGGGAGCCCTCTCATGATCAGCGCCCAGGGGTACGCGGACGCCGTCCGCCCGGTGCTCGACCGGCTGCTCGACTCGGAGGCCGACGGGATCACCCGGGCCGCCGACCTGATCGCCGACAGCCTGCGCGACGGCGGCGTGCTCCAGGCGTTCGGCGCCGGGCACTCGGAGGCGTTCGCCGCCGAGCTGGTCGCCCGGGCCGGCGGGCTGGTCCCCACCAACCGGCTCTCGGTACGGGACCTGGTGATGCACGGTGACGCCCCGCGTGACGTGCTCGCCGACCCCAAGTTGGAACGTGATCCCTCCATCGCCCACCAGATCTACGCGCTCGCGGCACCCCAGCCGCGCGACGTGTTCGTGGTGGCGTCCCAGTCCGGCATCAACGGCTCGGTGGTCGAGCTGGCGGCGCTGGTCACCGAGCGCGGTCACCCGTTGATCGCGGTCACCTCGGTCGAGCACACCGCACGGGTGGCTCCACGGCACCCGTCCGGGCATCGGCTCGCCGACCTCGCCGACGTCGTGCTGGACAATGGCGCGCCGTACGGCGATGCACTGCTGCCGCTCGAGGGCGGCGGCGCGGTCTGTGCGGTCTCCTCGGTCACCACCGCGCTGCTGGCGCAGTTGCTGACCGCTGAGGTCGTACGACGGTTCCACCAGGCCGGGGAGGTACCCCCTATCTACCTCTCCGCCAACGTCCCCGGCGGGGACGAGCACAACCTCGCCCTCGAGTCGCGGTACGCCGGACGTCTCCGGCGTACCGCATGACCCGAATTCCACAAGGAGACACGACGATGTCGATTACCCCCGAACACCCGGCCGCACTCGACCGTCGCACGGTGCTGCGCCGCGCCGCCGCCGTGGGCATGCTCGCCACTCCGGCCATCGGCCTGCTCAGCGCCTGCGCCACCAGCGGCAGCGACGGTGACAACGAGCAGGTCGCCGGCGGCACCAAGAGCGAGAAGAACCCGCTGGGCGTCAAGGAGGACGCCGCGATCGAGGTGGTCATCTTCAACGGTGGCTACGGCGAGAAGTACGCCACCGACGTGCACGAGCCGCTGTACAAGACGGCGTTCCCCAAGGCGGAGATCAAGCACCAGGCCACCCAGGCCGTCTCCACCGTGCTCCAGCCGCGGTTCGCCTCCGGCAACCCGCCGGAGTTCGTGAACAACTCGGGCGAGAAGTTCCTCGACTTCGGTGCGCTCGTCAACGACGGCCAGCTGCAGGATCTCACCGAGCTGTGGGACGCGCCGTCGGTCGACGACCCGAGCAAGAAGGTCCGCGACACCGTCATCCCGGGCATCGTCGAGCAGGGCATGTTCAGTACGGCCGACGGGCAGCGCAAGCCGTTCGTCCTGTACTACGTGTCGACCGTCTACGGCATCTGGTACTCGGGCAAGCTCTTCAAGGACAACGGCTGGACCGCGCCTACCAACTTCGACCAGTTCAAGGCGCTCTGTGAGCAGATCAAGGCCAAGGGCATCACCCCGTACGGCTATGCCGGGGCGAACGCGGCCTACTACCAGTGGAACGTGATCCTCACCCAGGCCGCGAAGATCGGCGGCGCCGACGTCCTGAAAAACATCGACAACCTGGAGGACGGCGCCTGGAAGCAGGACGCTGTCAAGCAGGCCGCGGAGGCATGGGCGGAGATCGGCGCGAAGTACTCGGACAAGAGCTTCGAGGGGCTCAAGCACACCGACGTGCAGCTGCGACAGAACCAGGGCAAGGTCGCCTTCTACCCGTCCGGCGACTGGCTGGAGAACGAGCAGAAGAAGGACACGCCGGCGGGCTTCACCTACCAGCTCATGCCGGTGCCCAGCCTCACCGCGTCGGACAAGCTGCCGGCGGCCGCTATCCGGGCGGCCGGTGGCGAGGGATACTTCGTTTCGTCCAAGAGCAAGAACCCGCGTGGCGGCCTGGAGTACATGCGCCAGATGCTGTCGAAGGCGGGCGCCCGGGGCTTCACCGAGACCGTCGGTGCGGCCACGGTCGTCCCGGCCGGCAGCGAGGGCTTCCAGTTCCCGCCGGGTGTGGCCAGCGCGCAGATGGCCCTGAAGGCAGCCGGTAAGGACGTGTTCAACATGCTCTTCGACAACTGGTACAAGGAGCTCGACACGGAGGCGCGTACCGCCACCAACGAGCTGATGTTCGGCCGGATCAACGCGGACGCCTTCGTGGAGCGGATCCAGAAGCGCGCCGACGCCATCAAGAAGGACAGCTCCGTCACCAAGTTCAAGCGCTGATCGATCGGAGCTAGGGTCATGCGGCACGGCAAGTATCCATTCGTGATCGGGTTCCTGTTCGCCCCGGTCGCGCTGTACGTGACATTCGTGATCTGGCCGTACGCGCAGGCGTTCCAGATCTCGATGACCAACTGGCGGGGGCTTTCCGCCCCGCAGTGGGTGGGCTTCGACAACTACCGGAGGCTGCTCGACGACGGCGCCTTCTGGAAGGCGGTCCAGCACCACGGCGTACTGCTGCTTGCCCTGCCGCTGATCACCATCGCCATCGCCCTGTTCTTCGCCTTCCTGCTCAACGTGGGCGGCAAGAGCAGCGGCGGGCAACGCCAGGGGGTCTGGGGGGCGAAGTTCTACCGGGTGGTGTTCTTCTTCCCCCAGGTCCTGGCGGTGGCGATCATCGCGGTGCTGTTCCAGATGGTGTACCGGCCGAACGAGTCCGGCCTGATCAACGGCGTGCTGATGAAGTTCGGCCTGGAGCCGGTCCTCTTCCTCATCAAGCCGAACCTGGCCCTCTGGTCGATCATCGCGGTGCTGGTGTGGCAGGCGGTCGGCTTCTACGTGGTGCTCTTCTCGGCGGGGATGGCCTCCATCCCCGGTGAGATCTACGAGGCCGCCGAGATGGACGGGGCGACGAAGGTGACCCTGTTCTTCCGGGTCACCCTGCCGCTGCTGTGGGACACCCTCCAGGTGGCCTGGGTGTACCTCGGGATCGCGGCGTTCGACGCGTTCGCCATCGTGGCGGTGCTCTCGGTGGACGGTGGCGGCCCGGACGGCGCCACCACCGTGCTGGCCATGGAGATCTACCGCAACGCGTTCGTCTACTCGAAGTACGGCTACGCCTCGGCGATGGGCGTGGCGTTGTTCTTCCTCACCCTCACGTTCGCGGCGCTGACGCTGCGGCTCACCAAGCGGGAAAGCGTGGAGTACTGATGAATCCGCAGTCGACGCTGCCGCCGACCCCGGCGGCGCTACCGCCGAAGACCGGTGACCCGTCCGCCCCCGCCGGGCCGGGGCGCAAGGGCCCCCGCTCGGAGGTACGGTTCTTCGCCGGCCTGGGGCACGTCGCGCTCGCCGTGTGGGCGGTGATCGTCATCGTGCCGATCCTCTGGACCTTCCTCGCCGCGTTCAAGAACACCAGCGAGATCTTCAGCAGCCCGTGGACGCTCCCGGCCGAGCTGCGCTGGGAGAACTTCTCCCGGGCCTGGACCAAGGCGCACGTCGGGCGGTACTTTCTCAACAGCGTGATCGTGGTGTCCTGCAGCACGTTCCTCACCATGCTGCTCGGCTCGATGGCCGCGTACGTGCTGGCCCGCTACAGGTTCTGGGGCAACCGGGCGGTCTACTTCCTCTTCGTCTCCGGGTTGGCCTTCCCGGTCTTCCTGGCGCTGGTGCCGCTCTTCTTCGTGGTGAAGAACCTGGGTCTGCTGGACACCCACACCGGCGTGGTGCTGGTCTACACCGCGTACTCGTTGCCGTTCACGGTGTTCTTCCTTGCCGCGTTCTTCAAGACGCTGCCGTCGTCGGTGGCCGAGGCGGGGATGATCGACGGCTGCGGGCACAGCCGGCTGTTCTTCCAGGTGATGATGCCGATGGCGAAGCCGGGCCTGATCAGCGTCGCGATCTTCAACATCATCGGTCAGTGGGCGCAGTACCAACTCCCGTTGGTGCTGCTCTCCAACGCCAAGGACAAATGGGTGCTCACCCAGGGCATCGCCGACATCTCGGTCAACGCCGGCTACGAGGCCGACTGGTCCGGGTTGTTCGCCGCGCTGACCATCGCCATCCTCCCGATGATCATCGTGTACGCGGTCTTCCAACGGCAGATCCAGGCCGGCCTCACCTCCGGAGCGGTGAAGTAGGACGCCTCACCGCTCATCGACGCGGGTGTGCCAGGAGCGCCACAGGGCGGCGTACGCGCCACCGGCCGCGACCAGCTCGTCGTGGCTGCCGATCTCGGTGATCCGGCCGTCGGCCAGCACGGCGACCCGGTCGGCGTCGTGCGCGGTGTTGAGTCGGTGCGCGATCGCGATGACGGTCCGCCCGACCAGCACCGCGGCCAGCGCCCGCTCGGTCCGCCGCGCGGTGGACGGATCGAGCGCGGCGGTCGCCTCGTCCAGGATCAGCGTGTGCGGGTCGGCGAGCACCAACCGGGCCAGCGCGAGCTGCTGGGCCTCGGCCGCACCGAGTTGACGGGCCCCGTCGCCGAGCGGGGTGTCCAGGTCGTCGGGGAGTTCGGCGAACCAGTCGGCACCGACCGTGGCGAGCGCGGCGCGCATCTGTTCGTCGGACACGTCGGGCGCGGCGAAGGAGAGGTTGTCGCGCACCGAGCCGATGAAGACGTGGTGCTCCTGGGTGACCAGGGCGATCCGGCGGCGTCGCTCGGCCGGGTCGAGGTCGGTGACCGGGCAGCCGCCGATGCTGACCACGCCGTGCCGTGGCGCGTCGATCCCGGCCAGCAGCCGCGCCAGGGTGGACTTGCCGGCGCCGGACGGGCCGACCACTGCCAGCCGCTCACCGGGCTGCACCTCCAGGTCGATGCCGTGCAGCACGTCCGGCCCGTCCGAGTAGGAGAACCGCGCCCCCCGGACGACGAGCCGCTCACCCCGTGACGAGGCGGTCGTGCCGGGTGGTTCCGGCGGGACCATGCCGACGCCGAGCACCCGGGCGTACGACGCGAAGCCGCGCTGCGCCTGCTCGGTCCACTGCAACAGCCGGTCCAACGGGTCGATCGCCTGTTGCAGGTAGAGCGCTGCGGCGACCACCGCGCCGAGCGACACCATGTCCCGGGAGAGCAGGTTGCCGCCGACGAGCAGCACCATGGCGACCGGCAGCGGATAGCTTGCCTCGACGACCGAGAAGAACACGGTACGCAGCGCGAGGGTCGCCCGGCGGGCCTGCCACACCAGTGTGACGCGGTTGGTGCCGTGCCGGATCCGGTCGTCGGCCAGCCGCAGCGCCTCCACAGTGCGCGCGCCTTCGGCGGTGGTGGTCAGCGTCTCGGTCAGTTCGGCCGCCGCAGCGCCCTCGCTGAGGTACGCGGAGCTGGCCCGGCGCAGGTACCAGCGGGTCACCGCCACGATCGACGGGAGCCCGGCCAGCGCGGCCAACCCGAGCAGCGGGTGCAGCAGGAAGATCGCCCCGAACAGCAACGTCAACTGCACGGTGGCGATGACGATGGTGGGCACCACGTCCCGGACGGTGGTGCCGACCGTCGACACGTCGACCGAGCTGCGGGTGGCCAGGTCCCCGGAGCCGGCACTCTCGACGACCGAGACGGGCAGCCCGAGAGTCCGGGAGACGAACTCCTCGCGCAGCTCGGCCACGGCGCGTTCGCCGAAGCGGTGACCGGCGTACTGGGCGTAGCGGGAGAGCAGGGCGCTGACCACGACGCAGCCGGCGATGGCCAGTGCCAGCCGGTCCACAGTGGCCACCTCCGCGCCCGCGGTGACCCGGTCGACGATGGTGCCCAGCAGCCACGGCGGGGCGAGCCCGGCGACCGCTGCGGCGCTGTGCAGCGCCAGCACCACTCCGACGGCGCGCCGGTGCCGGCTGATCATGCCCCGCAGGGCCTGGCGTACGGTGCCGCGGTCGGCCACCGGCAGCCGGCTCACAGGTACGCCTCCTCGCTGCCGCGGGCCACCAGGTGCCGGTAGGCCGGGTCGTTGTCGAGCAGGTCGGCGTGGCTGCCGGTGGCGGTGATCCGTCCGTTGCTGAGGTGCGCGACCAGGTCGGCCCGGCCGAGCAGCAGCGGGGACGTGGCGATCAGCACTGTGGTCCGCCCGGCCCGCGCGGCCCGCAGCCGCTCGGCGATCCGCGCCTCGGTGTGCGCGTCCACCGCCGATGTCGGGTCGACGAGGATCAGCACCTCCGGCTCGGCGTGCAGCGCCCGGGCCAGCCGGACCCGTTGGCGTTGACCGCCGGAGAGCGTCCGGGCTCGGGCGTCGATCGGGGTGCCCAGCCTGGCGGGCAGGGCGTCGACGATGTCCTGCGCCGAGGCGGTCCGCAGGGCAGCGCCGATCCGTTCGTCATCGTCGTCGGCCCCCGCTCGCAGGATGTCGCGCAGCGTGCCGGCGAAGAGGTACGAGTCGTGGTCGGCGACGAGGATCCGCGCGCGGACCTCGTCCAGGGCGACCTCGCGCAGCGGTACGCCGCCCCAGGTGACGCCGCTGACGACGTATCGGCCGAGCCGGTCGGCCAGCGCCACGGCCGCCGCCGGGTCGTCCGCCGCCACGCCGGTCAGCCGGCCGGCGCGCACGGTCAGGCCGGTCAGCGGGTCGTGCAGGTCGGCCGGGCCGTCCGGCGCGGCCGAGTCACCCGGCCGGCGTGCCTCGGGCACCGAACCCGGCCGGCGTGCCTCGGGTCGGGAACCCGGCCACCGGCGACCCGGGCCGCCGACGTCGTCAGGTGTCACGGTGAGCAGGTCGGCGATCCGCCGGGCGGCAACCCGCCCTCGGATCAGCACGTAACTGCCCTCAAGGAGGAACCAGACCGGCACGACCAGGGTGGCCACGTAGCCGTAGACGGCGACCAGCTCGCCGATCGTGACGTCACCGGTCACCGCCATGCGGGCCGTCAGCCACACCACGGCAGCCAGGAACAACCCGGGGATGGCGACGGTCACCGCGTCGATCCAGCTGTTGACCGCGCCGACCCGGTAGCCCTCGGCGCGTAGCTCCTGGGACCGGGCCGCATACCGCCGGGCGAACAGGTCCCGGCCGCCCACCCCGGCGAGCACCCGCAGCCCGGCCACGATGTCTCCGGATCGGGCGGTGAGCGCGCCCTGTTGCCGGCGGTAGACCGATTCGGCCCGCTCCAGGCGGCGCAGCAGCGGCCCCACGACCAAACCGACCGCCGGCACCCCCACCAGCACGCAGAGCGCGAGCATCGGGGAGATCGACCAGAGCACCACGGCGATGACCCCGTACGCGACGACGGCGCCGACGCCCGGCCCGGTAAGCGTCAGCGCCTGCGCCGTCCAGTCGATGTCCGAGCCGCCGATGGTCGACACCTCGCCCGCCCCGACCCGGCGCGGCAGCACCGCGCCGATGCGGGACAGGTGGCGCAGCAGAACCTCCGCCGAGCGGGCCTTGGCGTCCTCCCGGATGAAGGTCATCGTGCGGTGCCGCATGATGCCCAGGTAGGACAGGGCCACGCCCGCGACGACGATCGCCGCGACCCAGAGCGCCAGGGCCTGGGTGTCGCGTTCGCGCAGCCCGTCATCGACAGCGCGGGCGATCAAATAGGGCCGGGCCGAGAGCCCGATCATCCAGGCCGTGCCGATCAGGCTGCCGCGCAGCACCCGCCAGGGTTGGCAGCGGACCAGCCACCAGAGGTAGCGCATCGGACCGCGGGTGTCGGGAGTGCCAGGATCGGGATGCGGGATCTGCGGAGGCACCTGGTCACGCTACCGACCGGCTCCGACACCCCACCGACCCGAGCACGGTGAGGTGCGCCTCCATTCCTGTCGCACGGGACAGGCAGAATCGCGTTCGTGCTGGTGGCGGTGGTGTCCGACGAGCGGGGTGGGGGAGTGCTGTGCCCGCTGGACGCCACCGGCCGGCCGACCGGCCCGGCCGAGGTCGTCACCGACCTGGTCGCCGCGGTCGCCGCCCGCGAGGCCGCCGGGCACCCGCGCTGGGTCTGGTCGACCACAACGGCGCTCTACCCGACGCTGCTGCGCGCCGGCGTCCGGGTCGATCGGTGTCACGACGTGGAGTTGACCGAGGCGTTGCTGCTCGGGCACGCGGGCCGCTGGGGCGAGCCCCGCTCACTGGCCGCCGCCTGGGCCCGGCTGACCGGCGCGGCGGTGCCGTCGGACCCACCGCCGCGCGCCGCCGCGCCACCCGGGCACGGGCAGGGCGCGCTCTTCGACACCCTGCCCGGTCCGCCGGGCCCGGGCATCGAGGCGCTGACCCAGGTGTACGCCGACCAGCTCGCCCGGGTCGCCGCGACCGAGCACCCCGGCCGGTTCCGGTTGCTGGTGGCCGCCGAGTCGGCCGGGGCGCTGATCGCTGTGGAGATGGGCGTCGCCGGGCTGCCCTGGCGTGCCGACGTGCACAACGAGATCCTGCACGAGCTGCTCGGTGAGGCGTCCCCGGTCGGTGGTCCGCCACGCCGACTCGCCGAGCTGGCCGCCCGGATCGCCGACGCCCTCGGCGTACGCGGTCTGCACACCGACTCCCCGGCCGAGCTGCTGAAGGCGTTCGCCCGGGCCGGGGTGGAGCTGCCCAACACCCGGGCCTGGGTGCTGCGCGGGGTGGACCATCCGGCGGTGCCGCTGGTGCTGGAATACAAGGAGCTCTACCGGATCTGGACGGCGCACGGCTGGGCCTGGCTCGATCAGTGGGTGCGCGGCGGCCGGTTCCAACCGGAGTACGTGCCGGCTGGCGTCGTCTCCGGCCGGTGGGCCACCCGGGGTGGTGGCGCCCTGCAGATCCCCAAGGTGATCCGGCGGGCGGTGGTGGCCGATCCGGGCTGGCGGTTGGTGGTCGCCGACGCCGGCCAGTTGGAGCCTCGGGTGCTGGCCGCGGTCTCCGGCGATGCGCGGCTGGCGGTGGCGGGCGGTGCCGGTGACCTCTACGCGGCCCTGGCCCGGGACTCGTTCGGCGGTGACCGGGCCAAGGCCAAGGTGGCCCTGCTCGGCGCGATGTACGGGCAGACCGGCGGGGCCGCGGTGCCCGCGTTGGCGGTGCTCAAGCGCAGTTACCCGACGGCGTTCGGTTACGTCGAGGCGGCCGCGCGCACCGGTGAGACGGGTGGATTGGTGCGGTCCTGGCTGGGGCGCACGTGCCCGCCCGGCTCGGCCGGGTTCGGTGATCTCGACGACGAGCCCTCCGATCCGGAGGGGGCAGGTGATCCGCACAGTCCGCGGGCGCGCGCCGCCCGGTCCCGGGGGCGCTTCACCCGCAACTTCGTCATCCAGGCCACGGCGGCGGAGTGGGCCTCCACGTTGCTGGCCACACTGCGCACCGAGTTGTCCGGCACCGACGCCGAGCTGGTCTTCTTCCAGCACGACGAGGTGGTCGTGCACGCGCCGGCCGGTCAGGCGGACGCGGTCGCCGAGGCTGTCAACCGGTCGGGCGAGCGTGCCTCCGCCCTGCTCTTCGGTGCGACGCCGGTCCGGTTTCCGCTGGATCTGTCCATCGTCGACTGCTACGCCGACGCGGCCTGATCGCCGCTCTCACCATGATCAAGTGATGGAAAGTAGGTTCCGGGAGCTCTCCTGACCTACTTTTCATCACTTGATCAACGATTCCCGGCAGGGGGTGGCGGCGAGGGTGCGGGGGCTCTGCCACGGTCCGGTGTATAACGGTTGTGCTATTTCTCCTTTTCGCCCCGCCACCCTCGGCTGGCCGTCCTCGTTGCAGTGTCCGTAGGAGGGGACGGATCGGACACGGTCCGTCCCGTGCTGGAGGGGGCGCAGCTGAACCGGATCGCAGGAATGATCATCGCCGCAGGCGGGGGACGACGGATCGGTGGTCCCGAGGCGCTGCTGCACCAGGGGGGCAAGCCCCTGGTCAATCAGATGATCGACACGATGACCGAAGCGGGCTGCGAGCAGATCGTGGTCGTGTTGGGTGCCGCCGCCGAGCAGGTCCAGGAGACCGCCGACCTGGGTAGGTCCACCGTTGTGATCAACAAGGCGTGGGGGACCGGAGTCGGCTCGTCCATCCGGGCGGGCCTGGCCGCCATGGACGACGAGGGGATCGAGGCGGTGGTGGTGGTTCCGGTCGACATGCCGGGCCTGACCGCTGCGGCGGTCAGCCGGGTGGCCGCGCTGCCGTACCCGGACGTGCTGGTCTGCGCCACCTACGACGGGTTGCGCGGCTACCCGATGCTCTTCGGCCGCCGGCACTGGCCCGGCATCGCCACGCTGGCCAGCGCCGATGTGGGCGCCCGGCCGTACCTGTTGGCGCACAAGGACCAGATCGTCGATATCGCCTGCGACTCGGTGGCCGACGGTAGCCGGATCGACACCCCCGAACTGATGAAGCTCTACGGCCTCACCGTCCCGCCGCAACGCGTCGGGGTCTAGCGCCACCTGCGGCTGGGCAGCCCCGGTACGGGGCTGCCCAGCGGGGTGTCTACTCCGGGGCCTGGTCCAGCTCACCGGTGGCGGCGAGGCGCTGGTACCAGTGGGCGCTGTCCTTCCAGGTGCGGACCTGGGTGTCGTAGTCGACACGGATGATGCCGAAGCGACGGTCGTAGCCGTAGCCCCACTCGAAGTTGTCCAGCAACGACCAGACGAAGTAGCCGCGCACGTCCGCGCCCTGCGCGCGGGCGTCGGCCATCGCGCCGATGTGCCGACGCAGGTAGTCGATCCGCCGGTCGTCGTGGATCCGGCCGTCGGCCGACACCACATCGTCGAACGCCGCGCCGTTCTCGGTGATCATCATGGGCTGGCTGGGGTATTCGCGCTGGAGACGCAGCAGCAACTCGGTCAACGCCGGCGGGTCGATGTTCCAACCCATCGCCGTGTACGGGCCGGGCTGCGGCAGGAAGTCGACGTTCTCCGCGGCGACCCACGGCGTCGAGGTCGACGCGCCGTGCCCGTCGGCGTCGGAGCGGGCCGACACCCCGTCCCAGGCCCGGACCAGGGTGCTGGAGTAGTAGTTGACCCCGAGCACGTCCAGCGGCACCGCGATCAGCTTCTCGTCGCCCTCGCGGACGAACGACCAGTCGGTGACGGAGGCGGTGTCGGCCAGCAGGTCGGCCGGGTATTCCCCGTCCAGCATCGGGCCGAGGAACGCCCGATTCGCCAACGCGTCGATCCGCCGGACCGCGTCCTGGTCGGCGGCCGAGTCGGACGCGCCCCGGATGACGTGCAGGTTCAGCGTCACCGACAGCTCGGCGGACGGGGCCAGCTCCCGGACCACCCGGCCGGCCAGGCCGTGCGCGAGGTTGAGGTGGTGCACCGCGGCGAGCGCCGCCGCCGGCTCGGTCCGACCCGGCGCGTGCACCCCGGAGGCGTAGCCCAGGTACGCGGAGCACCACGGCTCGTTGAGCGTCGTCCAGGTGTGCACCCGGTCGCCCAGCGCGCCGACGATGCCCGCCGCGTACTCCTGGAAGCGCAGCGCGGTCTCCCGCGCCGCCCACCCGCCGGCGTCCTCCAGTTCCTGCGGCAGGTCCCAGTGGTACATGGTGGCCACCGGGCGGACGCCCCGCTCCAGCAGCCCGTCCACCAGCCGTGAGTAGAAGTCGATGCCGGCCTGGTTGAACCGACCCGAGCCACCCGGCTGCACCCGGGGCCAGGAGATGGAGAACCGGTACGCGCCGAGCCCCAGGTCGGCGATGTGCCCGAGGTCGTCGGCCCACCGGTGGTAGTGGTCGGCGGCCACGTCACCGGTGTCACCGTTGAGGGTCCGACCGGGTGTGTGGCTGTAGGTGTCCCAGATGGACGGTCCGCGCCCGTCCTCGGTCGCCGCGCCCTCGATCTGGTACGCGGCGGTCGCCGAGCCCCAGACGAAGCTTTCCGGGAAGTGGTGTTGCGTCATCGTTCCGTCCCCTGGATCTCGCAGATGTAGCCCGTCGAGGTGCCGGCGACCAGTTCGGCGCTGGCCGTCCCACCCTCGTAGCGCACGTCGAACTCGGCGCCCGGTCCGTTGCCGGGTGACGGTACCCGTACCCGGGTCCGCTGCCCCTCGGTCGGTGCGTACACCCGCAGCCGCACGTCGTCGGCCCACTCGTAGTCCGGTCGGTCGGTGCGCGAGCCGAACGGAATGACCGCGCCCGGTCGGGCCAGCACCGGCAGGCTGTCGAAGTCGTGCTTCTCGGTCCGCCAGGCCGGGCCGGTGACCTGCGCGCCGGTGACCAGGTGCGTCCAGGTGCCGGCGGGTACGTAGTACGTGACGTCGCCATCGGCGCTGAGCACCGGGGCGACGAGCACGTCCGGGCCGAGCATGTACTGCCGGTCCAGGTGTGCCGTCGCCGGGTCGTCCGGGAACTCCAGGAACATCGGCCGCATCACCGGCGTCCCGTCGCGGTGCGCCTCCTGGGCGGCGGCCGCCAGGTACGGCATCAGGCCGAGCTTGAGGTGGGTGAAGTGCCGCAGCACGTCCACGGCCTCCTCGTCGTACGCCCACGGCACCCGGTAGGAGCCGGAACCGTGCAGCCGGGAGTGCGAGGAGAGCAGCCCGAAGGCGACCCACCGCTTGAACACCGCCGGGTCGGGGGTGCCCTCGAAGCCGCCGATGTCGTGGCTCCAATAGCCGAAGCCGGACGACGCCAGGGACAATCCGCCGCGCAGCGACTCGGCCATCGCGACGAACGTCGACTCGCAGTCGCCGCCCCAGTGCACCGGGAACTGCTGCCCGCCGGTGGTTGCCGAGCGGGCGAACAGCACCGCCTCGCCCTCGCCGCGTTCGGTCTCCAGCAGCTCGAAGACGGCCTTGTTGTAGAGGTACGAGTAGTAGTTGTGCATCCGCTGCGGGTCCGAGCCGTCGTGCCACACCACGTCGGTCGGGATGCGCTCGCCGAAGTCGGTCTTGAAGCAGTCGACGCCCATGTCCAGCAGCGCCTTGAGCTTGCCGGTGAACCAGGCGACCGCGTCCGGGTTGGTGAAGTCGACAAGCGCCATGCCGGCCTGCCACTTGTCCCACTGCCAGACCGAGCCGTCGGGGTTGCGCACCAGGTAACCGGCCGCCCGGCCCTCCTCGAAGAGGTACGAGCGCTGCGCGATGTACGGGTTGATCCAGACGCACACCTTCAGGTCGCGCTCGTGCAGCCGGCGCAGCATCCCCTCCGGGTCGGGGAAGGTCGCCGGGTCCCAGACGAAGTCGACCCAGTGGAACTGACGCATCCAGAAACAGTCGAAGTGGAAGACCGACAGCGGCAGCCCGCGCTCGGCCATCCCGTCGACGAACTCGGTCACGGTCTTCTCGTCGTACGAGGTGGTGAACGACGTGGACAGCCAGAGCCCGTACGACCAGGCGGGGACCCGGGCCGGACGGCCGGTGAGCGCTGTGTACCGGCGCAGCACGTCCTTCGGGTGGGGCCCGTCGATGACGTAGTAGGTGAGCGACTGACCCTCGACGCTGAACTGGGTCTGTGTGACGACCTCGGAGCCGACCTCGAACGACACGTGCTCCGGGTGGTCCACGAAGACCCCGTAGCCGGCGCTGCTGAGGTAGAACGGCACGTTCTTGTACGCCTGCTCGCTGGCGGTGCCCCCGTCGGCGTTCCAGATGTCGACGGTTTGCCCGTTCTTGACGAACGGGCCGAAGCGCTCGCCCAGCCCGTACACCGTCTCACCGACACCGAGGGCGAGCCGTTCGTGTACGTGCCGGCGGCCCTCGGCGTCGGTGACGACGCCGATGCTGCGCGCGGTGGACGCAGTGACCAGCCGGTCGCCGTGCAGGAAGTCGACCCGCCACCCGTCGATGAGCGCGACCCGCGCGGTCAGCTCGCCGGTGGTCAGCGTCGCGCTGAGCCCGGTGACGTCGACGGTGACCGGGTGCGACTCGTCGGTGCTCAGCCCGAAGTGCGGCTCACGGGGCAGCCCTCCGGTGTGGTGGGCGATGGTCACCCCGATGACGCCGGGGGCGGGGGAGAAGAACCGGACGGTGACCAGGGGGCGGTTGAGGGTGTCACCGCGGCCGGTGATCTGACCGGTCGGTGCGAAGACGGTGAAGCCGCGCTCGTCCGGCTCCACCGACTCCACGGTGCCGGGGCGCAGGACGCTGACGCCGGGGCGCAGCTGCCAGTACCCGTCGGTGAACTTCACTTCTCGGCTCCTGCCGTGATGCCGCGCGCCAGAGTGCGCTGGAAGATGAGGAAGAAGAGGATGGCCGGCACCAGGCTGATCAGCGCGCCGGCGTTCGTGGTCGGAGCGTCCATCAGCCGGTCGCCCTGCAACGACGCGAGCGCGACCGGAATGGTCTGCGTCTGGTTGTCGATCAGCATGACCAGCGGGATGAGGAACTCGTTCCACGTCCAGATGAAGAAGAAGATGAGCAGCACCGCGAGGGTGGGCCGCAGGTTGGGGAAGACCACCCGCCACAGCACCGTCCACTTGCCGGCGCCGTCCAGCGCGGCGGCCTCCAGCAGCGAGCGCGGGAACGTGCCCATCACCGAGGCGAGCAGGTAGGTGCCGAACGCGCTCTGGATCACGGTGAAGATGATGATCACCGAGAGCTGGGTGTTGTAGAGGCCGACCTGCTTCGCCACGTAGTACAGCGGGTAGATCAGCGCCTCCTGCGGCAGCATGTTGGCCAGCAGGAAGAGCCCGACGATCCACAGCCGGCCGCGGACCCGGCCGATGCCCAGCGCGTACGCGTTGAGCAGCGACACGGCGACGCCGAGTACGGCCACCGAACCGGCGATGACAGCCGAGTTCCAGAACTTGAGCGGGAAGTTCACAGCGGTCCAGTAGGTGCGCAGACCCTTTGTGTAGAACTCCGTCGGCCAGCTCAGCGGGCCGCCCGACGAGTAGTCGCCGGGCGACTTGAACGCGTTGAGCAGCATGAACGCGAACGGCACCAGCATGACGAGCGCGCCGAGGGCGACCAGGGCGAGCACCACCCAGCGGCTGACGCCACGGTGGTGTCGATCGCGTACCGGCCGGGCCGGCGTCACCGGCGCGGTGCTCGGCGTGAGCATGACGGCCATCTCAGAACCCCCGGTCCCGGCGCTCGCTGCGGGCCTGCATCCAGATGAAGATCCCGGCCACCACCACGATGATCAGCGTCAGCACCATGGAGATCGCGGAGCCGTAGCCGACCTGCAGCTTCTTGAAGAACGTGTAGTAGGCGAAGTACGACGGCACGTTCGTCGCGTTGTCCGGACCGCCCCGGGTCAGGGCGAAGATCGGCCCGAACACCTTCAACGCGGCGATGGTGCAGGTCAGGGCCACCACGAAGGTCTCCGGCCGGATCTGCGGGAGGGTGATCGCCCGGAACCGGTGCAGCCAGTTAGCGCCGTCGACCTCGGCCGCCTCGTACAACTCGGGGTCGACCCGCTGCAACGCCGCCATGAAGACGACCACCGGGTAGCCGATCTGCACCCAGATCATCACGGCCATCACGGCCGGCAGCGCGGTGCCCGGGTCGCCGAGCCAGTCGTGGCGTAACGCGCCGAGACCGACAGCGTCGAGGAGGCTGTTGAACGCGCCGTCGGGGCGCAGGATCCAGCCCCAGACGATGCCGGCCACCACGACGGGCAGTACCTGCGGGAGGTAGAACGCGGCTCGCAGGGCGGCGGCGGTGCGGGGCTTGAACCGGCGGCCGATGACGTCGAAGAGCACAGCGGCGAGCAGCAGCCCGAGCACGGTGGGCACCACCACCATCGCGACGAGCATCCAGACGGTGTTGCGGAACGACGCCCAGAACACGTCGTCGTGCAGCAACTGCTGGTAGTTGTCCAGGCCGACCCACCGGGGGTCGCCGATGCCGGACCACTTGGTCAGCGACAGGTAGAGGGTGCCGACCAGCGGCGCGCCGATGACCAGGAGGAAGAGCGCCGCTCCGGGGAGCAGGTAGAGCCAGTACGCCGCGTTGCGGCCGCGGCGTCTGCGGCTGGGCGCGGGCGGGGTGGGGGTCGCGGCCGGTGGTGTGGCGGCGACCGTCTCGGAGACTGCCATGGAAGATCCTTCCCGGCGGGGCGGGCGGGCGCGCCGGTCGTGCCGGTCGCGCCCGCCGCTCGCCGTGTCACTTGCCGGTGATCTCCTTGACGCCATCGGCGTACGGCTTGGCGATCGTGTCCAGGACCTGGTCGGGCGACTTCGAGCCGTTGATCAGACCCTGGAAGCCGGAGACCAGCACGTCGTAGTAGCCGGGGACCGGCCAGTCCGGGTAGAAGGCGAGCCCGTCCTGCTTGCTGACCGTGTTGAAGTCCTCGATCAGCTTGCGGTCCTTCGGGTCACTGATCTTCGACGCGTCAGCGGCGACCGGAACACCACCGTTGTTGCCGATCAGATCCTGGATCTCCGGACGCAGGGTGATGTCGATGAAGTCGTACGCGAGGCTCTTGGCCTTGCTGTTCTCCGGGACCACCCAGAGGTTGCCGGAGGAGCCGGCCTGCAGGGTGTTGCCGGGGAAGAGGAAGGTGTCCCAGTTGGCCTTCATCTCGGTCTTGAACCGGCCGTACCACCAGCTACCCGAGACGATCATCGGAACCTTGCCGCCGATGAAGGCGGTGCCCATGTCCTCGGCCTTGAGGCTGGCCGAGTTCTTCGCGACGTAGCCCTTCTGCACCCACTGGGCGAAGGTGTCCGCGCCGTACTTGAGCGGGTCGGCCTTGAAGTCGACAGGGTTCTTGTAGAGCTGGTAGTTGTCGACGAACTGCCGGTCGCCCTTGGAGAGCGCGAGCTGGTAGAAGAGCTGTCCGGCCGGGTACTCGGCGCCGGCCATGCCCAGCGGGGTGACGCCCTTGCCGACGAAGGTGTCCATCGCGGCGGTCATCTCGGCCATGGTGGTCGGGACCTTGACGCCGTTCTGCTGGAACAGGTCCTTGTTGTAGTAGACAGTGACGTACTCGCCGTAGTTCGGCACACCGAACCACTTGCCGGAGCCCATCACGCCCTTGTCGCTGTAGCGGGCGGTGGTCTGCAGGCTGGGGCTGAGCTTGCCGGCCCAACCGCGCTTGTCGGCCTCGCTGCTCAGGTCGGCCAGCAGGCCCTGGGAGGAGAGCAGGCCGGCGGTCGCGTTGCCCTTGTTGTACTCCATGATGTCCGGGCCCTCGGACGAATTGATGATCATGCCGGCGTTCTGCTGGATCTGCTCGAACGCCTTGCGCTCGAAGCGCACCTCGACGCCCGGGTGCTCGGACTTGAAGATCTCGATCGCCCGGTTCCAGCCGATCCCCATGGCGCTGTTCTCGCTCTCGTAGTGCCAGAGCTTCAGAACCTTGGCGTCGCTGTTGTCCCCGTTGTCACCACCGCCGCAGGCGGCCACGGTGGTCGTCGCGGTCGCTGCCAGGGCGATCGCGGCGACAAGCCGGTGGAATCGCTGCATTACTATCCTCCTCGTTGAGTACTAGCCGGTACTTCACGAGGCCCGTCGTCGCGTTGCAGCGCGATGACGGGCCGTTTTCGCTGGTCAGCCTCCGTCGTTGGACGATGGAGCAGAGGTGGCCAGTGCCGACCGCCGTGGTGCGGCGGTCGACCCCCGGATCTCCAACGCGCACGGCAGCAGTTGCTGGTGTCGAAGGTCGGCGGGGCCGTCCAGGTGGCGCGTCAGCGCCTCGATCGCGATCCGGCCGAGCGCCGAACCGGGTGACGTCATGGCGGTCAGCGCCGGGGTGGCCAACTCGGCGACCTGCGGCGAGGTGACCATCGAGACGACGGAGACGTCGTCGGGCACCGACAGGCCGCGCCCGGTCAACTCGCCGAGGATGCCGAAGATCGCCGTCTCGTTCATGGCCAGCACCGCGGTCAGCTCCGGGGACTGCGCGAACGCGGCGGCCAGGGCGGCCCGCCCGCCGGCGGCGCTGTCCTCGGCCGCGATCATCACCGGCTCCAGGCCGTGCCCGGTCATCGCCGCGGTGAAGGCGTCCCGGGTACGCAGCGCGGGCCCGTAACCGCTGGCCAGTGTGGCGGCCGAATGGTTAACGTAGACGATCCGCCGGTGCCCGAGGCCGACCAGGTGCGCGACGGCCTCCCGGACGGTCTGGTCGAAGTCGATGTCGACGTAGGAGAGCGTGCTGGTGTCGCCGGTACGGCCGATCAGCACCAGTGGCACCCCCGCCTCCTGGAGCACGGTGACCCGCTCGTCGGCCAGCTGGACCTCCATCAGCACAACCCCGTCGAGCATCCGCTGGCTGGCGAGCCGACGCAGGTCGTCGAGGTCGCCGCCGCCGACCGGCGAGAGCACCAGGTGGTAGCCGGCGACGCTGGCCGCGGCGGCGGCGCCGGTGACGAAGGCGGTTTCGGTGGCGCCGAGGCCGCGTTCGTCCATCGGCATCAGCAGGCCGAGGATCCGGCTGCGGCGACTGGCCAGCCCGCGCGCCATCGCGTTGGGCTGGTAGTCGAGCTGGGCCATCGCGGCGAGCACCTTGTTGCGGGTGGCCTGCGAGATCGGCCTGGTGCCGGTGAGCACGTACGAGACGGTGCTGACCGAGACCTGCGCGAGGCGGGCGACGTCATGCATGGTGGCCACCGCGCACCTCCTTCGGCCTGGGGTGGGACCGCTCCCGAACTTCGTCGAAGCGTTTCGACGAAGCGGTTCGACAGGACGCTAGGCCACCTGTTACGGAGACGTCAATAGCCGATGTCGAAAAGAATTCAGCGCCCGTGCGACACCCCCGCGCCCCGGGGCTGCGCTCCTGGCACGCCTCAAGATCGCGCTCGATCCTGGATGTAGTCCCGTCGGACCGTCGCGGAAGCCACTACAACAAGGATCGAGCACGATCTTGAGGGCGCGGCGGGGCGGCGGGAGGGTGCGGCGGGTCAGGCGAGGTCGAAGAGGGCGGCGGCGCTGTTCCAGCAGACCGCGCGCAGCCAGTCGTCGCCCAGGTCCAGTCGGGCCAGCCCGGTCAGCTGGTCGGCGTACGGGTACGGGATGTTCGGGAAGTCGCTGCCCAGCAGCACCTTGCCGGCCAGCCCCAAGTCCCGCAATCGGGGCAACTCGTCGGCGGGGAAGGGGACGAACTGGTCGAAGAAGGGCGTGAACGCCATCGTGGTGTCCAGCCGGACCCGCTCGTACGTCTCGGCGAGGTCGAGGAAGGCCCGGTAGTCCGGGGCGCCCAGGTGCGCCACCACGGCGGGCAGCCGAGGGTGGCGGGCGAGCAGGGCGGCGAACGGGTCCGGGCCGGTGTGGGTGGTCCCCACCGGGGCGTGCCCGGCGTGCACCACCACCGGCACCCCCGCGTCGGACAGCATCCCCCACACCGGGTCCAGCGCCGGATCAGTCGGCGCGAACCCGCCCACCTGCAGGTGCAGCTTGAACACCCGGGCGCCTTCGGTGAGGGCCGCCTCGACGTACGCCGGGGCGGTCGGCTCGGGGTAGAACGTGGCCGAGGCGAGGCACCCGGGGTTGTCCTGGGCGAAATCCAACGTCCAGCGGTTGAGCTCCGCCGCCATGCCCGGCCGGTGGGCGTACGCCAGGGCGCTGAACGCCCGCACCCCGAGCCGGCGCAGGTGCGCGACCCGGTCAGCGTCGCTCCACCGGTAGCGGATCGGCCATTCGGTGCCGACCAGCGGCCCGGCGGCGTCGAAGTAGGCCCACACCCGACGCAGCAGTCGCGGCGGCAGGAAGTGCACGTGCACATCGGCGAGGCCGGGCAGCCCCAGGTCGTGGCAGAACTCCGGTACGCGTTCGTCCGCGGCTGGCGGGACCACCGGCGCCGGATCGGTCATATGTCGATGTCGAATCGGCTCAGCACCGATGGCGCGATCAGGCCGACGGTGGCGAGCGCCGAGACGACGGTCAGTGCGATGCGCATTCCGACCACCTCGGCCTTGCTGCCGACGCGCAGGGCGATGCTGTTCGGCAGGCCGATCATCATCCACATCCGACGTTTGATCGGGATCGGCCAGAGGATCGGCACGCCGGCCCGGGTGATCATGTCGCCGAGGATGTGGACGAAGCAACCCACGCCCAGCGCGGTGCCGATCAGCGGATAGCCGCGCCCGCCCGGCAGGTTGGCGAACGTGAACCAGGCCGCTCCGGCCGACGCGAGAGTGATGATCACCCAGCCGGCGCGCTCGGCCCACTCGTCGAAGAGCCCGCGCAGCGCCAGGCCGAACATGAAGAACAGGATGGTGATGACCGCCCACTTGCCGTAGGCGGCGCAGAGCGCTGTGGTGCCCCAGCCGACCAGCAGTGTGAACGGCAGCGTGTGGGTCAGCGTCCGGTGCCCGTTGTTGCGGCGTGGGTCCCTGCTGAGCTTGGTGGCGTAGTAGACCCCGAGGGAGATCTTCTCCATCACCTCGGCGGCGAAGAGTGAGAAGACCCCGAAGGTGCGGGCCACTGTGGCCCCACCCTGGTTCTTGGTCACCTTGCCCGACATGTCGAGGTCGGGAAAGAGCGCGCCACCGGCGCACACCGCGGTGCCCACCGCCAACGCGAGCGGCGACTGGTGGTAGTCGGCGAACTGCTCCAACGCCCAGGAGCCCGCCAACCACACCGCCGCGCCAGACAGCGCGTGTTGCGGTCCCATCATCTCGGCTCACCCTCCCCAGGGATCTTGAGCGCCCAAAACTACGCCACTGTAGTCAGCGTCGGCGCCGCAGGGGCATCACCCGGAAGGTCCTCATCGGACCGTGTCACAGGGTGGGGGTGAAGCTCTGCCGGATCATCGGCAAGTATGCCGCGTTGACCTGCCAGTCGAACTCTTCTGTCAACCACGAGACGGTGTAGGAGCGGTCGGTCGAGGTGTTGGCCAGCAGTCGGAAGCTGTGCACCGGAACGCCGACGGCGTTGCGCCAGCCGCACTCCCACACCGCGCCGCCATCGAAGATGTCCATGGCGGAGATGTCCACCTTGCGATAGTCCGGCAGCGCCCCGGCCACGGTCAGCCGAGCCTCCTCGGCCTTCCAGTACGCCACCGGATCCGCCCGGGCGGGCCCGGCCTCCACGCTGAGCACCCGGGTCCCGCCCGACCTTCGGAAGCACGTCGCCGAGCCCTCGGTCCAGCGCGCCCAACCCACCGGCGCGGCGATCCGGAAACCGGTCGGGTCGTCGTACCAGGTCCAGCCCTCGCGCAGCCCGTACCTCACGTCGGCCGGCGGCGACACCGACACCACCGGGGTCGCCGACGGTGGCGGGGACGACGTGCAGGCGAACGCCGCCGGCCGGGAGCTCGGCGCACCACCACCCGATCCGGACGGTGGGGTCCGATCATCGTGCCGGTTGACCAGCGCCAGCGTGACGCCACCCGCCACGAGCAGAGCGGCGGCCGCGCCACCGAGGGCGATCAGGCGCCGTCGCCGTCCGGGTCGGCGCGGCGGGCGACGACTCGGCGTCGCCGGCTCGCCCGCCGGGGACACCGGTTCGACCGGGTGCGCCGAGATGGCCCGGCCGGCGCTGCGGAGCGCCGCGACCGCCGAGGACCGGGCCGCGGCGGGCTCGTCGTGGCTGGCCGCGGCGCTGCGCAGCAGTGGCTCCGCCTCGGCAGCGGTCAACCGCCGCCACGGGTCGCGCTGCAACAGGCCGGTGAGGACGGGACCCAACGGACCGGCCCGACGCATCGGGTCCGGTGGTTCGGTGGCCAGCGCGCTGAGCGTCGCCATCGCGCTCGAGCGCGCGTACGGCGACTGCCCCTCGACCGTCGCGTAGAGCGTCGCGCCCAGCGACCACATGTCGGTGCGTGCGTCGGACACCCCTTCGCGGGCGCGCTCGGGGGCGACGAACTGCGGTGAGCCGAGCACCGTGCCGGGCCCGGTCATCACACCGTCACCGCCGTCGAAGGTGGCCAACCCGAAGTCGGTGAGCACCACCCGCCCGTCGTCGGCCACCAGCACGTTGTGCGGTTTCACGTCCCGGTGCAACACCCCGGCGGCGTGCGCGGCCCGCAAGGCGGCGAGCACCGCCAGCCCGATCCGGGCGGTGCGCTGCGGGCTCAGCGGCCCCTCGGCGCCGATGATCTGCTGCACCGACCGCGACGGCACGTACTCCATCACGATCCAGGGGCTCTCCCTGTCGTGCACCACGTCGTAGAGGCGGACGACGTTGGGATGGTTGAGCCGGGCGGCGGTGCGTGCCTCGCGCAGGGTTCGTAGCCGTAGTTCCTCGCGCTCGGTCTCGGCCAGCCAGGACGGCGGCACGATCTCCTTCACCGCCACGTCGCGATGCAGCATCTCGTCGCGAGCAAGCCACACCCGGCCCATTCCGCCGATGCCGACCAGGTCGAGCAGCCGGTACCGACCCGCGATCAGCAACTGATGCACGGTCGCTCCCCCTCGGTCACCCCGGGATCCACGATAGCCACCAATGCTGGCTTTCTCATCCACTGAGCGGGCTCGATCCACGCCGGACGGTGGCCCGGATCATGGCCATACGGTGCAGGTCAGCGGGGTGGTCGGAAACTTTCTCGTACCAGTTCCCAGTTGGCTGCGGCCCCGGCCCAGTCCCCGTCGTCGGTGATCCAACCCAGCGTCCAGCGGTCGGCGCCGAGGATCTGTTGCCGGGCCCGCAGCCAACCCCCGTGCGGTGTCTGCCAGCGGCACTCCCACTCGGCCCCGCCGTCGCCCCCGGCGAGCCGGATCTCCTCGTACCCCGGCAACGCCCCCGCCCCGGCTGCCGCGTCGCGGACGGCCCGTAGCCGCTGCACCGGATCGGCCGCGCCGCCCTCGGTGACGCTGAAGGTCCGGCCGGTCGCCGGGTCCTGGAAGCACGCCACCCCGTCGTCACGGGAGGTCAGCCACGTCGCCGGTACGGAGACCCGGAAGCCGGCGGTGTCGACGTGCCAGACCCAGCCGGGCGGCGGCCGGAACCCTTCACCCGAGGCCGGCTTGACGGCCAGTACCGGAGCACCGGACACCTCCGGGCGGACGCAGGCGAACGGGGGCGGGGGGACGTCACGCCGGTTCGGCGGCGGTCCGGGCGGGCGGCCGGGGCCGAACGGCCCCCCGTCGGGCGGACGGTTCGGTGTCGGGGAGGACCAGCCGGTGGTGTCGCGGGGTTTGTCACCGCCGACGGTCAGCGCGGTGCCGACGCCGGCCACGACGGCGACCAGCAGCGCCACGGCGACCACCGCCACCCGGCGCGCGGTTCGCCCGGCGGCCGCCGGATCCGGGGCCGGCGTGGGGGAGGCGCCGCCGGCTGCGGCCGGAGCGTCCAGGCCAGCGGCCGGGTCGGGCAGCGGAACGATGGGGTCCTGGTCGTCGGGGTCGTCGGCGGGCTGGTCGACCGGGCCCGGCGCCGGCCCATCGGCCGAGGGTCGGTCGGCTGCCGGCGGCGACTCGGCCCGGCCGGTCGCGGCGGCCCTGAGCAGCCGACGGGCCGTGTCGTGATCGAGGCGGTCGTGCGGGTCGCGGCGGAGCAGCCCGTCCAGCACCGGCGCGAGCGCCCCGGCGTGCGGGGCCGGGTCCGGTGGGCCGGCGGCCAGTGCGCTCAGGGTGGCCATCGCGGTGCTGCGGGCGTACGGGGACTGCCCCTCCACCGCGGCGTGCAGGGTCGCCCCGAGCGACCACAGATCAGCGGCCACCGTGGACGCTCCCTCGGCGGCCCGCTCCGGGGCCACGTACTGCGGGGAGCCGAGAACCATGCCGGGGCGGGTCATCGCTCCGTCGCCGCCGTCGAAGGTGGCCAGCCCGAAGTCGGTGAGCATCACCCGCCCGTCGTGCGCTACGAGCACGTTCTGCGGCTTGATGTCGCGGTGCAGCACCCCGGCGGTGTGCGCGGCCTGCAGGGCGTCGAGCACGGCCAGGCCGATCCGGGCCGCGCGGGCCGGCTCCAGGGGCCCCTCGGCGTCCACGACGTCCTGAAGGGTGCGGGACGGGACGTACTCCATGACGATCCACGGGCTGCCGTCGACGGCGACGACGTCGTAGAGCCGGACCACGGCGGGGTGGTTGAGTCGGGCCGCGGCACGCGCCTCCCGCATGGTGCGCGAGCGCACCTCGGCCCGTTCACGATCGGTCAACCAACTCGGTGGGACGATCTCCTTGACCGCCACCTCGCGGTGCAGCATCTCGTCGCGGGCGCGCCACACCCGACCCATGCCCCCGCGACCCACCAGGTCGAGCAGCTGGTACCGACCGGCGATCAGCACCTGTGCACGCTCCTCCTCAGCCGCTGTCCGGGCTACACCCTAACCAGCGGATCGGAAGTCACCTATCGGTCGTCCGACTCGGCTCAGCAGGCGGCGTGGTCGACGGCGGCGAGTAAATTCCCCTCCGGGATGGCGATCCGGGTCCGTCCGCCGGCCAGTCGGGCGGCGGCGCGTCGGGCCCGGACAGGGCCGTGTTCGCGGCGAGCGGTGGCGTAGCTGGCGGCGGTGCGGGCCGCGATGGCGGCCCAGCCGTACCGCTCGCCGACCATCGTGCGGGCCCGGCGGGCCAGCCGCCGGGCGAAGACCTCGTCGCCGAGCAGTTGGCCGACCGCGCTGGCGAGCGCGTCCGGGTCGCTGTGCGGGAACGTCACCCCGGTCACGCCGGGTTCGACGATCTCGGCCAGGCCGCCGGTACGGGCCACCGCCAGCGGTGCTCCGGCGGCCGCCGCCTCCAGCGCCACCATGCCGAACGGCTCGTAGAGGCTGGGGACCACCGTCGCGTCGGTGGCGCCGAGCATCGCGGGAAGTTGGGTGGAGTCGAGGAACCCGGTGAACCGGACGGTCGAGCTGAGCGCCAGCCGCCGAGCCTCGGCCTCCAACTCGGTGCGGTACGGGCCGTCGCCGGCGATCACCACGCGCAGCCCCGGGTGCCGTTCGCGGAGCCGGGGTACGGCGTTCACCAGGTGCTGGACGCCCTTCTCGTAGACCAGCCGCCCGGCGTACCCGACCAACGGGCCGTCCCCGGCGAACCGGGCGCGGGCCGACGCGACCGCTCGGGGACGGGCCCGCCAGGCCCGGTCGTCGACCCCGTTGGGCACCACGTCGACCTGGGCGGCCGGTACGTCGAACAGCGCGGTCACCTGGTCGCGCATGTACCCGGAGCAGGTGATCACCCGAATGGATGAGTTGCTGAGCCAGTGTTCGACGCCGTGGATGGTGCGGTTCATCTCCTCGGGCAGCCAGCCCTGGTGCCGGCCGGCCTCGGTGGCGTGCATGGTGGTGACCAGGGGTAGGTCCAGGTGGTCGGCCAGGGTGACGGCCGTGTGGGCGACGAGCCAGTCGTGGGCGTGGATGACGTCGTACGAGCCGGCCTCTGTGGCGCGTAGTGCGGTGCGGGTGAGGGTGTGGTTGAAGGCCATCGTCCAGGCCAGCAGTGAGTTGGTGGCGAGGGGGAAGGTGACCGGGTCTTCGGGGGCGCGCAGGATGCGGACGCCGTCGGCGTACTCCTCCAGGGGTGCGCCCTCGGAGTGGCGGGTGACGACGGTGACCTCGTGGCCGGCGGCGGCGAGGGCCACCGACAGCGCGTGCACGTGTCGGCCGAGACCGCCGACGAGCACCGGCGGGTACTCCCAGGAGAGCATCAGCACCCGCAGCTGTCGGGCGGGGTTGATGTCGATCACGTGGGCATCGAGTGACATGCGGCCCCCTTTGAGTTGTCCCCGGGCGCGCGCCGACCGACACCGGAATCGATGTCGCCGTCGCGTCTGGATCGAGCCAATCCTGCCGGGATCGCGATAACCAGCGGCGACACCACCGTTGCGGTCGTGTAAAGCGCTACTGGCCCTTTCGCCGCACCCGCAGCAGCTCGGCCACCGACCATGCCTGGAACGGGCACCCGGTAGCGGTGTGCGGCGCGAGGCCATCGGCCGTCTCGCTCACTGAGCCTAACCCATATTCCATCAAATGCGCCTCAATGCCGACGAATACGTCATCGACGGACATCTTCCCCCGGCGTGCGGCGTCCACGTACGGGCCGAGCAGCCACGGCCAGACCGTGCCCTGGTGGTAGCCCCCGTCCCGGTCGGCCGGGCCGCCCCGGTGCCGGCCCACGAACTCCGCCGAGTCCGGGGCGAGACTGCGCGGCCCGAGCGGGGTGAGCAGCCCGCCCCCGACCCGCCGCAGCGTCGCCTCGTCCGGCTCCATCGGCGCGTACGGCAGCGACCAGGCCAGCAGCTGGTTGGGGCGCAACGCGTCGTCGTCGTTTAGGGCGGCGCCACCCAACGGGTACGCCGGCGCCGGCGCGTCCAGCACGTCGTGCAGCCAACCGGTCGGGGCCGGGAACCGCTCCCGGAACGAGGCGTTGGCCTGCCCGTGGCGTCGCCACAGCTCGTCGGCGTCCCGCCCGGCCAGCTCGGTCAGCTCCGCGAGCCCGGCCAGGCCATTGATCCACAACGCGTTGACCTCGACCGGCTTGCCGGTCCGCGGGGTGACCGGCACCCCGTACACCCGGGCATCCATCCAGGTCAACGCGGTGCCCGCGGCGCCCTGAGTGAGCAATCCGTCGGCCGGGTCGACGCGGATTCCGTACCGGGTGCCGGCGACATGCGCGTCGATCACGGCGCGCAGCGCGGGCAGCAGCTCGTCGCCGAGGTCGGTGTCGCCGGTGACCGTGACGTGCCGGCTCACCGCGTGCAGGAACCACAGCGTGCCGTCGACGGTGTTGTACTCCACCCGACCCGTGTCGGCCGTGTTGGCGAGCATCCCCTCGGACAGCGTCGCCGCGTACGCCCGCAGCAGCGACCTTCCCAGGTCGGCGCGACCGGTGCAGAGGAACAACCCCTCGTACGAGATCATCGTGTCCCGGGACCAGGCCCCGAACCACGGGTAACCGGCGACCACGTCCACCGCCGCCTGGTTGGTGCGCACCACGAACGCGTCGGCGGCCAGCGCCAGGGTGGCCTCCACGTCGTCGGCCGGCTTCGCCGTCGCCACCACCTGCCGGTTGCGCCGCCGGGCCGTCGCCACGATCTCCTCCGCAGACAGTGGCTCCACGCCGAGCGGATCGGTCCAGGCCCGCACCGACACGGTGTCGCCGGGGCGTTCCAACTCTCCCGAGAAGCGGCCCGCGTACCAGAGGTCCTCGTCCGGGTGCAGCCCCCGGTTGGCCTCCTCGCGGTGGTGCACGCCCAGCCACCACTGCCCCTCCGGCGCCCAGCCCGGGCCGGCGAGCCGGTACGCGCCCTCGACCACAGCGCCGTCGGCCACCGCCTCGACCTGCGGGACCGGGCCGTCGGCCCGTCGTTCGCCGTGCGCGTCCCGCCAGGTGCAGGCGGCTGACAGTTCCAGCCGGACGGGACCACCGGCGACCAGCCGGTGCACCACAGCGACGCAGGAGCGGCCGCGCAGCATGGCCAGCTCCCGTTCGATCACCACAGCGCCGATCCGCCACCGCCACCGGGGCAGCCCGTCGATCAGGTCGAAGCGCTCCAACAGCTCGAAGCCGCGCGGGTCCACGTCGCCGGAGGCCCACTCGTGCGCGCCGAGGCGTACCCGGGCGCCGGACGGCAGGGTGACCGCCGGGTCGAGACTGACCAGTCCCACCTGGCGGGACGCCGGCGTTTCGCCGGGAACCACCAACAGACCGTGGTAGCGACGGGTCCGTAACCCGCCGACAGTGCCCATCGCGTAGCCGCCGAGGCCGTCGGGGACCAGCCACTCCCGGCTGGCCGCGCTGGTCAGGTCGCCACAGATCTGCGGGCCGAAGTGAATGTCGATCAACTTTCCTCCACCGGCGGCGGGGTGTAACACGCCACGACGAGAATGGCCGCTGTGGTCAAGTACCGCGGCGACGTCAAAGATGTGCACGTGATCACTGACCGATCGTCCTCCGACGCCTCGCCACCCGACGCTGAGCGGCTCCGGCTCGCCCAGGCCGACTCGGGGGAGCAGGACTGGCGTGCATGGGGTCCCTATCTGTCCGAACGGGCGTGGGGGACGGTACGGGAGGACTACAGCGAGCACGGTACGGCCTGGGACTACTTCCCGCATGACCACGCGCGGTCCAGAGCCTACCGGTGGAATGAAGACGGGATGGCCGGCGTCTGCGACGAACGACAGACCTTCGCGTTCGCCCTGGCCCTCTGGAACGGCAAGGACCCGATCCTCAAGGAGCGGATGTTCGGCCTCGGCGGCGACGGCGGCAACCACGGCGAGGACGTCAAGGAGTACTGGTGGTACGAGGACTCCACGCCCACCCACTCCTGGATGCGCTGGCGCTACCACTACCCGCAGGCCCCCTTCCCGTACGACGAACTCGTCGCGGTGAACGCGTTGCGCGGCCGCGACGACACCGAGTACGAGCTGGTGGACACCGGGATCTTCGACGACGACCGGTACTGGGCGGTGACCGTCGACTACGCCAAGGCGTCCCCGACCGACCTCTGCATGGTGGTGACCGTCGCCAACCGGGGCGACCAGGCGGCGACCCTGCACGTCCTGCCCACCCTGTGGTTCCGTAACACCTGGTCCTGGGGCCTGCCCGGCGGCGACCGGATCCCCCGGCTGACCGGCCAGGGCACCCGGCTCGTCGGCGAGCACCGGGTGCTCGGCCAACTGCTGCTGGAGGGCGACGGCGGCCCGGTGCCACTGCTCTGCGACAACGACACCAACGCCGAACGGCTCTGGGGCTTGCCCGGCCGCTCCAAATATCCGAAGGACGGCATCAACGACCACGTCGTCAACGGCGCGGCCACCGTCAACCCGGCCCGGGAGGGCACCAAGGGCGCGCTGCACTACGTCCTCGACGTGCCGGCCGGCGGGCAGCGCCAGATCCGGTTGCGGCTGACCCGTACCGCGTCGCCGCCGGCTGCCGCGCCACCGCCCCCCGCCGATCTCAGCGAGGGCTTCGAGGCCGTGGTGTGGGCGCGCCGGGCCGAGGCGAACAGGTTCTTCGCCGGAGTGATCCCGCCGGCCGCCACACCCGACGAGGCGCTTGTCGCGCGGCAGGCCATCGCCGGGCTGATGTGGGGCAAGCAGTTCTACCACTTCGACGTCAAGCGTTGGCTCGAAGGCGACCCGGGCTCGACACCGCCGCCGGCCGGGCGTCGGCACGGGCGCAACAGCGCCTGGTGGCACATGACCAGCTTCGACGTCATCTCCATGCCCGACCCGTGGGAATACCCCTGGTACGCGGCCTGGGACCTGGCCTTCCACTGTGTGAGCATCGCCCGGGTCGACCCGGGCTTCGCCAAGGAGCAGATCCTGCTCCTGCTCCGCGAGTGGTACCTGCACCCCAACGGGCAGATCCCGGCGTACGAGTGGGCGTTCGGTGACGTGAACCCGCCGGTGCACGCGTGGGCGGCGCTGAAGGTGTTCGAAATCGACGGTGGCCGGGACTACGAGTTTCTGGCCCGGGTGATGCACAAGCTGCTGCTCAACTTCACCTGGTGGGTCAACCGCAAGGACACCGGCGGCAACAACGTCTTCGAGGGCGGCTTCCTCGGGCTGGACAACGTCGGGCCGTTCGACCGCTCGGCGGCGCTGCCGGTCGCCGGGGTGCTGGAGCAGTCCGACGGCACCGGCTGGATGGGCATGTACGCGCTCAACCTGCTGGACATGGCGATCGTGCTCGCCGAACACGACCGGACCTGGGTGGACACCGCCACCAAGTTCTTCGAGCACTTCGCCTACATCGCCGCCGCCGCGTACGAACAGGGGTTGTGGGACGACGAGGATGCCTTCTTCTACGACGTGCTGCGCCTCGCCGACGGCACGAAGGTGCCGCTGAAGGTCCGCTCCGTCGTCGGGCTGCTGCCGTTGGCCGCCACCACCCGGCTCACCGCCAGGACCCTGCACCACCTACCGGAGTTGGGCGCCCGGCTGCGCTGGTTCCTCACCAACCGCCCGGAGTACGCCCAGGTGATCGGCACCCGCCGGCTGGGCCCGGACGGCCGGCAGCAGCGGCTGCTCTCCATGGTCGGCCCGGAGCAGGTCGTCCGGCTGCTCGCCCGGATGCTCGACCCGGACGAGTTCCTGTCCGACTTCGGCCTCCGGACGCTGTCCCGCGCGCACCTGGACAAGCCGTTCTCGGTCACCCTCGGCGGGCAGGAGTTCTCCGTCGGCTACGAGCCGGCCGAATCGACCAGCGGACTGTTCGGGGGCAACTCGAACTGGCGCGGTCCGATCTGGATGCCGACGAACTTCCTGCTGATCAGCGCGCTGCGCGACTACGCGGCGTTCTTCGGCGACGACCTCCAGGTGGAGTACCCGACCCGCTCCGGGGTGAAGCACACCCTGGACGAGATCGCCGACGACCTCTCCGCCCGGCTGATCTCGCTCTTCACCCAGGACGACTGGGGTCGACGGCCGATCTACGGTGCCGCTCAGATGTTCCAGACCCACCCGGACTGGCGCGACCTGATCGCCTTCCCCGAGTACTTCCACGGCGACAACGGGGCCGGCCTGGGCGCCTGGCACCAGACCGGCTGGACGGCTCTGGTGGCCGACCTGATCCTCACCCTGCGCCGCTGACGTCCTCGTGGAGGTTTCCCGAGCCCCTGTTCGGCCGGGGTCGGCTGCTGGAAAGTAGCTGAGTGATGCCTCTGCGTGTATCTCCCGTTCCTAGCCTCCACCCGACGTGTCTGTCTCCAGACCGGAGGAAAACGGGTGAAGAAGAGATTGCGGGGTCCCCTGATCGGGGGGCTGGCGCTGGCCCTGGTGGTCACGCTGGGCGGGACGGAGGTCCTATCGGACCACCAACCCGACAGTGCGGATGGCGCGGCGAGCGCTGCGGAGGAGGACGGTTTCCTCTCCACGCTCGGGAAGGCCGCCGGCAACCTGGTGGGTGGGAGCGGATCGGATCGGGCCAAGCCCGAGGCGGTCAGCGCCGCGTTGGCGGTGCAGGAGAAGCCGCCACCGGCGCAGGCGTGGCCACCGCAGAAGCGGGTCAAGGAGCTGCCCGGTAAGCGCACCGCGAACAGCCGCGTCTACCAGCTCGCCGACGGGCGCACCCAGGCGGAGATCTCGGCGGTGCCGCTGCACTACAAGGACTCCAAGGGCCGCTTCCAGCCCATCGACACCACGGTCAAGCCCACCAGTGACAAGGGTTACGTCCAGGGCAACCGGGCCAATACCTTCACCAGCCTCTTCGGCGACAGCTCGAAGGAGCTGGTTCGTTTCGAGCAGGGCGGCCGCAGCATCGAGCTGGGCCTGGCCGGGGTCGACAAGGGTGCGAGCCCGACGGTCACCGGTTCCACCGTCACCTACAAGGGCCTGGCCGGTGGTGCGGACGTCGTCTACGACGTGACCGCCACCGCCCTCAAGGAGAAGATCGTGCTGCGCAAGGCCCCCGGCGGGCCGGCGTCGTACACGTTCACCCTGGACACGGCCGGTCTCACCGCGCAGCAGCGCCAGGACGGCTCCATCGCGTTCGTGGGTCCGGACGGCGGTGAGCCGGTGTTCGTGATGCCGGCGCCGTTCATGTACGACGACAAGGACGACGCGTCGTCGCCGCACGGCAAGGTGTGGAGCGACAAGGTCTCCCAGCGCGTGCAGCAGGTGTATGGGCAGACGACGGTCACGGTGTCCGCGGACGCCGCGTGGCTGGCCGACCCGGCGCGGGTCTACCCGGTGGTGATCGACCCGACCATCAAGATCCAACCGGTGCCGCAGGACGCCCAGGACGTGGCGATCTACTCGGGTGCCACCGCCACCAACTACAACGAGACCTACCAGTTGCCGGTCGGAACGACCTCGACTGCCGCATGGCGATCGTTGCTGAAGTTCAACTTGGACACGATCCCGGCGAACACGCCGATCGACGATGCCCAGCTTCAGCTCTACTACTCGCAGACCCACACGGACTGGGCCTACGACGTGCCGATGCAGGCGCACCGGGTGACCGCGGACTGGACCGAGGACAACGCGACGTGGGCCACCATGGGCGACAAGCTCGCCGGAGCACCGGCGGCCAACACTGTCACCAAGGACGACGGCGACGCCGGCACCTCGGTGACCGGGTCGTGGCCGTACTCCAGTAACACCACGTTGACGCCGAAGGCGATCAACGGCGACTACAAGTACCACTCCAGCAGCCTCTCGACGGACACCCACACCTGGGTGCCGACCATCACCGAGCCGGGCAACTACCAGGTCGAGGTCCACTACGTGGGCGAGTCGGACCGGCCGACGAATGCCCCTTACACGGTGTCCTACTCGGGCGGGTCGAAGAAGTACACGGTGGACCAGACCACCCCGACTGCCGCCGGCAAGTGGCTGACACTGGGCACGCATCCGTTCGTGGCGGGCACCACCGGCAAGGTGGTCCTCAACGGCGTGCCGGGCACCTCCGCCAACGCCGACGCGGTGCGGTTCACCAAGGCCGGCGCGGTGAAGCAGACCGCCAAGTCCAGCGTGTGGAACTCCTTCCCGGTACGCAACGTGGTGCAGGAGTGGGTCAACGGCACGGCCAACTACGGGTTCATGGTCAAGGCCCTGGACGAGGCGACCAAGGGCCGCGGCGGGCCGATCTACGAGGCCTCCGAGTACGCCTACAACAACGACCGCCGGGACTTCAACCTCCCGAAGCTGGTCGTGACGTACGGCCGGCAGGGTGTCACGGTGAACCCCCCGACGACGATCGCGGCGACGGGTGCGCTGCTGGACTGGCCCGCGTACGCCGACCCGTCCACGTCGACCGGTGACGACATCATCGAATACCAGGTGCACCGCAGCGTCCACCAGAACTTCGTCCCGTCGGCGACGACGCTGATCGCCCCGGTCTCCACCGGCACCCGGACGTATCAGGACACCACGGCGGTGCCGACGGCGGCGGACATCACCGACCCGATGGCCCGGAAGTTCTACTACTACATGGTCGCGGTGAAGACCCGCGACGGGCAGCTGCTCGCCGGCCCGACGCAGCAGGCGATGCTGCCGAAGGCGGGCCAGATCACCCGGATCTACCGCACCGGTCAGACCGACACGACCCTGTCGGCGGGACGGCCGACGGAGAACGTGGACGTCTACGACGGTGACCCGTACGTCAGCCCGGGCAACAACTCGCCGTACTACGGCGACACCCGCGGCCTGGTCAAGTTCCCGACCCTGACCGGCATCCCGGCCGACGCCAAGATCGTGAACTCCGAGCTGCGGATGTACAACACGTATCTGTACCCGGGCACGGACACCGACGAGTATGCCGACGTCTACAAGCTCAAGCGAGCCTTCAACGAGACGTCGGCGACCTGGAACAGCTACGACGGCACCAACGCCTGGACCACCGCCGGTGGCGACTACGACACCGCGTGGAAGGCCGGCTTCAACGGGTTCACCAACGACCCGGAGTGGGCGACCTGGGACGTCACCACGGCCGTCGACGGCTGGGTCAAGACGCCGGCCAGCAACTACGGCCTGATGCTGCGTCAGCGCGACGAGGTCAACCAGACCGCGCGCGCGATGCTGCTGTCCTCCGAGGGCGCCGAGCCGCTGCTGCGGCCGACGTTGGAGGTCACCTACCTGGAGCAGACCGCCGAGTCGACCTACTACGCGGCCGCCACGCCGACGCTGACCACGCCGAACTCGACGTATAGCGTGCCGGTGACCCTGTCGAACCCGACGCTGGCCGCCTGGAACCCGACGGACTGGGAGTTGGCGTACGACTGGAAGCGGGCCGACGGGCTCACCGACGGCGCCGACACCACCTACGAGCTGAAGACTCCACTGCCCAAGAGCATCCCGGCCGGTGGCACTGTCGACGTGACCGCGCAGGTGAAGACCCCTCCGTCGTCGACGGAGGGGAACAAGCGCACCGACTACGTGCTGCAGTGGGACCTGCGCAACAAGCTGACCGGTAAGAAGCTGTCGGAGACCGTCCCGGCGATCACGCCGCTGCCGCAGAACGTGGCGGTGGAGGAGCCCACCTCGGACCAGCTGGGTCTGGAGAAGTTCTACTCCTACGCGGGGAAGAACACCGGCGCCGGCGGCACCCTGATGAACAACCTGTACGCCGGCAACACCGTCTGGTCGTACAACGCGTTGAGCAACCCGTCGCGGGGCCTGTCGACGTTCGTCCGGATGTCCTACAACTCGTTGGACACCTCCGACACCGTCGCCGGGTACGGCTGGTCCCTACAGGCGTCGTCGCTGATGCGCCTCGGCAGCCCGCTGGACTTCCACCCCAACCCGAACCCCACCAAGATCACCATGACCGATGGTGACGGCACCAGCCACTGGTTCACCTGGGACTCGGCGACCTCCACGTGGAAGAGCCCGAAGGGCGTGCACCTCTACCTGGAGAAGGTCACCACCTCGGACTGCAAGCCGAACACGCAGGAGCCGAAGGCCTGGCGGCTGACCAAGCCGGACCGCACGCAGTTCTACTACGACTGCGAGGGCTTCCTCACCAGCACGGTGGACAAGAACGGCAACACGATGACGTTCACCTACGAGGAGCGGAAGTCGAACAACAAGCCGACCAAGTTCCTCCGGTACATCACCGACGCGGCCGGCCGGAAGACCCTGACGATCGACTACTACGCCAAGGGTCAGTCGTTCGACTACATCAACGACACCACCTGGGCCCGGGTGTCCGGGGCGACCAACCTGACGAACCCGAAGATCATCGACCACATCTCGCAGATCACCGACATCTCCGGTCGGAAGATGACCTTCACCTACACGGACAAGGGTCTGCTCGGCGAGCTGGTCGACGGGCACGGCTCCAGCGGCACCATGGGTGCGCCGAAGACGTTCAAGTTCGCCTACGACATGACGCAGGGGAACAAGAACGTCAAGCTGGTCAAGGTCACCGACCCGCGCGGCAACGCCACCGAGCTGCAGTACTTCTCGCCGTCCGCCGGGGACGACCCGACGTGGCACTGGCGGACCAAGCACTACACCGACCGGATCGAGAAGACCAACCTGACCCAGTTCGCCTACGTGGACCCGGACGCCACCAGCAACATCCGCACGACGGTCACCGACGCGGAGAACCACTCCACCGTCTACCTCCAGGACGGCTACGGCCGGCCCATCGAGACCACCAACGCGAAGAACCAGACCACCAAGCTCGAGTGGGACGGCGACCACAACGTCACCAAGCTCACCGAGGACAACCAGGCCGTATCGACCTGGGCGTACGACGCCAAGACCGGCTACCCGACGGAGATCAAGGACGCCGAAGCGGTCAAGAACGGCACACCGGGCACGCTGCTGACCTACCAGCGTCAGCTCAACGGTTACGTCGCCGACCTCGCCGAGAAGACCAGCCCCGAGGGGCGCAAGTGGATCTTCAGCTACGAGGCCGACGGTGACCTGGCGAGCGTCACCGACCCGATGGGCACCTCCACCGCGACGGCCGGTGACTACACCACCTACAACACCTACGACGCCTGGGGACAGCTCGACACCGCGAAGGACGCCAACGGCAACTCCACCAAGTACAGCAGCTACGACGCCAACGGCTACCCGCAGACGATCACGGACGCCCTGACCAAGTCGACCACCTTCGTCTACGACGTCCGCGGCCAGGTCACCAAGGTCACCGACGCGCTGGGCAAGAACACCACCCAGACGTACGACACCTTCGGCCGTCCACTCGACAGCAAGACGCCGAAGGACCAGGCCGCCGGGGTGTACATCACCACTCCGGCACCGACCTACGACATGAACGACAACGTCACCCAGTCGACCGCGCCGAACGGGGCCGTCTCCACGGCCTCCTACGACGCCGCCGACCAGCTCATCTGGACAAAGGCGCCGACCGACGTGGCCGGCGACCCGGAGCGCTTGACGTCGTTCACGTACGACAAGGTCGGCAACCTGCGCACCACGACCGAGCCGAAGGGCAATCTCCCCGAGGCGAACCCGGCCGACTACCGGACGACGAACGCGTACGACGAGATCTACCAGCTGGTTTCGGTGACGAATGCCAAGGGCGACAAGATCACCTACCAGTACGACAACGTGGGCAACGTGGAGAAGGTGGTGGACCCGCGTAAGAACGCGACCACCGACACCCTCGACTACACGTCGACGATGACGTACGACCTTGCGCACCGGGTCACGAAGGCCACGGACGCGTTGGGCAAGTTCACCAGCAGCACCTACGACAAGGACGGCCTGGTCACCGGCAGCACCGACCAGCTCGGCAATACCACGCTGGTCGATCTTGACCGGCGAGGTAAGCCGACCGAGGTCAAGGTGCCGTACAAGAACGTCTCCGGCACCATCTCGTACCGCATCACCAAGTACGAGTACGACCAGGTGGGAAACACCACCAAGGTCATCAGCCCGCGGGGTGTGGCGACCAGCGACGACCCGGACGACTTCGCCCAGGTCACGGTCTACGACGCGCTGAACCGGGTGAAGGA
>NZ_JBEXIM010000017.1:0-112819 GCF_040608575.1 Micromonospora sp. NPDC005171 | reverse complement strand
GTTCCTCGTAGTAGGTGTTTATTTGGTGGCCCTGTTTGGGTCCCGCCAACCCCTACGGGGTGGGTTTTTCGTATTGGGGTTTTGGGTGGGCGGGCGGGGCGCCCCGCCGGACCACCGTTTCGATCAGAGGGGATAGGTGCGGGCGACCGCCAGCATCTCCGAGCTGTGCGACCCGACGACGCCGACAGCCGGCGGCCGGGGGCGGAAGCCGGGCAGCGCGTCCAACCCGTCACTGGCGTCCATCGCCCGCAGCGCGACCTGCCCGGCGATCGGCCGCAGGGTCAACGTGACCTCGATGCCCTCCGTCGGCGGGGCGTGGAACACCAGCCCGAAGCCCCACTTCCCGGCTCGGGGCTCCACCGGCACCGACCGTCCCGCCACCTCGGCGCGCAGCACTGTGGCGGTCGACGTGTCGACGTGCAGGGTGGCCAGTCGGGCCGTCCGCTGCGGGGTGAGCCGCAGCCGCAGTGTGCGCTCGCCACCCGCAGTGGCGTCGGCCACCACCTCCAGCTTCGGTGCCGGCAGGTTCGCCGACTGCGCCGGGCCGGCCCGCAGCTCGCCGTCGCCGAGCCCGGGAAAGTCGTCGCCGATGTCGGTCACCCCGTCCACGTAACCGTCCGTCCACGGCTGCGGGTCGGTCTCGTGGCTGAGCCAACGGGCCTGGCCGGTTTCGGCGTCCATGGCGTACATCAGGTGGGTCGGGGCGGGGTGGTCGGCGTCGAAGCGGTCCACGGACAGCCCGACCCCGGCGAGCACCACCGCCGCCACGGCGGCGGCACCGGCCGGCAGCACCGCGAGCCGCCGGGCCCGCAGCGCGATCAGGCCACGCTGACCGCCGGCCTGCGGGTGCAGCAGGTCGACCACCGGCAGGGCGACCAGGCCGAGCAGCACCGCGACCAGCGCGGCCACCCCGCCCATGGCCATCCCCAGCGCGGGAAAGAGCAGCACCACTGTGGGCAGCAGGATGATCACACCGACGGCCGCGGCGGCCGTCACCGCCACCACCGGCCACGGTCCGGTCTGCCGGGTACGCAGCGCGACCAGCCCGCCGAGGGCGCCGGCCAGCGCCGGCAGTGTGGTGAGGTACGCCCCACCCGGCACCGCCACGGCGAGCAGCACCCCGAGCACCGCCAGCCAGGCCAGCCCGCCGACGGCGAGCGCGGCCGGGCCGATCCGCCGGCGGGTCAGCGCGTACCAGGTGAACAGGATGGCGGTGGCGAGCGCCAGGACGGCCAGCCGGTACCAGATCGGCCGGTACGGGTCGAGCAGCTCCGCGTACCCCGGTCGGATCGTGGTGATCGCCAGCCAGAGGAGTTGGGCGGCGACCGGCGCGGCGACGATCGGCACCAGGGCCAGCGCGAAGCCGGCGGCCAGCCGGCCGCTGCTGGCCCGGCCGCTGCGGCGGGTCAACCAGCCCAGGGCGGCCACCCCGGCCACCGCGAGCAGGGCCAGCGGCACTGTGAGCCAGCCCGGGTAACGGACCAGCCCACCCGGTACGGGGAAGTAGGTGGCGTCGTGCCCGGAGCGCAGGTCGCTCAGGTCGGTGCCACCGAACTCCCGGGCCAGGCCCAACGCGTTGTCCCCGTGCTGCTGGAGGCTGCCCCGGTCCATCGCGGCCGGAGTGTCCAGCGGCGTGTGGTAGATCGCCCCGCCGTCGATGTACGCCGAGTTCAGCCCCACGAACTTCTGATCGAGGAAGGCGGTGAAATCGGTGTCGTTCGGCAGCGCGCGGTAGATCTCCACCGCGAACGAGGTGCCGACCGGGTGCGGGGCGGCCCGGCCGAAGATGTCCACCAGCTTCGCGTTGTTCCGGGACGTCTCGAACATGATCACCGGCCCGGTGGAGCCCCGCGCCTCCAGGTTGAGCACCACACCGCCGTCGGCGGCCAGCGGGTGGCTGGCGGCGAACGCGGACGCCCCGCAGAGGCACGCCTCCTCGGCGTCGGTGAGCACGAAGACGATGTCGTTGCGCGGCCGGGGCCCGGTGGTCAGCGCGCGGGCCACCTCCAGGATGGTCGACGTGCCGGCGGCGTCGTCGTTGCCGCCCGGCCCGGTCTGTACCGAGTCGTAGTGGGCGACCAGGAAGACCCGCCCCGTCGAGTCGGTGCCGGGCAGCCGGGCCACCACGTTGCGGACCCGGGCCACTGTCGCCCCGCCCGCCGCCCCGCTGAGCTGACCGGCCTCCGGTGCCACGGTGTCCTGCACCTCGGTCTCCAGGCCCAACCCCCGCAACTTCTGCTCAAGGTGCGCGCGGACCTGCTCGTTGGCCGGGCTGCCGGCGACGTGCGACCGGGCGGCGATCACCTCGACGTCCTCGTACGCCCGGCCGGCGCTGAACGCGCCCGCCGGCGCGTCGGCCGGCTTCGGGGCCGGGGTGCGCAGGTCGAGCAGACTGCCGGCACCGACCGCGGCCAGCGCGAGCAGCGCCGCCGCGGCGGCCACGAGCCGCCGACGCGGCCGGGTCAGCGCGCGCTGGGCCAGGGGTACGCCCGGAATGGGACGGGGCGGCGTGCCCGTCGTGGCCGGGGTGGTGGGTGCGCCCACGGGGACTCCTCGGGGGGTGGTGGGGCCTGGGGTGGGATCATCCTGCCGTCCCTCGGCGGCCCGCGGCACGGCCGGTCGGTCACCGATCGGCAAGGATGTGCCTCGGTGGGCAGTGATGCGGCCCATCCCCGCCCGCGCCGCAGGCGCCGTGTTGTGTGCGACCGTTGTCTAATACAGGATCAGCAGGGCACTCGGAAGGAGCCCGACATCACCAGCGAACTCCCGCGTCTCGCGGCGGTGACCCGGCCGCACCGGGGGGCCGGCTTGGCCGGTTCCCCAGTTGTGCCGTACCCGCACGGTGGTCTGGCGCGGCACGCCAACCTGCCGCCGGGCGAGCGGCTGCGGGTGCTGCTGGTGGAGGACGACGAGGGCGATGCCTTCCTGGTCAGCGAGTTGCTCGCCGAAACGAACTCGATGATCGACCTGCTGGTCGCCACCAGCCTCCGCGAGGCGCGGCAGCGGATCGCCAACGTCGACTGCGTCCTGCTCGACCTGGGCCTGCCCGACGCGCAGGGGCTGGACGGGCTGCGCCAGGTGTTGGAGATGTCCAGCGGCGCCGCGGTCTGCGTGTTGACCGGTCGCACGGACGAGCACCTGGGCGTGGTGGCAGTCGCCGAGGGCGCCCAGGACTACCTGGTCAAGGGCCAGGTCGACGGGGTGCTGCTGACCAGGGCGCTGCGCTACGCCGTGGAGCGTAAGCGCGCCGACGAGAACGCCCGCCGGTTGCGCGAGGTCGAGCTGCGCCAGGCCGAGTCGGCCCGACTCGAACGCGGCCTGCTGCCCCAACCGCTGATGACGACCGACCAGGTGGCGGTGCACACCTTCTACCGGCCCGGCCGGCACGCCGCGTTGATCGGCGGGGACTTCTTCGACGTGGTGCAGACCCATCCGGACCGCCTCGACCTGATCGTCGGCGACGTCTGTGGGCACGGAGTGGACGAGGCCGCGCTCGGGGTCGAGCTGCGGGTGGCCTGGCGGGCCCTGGTGCTCGCCCGGGTGCCGGACGACGAGGTGTTGCCCGCCCTGGAGCAGGTGCTGATGAGTGAGCGCCGCCTCCAGGAGATCTTCGCGACGGTGGCCACCGTCAGACTGGACCTGGACGCCAACCGGGCCACCGTCCGCCTGGCCGGGCACCCACCACCGTTGCTGCTCTCCGGCGGTCGGGTCGTCCCGGTTCCCGCGCCCGGCGGCCTGCTGCTGGGCGTACGACCGCGCCGGCCGATCGCCTACGACCTGGAGTTCGACACCGATGACTGGTCCCTGTTGATGTACACCGACGGCCTGATCGAGGGGCGGGTGGGTGCCGGCGATGAACGGCTCGACGTGCCGGGCCTCAGTGGGTTGCTGGACGAGCCGGCCAACCGTTCGGTGTCGCTGCCCGAGCTGCCGGCCTGGCTGGTCGGGCGGGCCGAGCGGCTCAACGGTGGCCCGCTCGCCGACGACGTGGCCATGCTGCTGGTCAGCCGGGGCGGTGGCCGGTGAGGCCGGTGGTCGGCGGCTGGAGTCTGCGCCGCCGGGTGATCACCCTGCTCACCGTCGTGGGCGTGCTGTTGATCGGCCTGGCTGCCGCGGAGGCGGCGATCGCGGCCCGTAACCGCACCCAGATCGACGCCGTGCTGAACCAGACCGGCCCGTTGCGGGTGCAGTCGCAGGAGCTGCTCAACGCGCTGCTCGATCAGGAGACGGCGGTCCGGGGGTACGCGGTCAGCGGTGATCCGGCCGACCTGAACCCCTACCGGGAGGGGCTCGACCAGGAGAAGAGCGTCGTCGCCTCGATGCGGACGCTGCTCGACGACTACCCACAGATCGGCCAGGAGCTGCGGATCGTCGAGGAGCAGACGGCGCAGTGGCGACAGTCGGTGGCGGAGCCGGTGATCACCACCACCGAGCAGAGCGGCACCCGCGCCGGCCAGGCGTTGGTCACCGAACGGGCCCGGCAGCAGTTCGACCAGGTGCGGTCGGCGGTGAACGACCTCCAGGAGGAGATCCTGGCCGCCCGGGAGCAGGCCGCAAGGGACGTGCGTACCAGCAGCAACGTGCTGGTCGTGCTCCTGATCGTCGCCGCGCTGGTGGTGGTCGTCGCCGGGGCGCTGCTGGTGCTCTCGCTGGACCGGATGGTCATCCGACCCCTGATCGGGCTGGCCGACCAGGTCCGCGAGGTCGCCGAGGGTGACTACCAGCACGGCATCGCCACCACCGGCCCGCCCGAGTTCATCCGGCTCGGTGAGGACGTCGACGCGATGCGGCAGAAGATCGCCGCCGACCTGGCCGAGGTCCGGGCCGCCCGCGAGCGCATCGAGTGGGTCAACAGTCAGCTCCAGAAGCAGGCCGAGGAGCTGACCCGGTCCAACCGTGACCTGGAGCAGTTCGCGTACGTGGCCTCGCACGACCTGCAGGAGCCGCTGCGTAAGGTCGCCAGCTTCTGCCAGCTGCTCCAGCGCCGTTACGCCGGGCAGCTCGACGAGCGGGCCGACCAGTACATCGCCTTCGCTGTGGACGGCGCGCAACGGATGCAACGTCTGATCAACGACCTGCTCGCGTTCTCCCGGATCGGGCGGCTCACCACCGGCTTCGTCGAGGTCGACCTCAACAAGGTGATGGGCGACGTGGCCGGTCAGACCGAGGCCGCCCGACAGTACGCGGACGCCGAGTTGACCTGGTCCGAGCTGCCGGTGATCTCGGGTGAGGAACCGCTGCTCACCAACCTGCTGGCCAACCTGGTCAGCAACTCGATCAAGTTCCGCCGTCCGGACATGCCGTCGAAGGTGCACATCTCGGCCCGGTTGGTGGGCGCCGAGTGGGAGATCACCTGTCAGGACAACGGCATCGGAATCGAGCCGGAGTTCGCCGACAAGATCTTTGTGATCTTCCAGCGGCTGCACTCGAAGGACGCGTACCCGGGCACCGGCATCGGCTTGGCGATCGTCAAGAAGATCGTCGAGTACCACGGCGGTCGGGTCTGGGTGGACACCGACGTGCCGGAGGGCACCGCGATCCGGTTCACCCTGCCGGCGCTCCCCGAGGACGTCGAGGCGGCTGCGGCCGCCGATGCCGCGGAGGAGCCGGACGCGCCGACCGCTGGCGACACGACGCCCTCGACCGAGGCACCGGCGGTGCCGGCGGAGCAGGCCGACGGGTCGGACCAGCCGGACCGGGCCGACGAGGGGCCGGAAAGCGGTAGAACGGGTGACATGAGGGAGACGGTGGGATGACCGCGCCGGCGGATGGCAAGAGCCCGATCGAGGTCCTGCTCGTGGAGGACGACCCGGGCGACGTGCTGATGACCCAGGAGGCGTTCGAGGAGCACAAGCTGCGGAACCGGCTGACCGTCGTCTCCGACGGGGCCGAGGCGCTCGCCTACCTGCGGCAGGAGGGCCAGTACGCCGACGCGGTGGCGCCCGACCTGATCCTGCTCGACCTCAACCTGCCCCGGCGCGACGGCCGGGAGGTGCTGGAGGAGATCAAGAAGGACGAGAACCTGCGCCGGATCCCGGTGGTGGTGCTCACCACCTCGCAGGCCGACGAGGACATTCTGCGCAGCTACCAGCTGCACGCCAACGCCTACGTGACCAAGCCGGTGGACTTCGAGCGCTTCATCTCGGTGGTCCGTCAGATTGACGAGTTCTTCGTCAGCGTGGTCAAGCTGCCGCCGCGTGGCTGACACCCTGCTGGACGACGTTGGCGACCTGCTCTGGGAGGCCGCCGAGCAGGTCGTGCTGCCACTGTTCCGCAAGCTCGACGACGATGACGTGTCGGAGAAGGCGCCCGGCGAGGTGGTCACCGTCGCCGACCGCCGGTCCGAGGAGCTGCTCTCGGCGGGGTTGCGACGGCTGCGGCCGGGCTCGATGGTGGTCGGCGAGGAGGGCGTCGCCGACGATCCGGGGTTGCTGCGGCACCTGCGCGACGGCGGGGACGTCTGGCTGGTCGACCCGGTCGACGGCACCGCCAACTTCGCCGCCGGTCGCCGGCCGTTCGCCCTGATGGTGTCGCTGTTGAGCGACGGGCGGCCGACCGCCGGCTGGATCCTCGACCCGCTCGCCGACACTCTCGCCGCCGGCTCGGCGGACGAGGGCACCCTGCTCAACGGTCGTCCGGTGGACGGCGCCGCTTCGGTGCCGCCGCTCGGCGAGCTGCGCGGCGTGGCGATGACCCGGTTCCTGCCGCCGGAGACCCGGGACCGGGTCCGCGCCGGCGGTCGGCGGCTCGGTGAGCTGCTGCCCGGCCAGCACTGCGCCGGTCGGGAGTATCTGGACATCCTCACCGGCGAGCAGCAGTTCGCCCTCTTCTGGCGCACCCTGCCCTGGGACCACGCCCCGGGCACCCTGCTGGTCCGGGCCGCCGGGGGTGTCGCCCGCCGGTTCGACGGGGCCGACTACCACCCCGCCGACGACGGCCGCGGTCTGCTCGTCGCGGCCAACGAGCAGGTCTGGGCCGAGGTGCGCGACGCTCTCCTCAGCGCCTGATCCGCGCGCTGCGCGACCGGGCTGGGACGCTCCGTCGACATCGAGACAGCCCGAGGGTCAGGGGGCTGGTCACCGGCCCGCAGTCCGGTATCGTGACCGGCGGTCTCCGCCAGCAGGCCGCCGACCGGCGCCGGAGTGCAGTGTTCATCGGAGGCCGGCGGTCGACGGAAGGACGCTTTCGTGCCCAGCACCACGCTCAGCCCGCGGCTCGGTCGCCGCGCTCTGTTCGCCCTGCTCGCCGCCGTCGCGCTGGTGCTCGGCGGCGCCGCTGTGCCCGCGTACGCGGAGCCGGGCGAGGGGGGCAGCAAGAAGCTGCAGGACGCGCTGGAGTTGACCGCCAAGGGGCACATCGAGGCCAAGGCCAAACTGGACAACTCCAAGCGTCGTCAGACGGCGCTGACCGGCGAGCTGACGACCCTGGAGGGCCGGCTGGTCGGGCTCACCGCCCAGGTGGGCGAGGTGGCCGCCCAGTCGTACCGGATGGGTCGGCTCAGCGCGGCCTCGATGCTGCTCAACACCGCCACGCCGGAGGCGTTCCTGCAACGCGCGGGCGACCTCGACCTGATGGCCCAGCGGGACAGCAAGCGGCTGCGTGATCTCACCGACGCTCGGCAGCAGGCGCAGCAGGCCAAGGTCGCCATCGACGCCGAGGTCCGTGAGCAGCAGAAGCAGCTCGCCGTGATGGCGAAGAAGAAGAAAGAGGCCGAGGCGGCGCTCGCCGAGGTCAGCTCGGGCGGCAGCAACGGTTTCAGCGGTGGCAACTCCGCCTCGGCGAAGCCGGCGCCGCGTAACTCCGACGGGTCGTGGCCGTCGGAATCCTGCTCGGTGAAGGACCCGACCACCTCCGGGTGCATCACGCCGCGCACCCTCAACGCCCTCAAGCAGACCCAGGCGGCCGGCTACAAGCGGCACGTCTCCTGCAAGCGCAGCGGCGGCAGCGGTGAGCACCCGAAGGGACGGGCCTGCGACTTCTCGGCCGCCACGAACGGCTTCGAGGACAAGAACGCGACCGGCGGCGACAAGGCGTACGGGGACAGCCTGGCCGCCTGGCACGTGCGCAACGCCGACCGGCTGGGCGTGCTCTACGTGATCTGGTACCGGCAGATCTGGCATCCCGGCACCGGGTGGCGTTCGTACAGTGGCAGCGGCAGTCCGGCGGCGTCCCACACGAACCATGTTCATCTCTCGATGTACTGACCCGAAGCACCAGCTTCGCTGCGTACCATCGCGACGATGAGCTCTCCACCGTCCGACGTAGCGGCCCCGCCGGCTTCCCCGGCCCCGCCCGTGCCGACCACCGGCCGGGCGCTGCCCAACGGCCTGGCCGCCTTCCTGGTCTTCTTCTCCAGCGGCGCCGTGCTGGTGCTGGAGACAGTCGCGCTGCGCCTGGTCGGCCCGTACGTCGGGGTGACCCTCCAGGTGACCAGCTCGGTGATCGGCATCGCGCTGGCCGCTATCGCGTACGGGGCGTGGTCCGGCGGCTGGCTCGCCGACCGGCGCAACCCGCGGGGCCTGCTGGCGCCGGCGTTGGTGTTGGCCGGCATCGCCACCGCTGTCACCCTGCCCGTCGTCCGGTACGCCGGTGAGGTGCTGCGCGGTGGTGCGGCCACCGGCATCCTGCTGCTGGTCGCGTTGGCGGTGTTCGTGCCGGCCGCGCTGTTGGCCGCAGTCACCCCGTTGGTGGTGAAACTCCAGCTCGCCGACCTGCGCCGCACCGGCCAGGTGGTCGGTCGACTCTCCGGGATCGGCACTCTCGGCGGCATCACGGCAACCCTGCTCACCGGGTTCGTGCTGGTTGCCGCCCTGCGCAGCACGGTCATCCTGCTGGCCCTGGCGGTCGCGCTCGGGCTCGTCGGTCTCGGCCTCGGCTGGTACCTGCGCCGGCAGGAGCCCACCGAGCTGCCCGGTCCGGCTCGGGCCCGGGCCGCGCTGGCCGTGCTCGGCCTGGTCGGGGCGGGGCTGACCACCGTGGCCCCCAACCCGTGCGACATCGAGACGGCGTACCACTGCGCCCGGGTCACCTCGGACCCGGCCCGGCCCAGCGGGCGGACGCTGCTGCTCAACTCGGCCCAGCACTCGTACGTGGACCTCGCCGACCCGAAGCACCTGGAGTACGCGTACACGAAGTGGATCGGCGCGGTCGCCGACGTCGCCGCGCCGGCCGGTCGACGTGTGGACGCGCTGCACCTGGGTGGTGGCGGGTTCACAGTGCCGCGTTACCTGACCGCCACCCGGCCGGGCACCGACAACCTGGTGTTCGAGATCGACGGTGGGCTGGTCGAGCTGGGCGAGCGGGAGCTGGGCGTACGGCCGGGGCCGGAACTGCGGGCGGTGGTGGGTGACGCCCGGATGCTGGTCGCCGGTGAGCCGACCGACAGCCGTGACCTGGTGGTCGGTGACGCGTTCGGGCACCTGGTGGTGCCCTGGCACCTGGCCACCCGGGAGATGGCCGCCGACGTCCGGCGGGTGACCCGCCCCGGCGGCGTCTACGTGCAGAACGTCATCGACTACCCGCCGCTGCGGTTCATCCGCGCCGAGTTGGCCACGGTGGCCGCGGAGTTCGGGCACATCGCGTTGATTGCGCCGCCGGAGGCGCTCGCCGAGGAGCAGGGCTCCAACTTCCTCATCGTCGGCTCCGACGCACCGCTGCCGTTGGAAGCCGTTCGGGCCCGGCTGGCCGAGGTGGACCCGAAGGTCAGCCTGCTCTCCGGCGCGGCGCTGACGGACTTCGTCGGCGGGGCGATGGTGTTGACCGACGACTACGCCCCGGTGGACCAACTGCTGGCGACCGCCTGATCGGGTGACAATCCTGACCGATTCCGATACTCCAGGTGTAGGCGGGCCGTTCCTGGGCAACAACGCTCACCATGGGTGGTGGGGACCGAAACGGCGCGCAGCTGCTCGATGAGAGATACCGGCTGATCGAGCAGCTCGGCGCGGGCGGCATGTCGGTGGTCTGGCGTGGTTACGACGAGGTGCTCGGCCGCCAGGTCGCGGTGAAGGTGCTGGCCTCCCGGCTGGCCAGCGACCGGGCCTTCCGCCACCGCATCCGGATCGAGGCGCAGGCCGCCGCGCGGCTCTGCCACCCCAACATCACCAACGTGTACGACTACGGCGAGTCCGAGCAGGTCGGGCTGACCGTGCCGTACGTGGTGATGGAGCTGGTCGACGGCGCTTCGCTGGCCAGCCGACTGGGCCGGGAGAGCCGGCTGCCGTGGCGGGACGCGGTGACCATCGGCGCCGAGGTCAGCTCGGCGCTGGCCACCGCGCACGCCAGAGGCGTGGTGCACCGCGACGTCACCCCGGGCAACGTCATGCTCACCTCGACCGGTGTCAAGGTGGTCGACTTCGGCATCTCCGCGCTCGTCGGGGAGAGCGAGAAGGGGCCGGACGGCACGCTGTTGGGCACTCCCGCGTACCTCGCCCCGGAGCGGCTGGACAACGGCCAGGTCTCACCGGCCACCGACGTGTACGCCGTGGGGCTGTTGCTCTACCGGATGCTCACCGGCCGACTGCCGTGGCAGGCCAGCACGACCACCCAGATGCTGCGTGCCCACATGTACAACGACCCGGATCCGATGCCCACCGTCCCGGGGCTGCCCGACGGGATCGCCGAGCTGGTCGGACGTTGCCTGGCCAAGCGGCCCGCCGACCGACCGGCCACCGCCGAGCTGACCCGGACGCTGGCCGAGGCGGCGGGCATGCTCGCGGCGGTGCCGGTCTCCCCGGCCGCCGGGCCCCTGGACCCGGCCATGCTCGGCAGCGCGCGTACCACGATCCTGCCCTGGTCGGCGGCGACCGACGCGTTGCCGTTGTCGCGGACCCGCAATCGGGACCGTCGGGCGCGGCAGCGGGTGACCCGGCGTCGACGGGTGGAGGCCGGAGTGGCCGCCGTGGGGCTGATCGCGGTCACCGGGGCGATGTGGGGGTTCACCTCGCGCAGCCCGGCCAGCGGTGGGGACCGGCCGACGACCGAGGCTCGGATGGGTCTGCCGGCGGCGGTGCCCTGCGAGGTGGCGTACGCGTTGCGCTCCGACTCCGGCACCGAGTTCGCCGCCGAGCTGACCCTGACCAACACCGGTGGCCGTGAGCTGCAGGACTGGACGATGAGCTTCACCTTCCCGGGGCAGCAGAAGGTGACGAAGGCGGAGCCCGCGCCTGTGCACCAGCAGGGGAGCACGGTGCTCGTCCGGCCGGCGGCCCAGCGCACCACGCTGGCCCCCGGTGCAGCAGAGAAGGTGACCCTCACGGGTAAGTACAGCGGGGCGAACCCGCTGCCTGTCGAGTTTCGGCTGGGCGACGCGACCTGCGGGGTTCGGGTGTCCGGGGTCGCCGGCAGTGTGCCGTCCACGGCCCCGCCGAGCAAGGCCGCCGCGACGAAGGCCCCGCCGGGCAAGGCGACGCCGCCGAAGGCCCCGGCCAAGGTAGCGACGGCGGGCGGCACCGGTCCCGGCAATGGCGCGACGAAGGCCAAACCCGAGAAGCCCGGCAAGAGCAAGGGGACGGGTGGTGGTTCGGGAAAAGCGGGAAAGTGACGAAGGGTGAGGGGAAGGGGAAGGGCGCTGGAAAGAGGAAGTAGCGAATTCAGCGGAGGCCCGCGAATCGCTGCACCTGGTCGATCCCACCCTCGACGATGACCACCCCACCCCTGGGGAGTGCGATGTCGTCGGACGCGTACCGGAAGCGTTCGCCCGGCGGTTTGGCGCCGATCACACGAATCCCGTAGCGATCCTCCGGTCGCAGGTCGAGCAGGGTGCGTCCGGCCAGGGACTCCGGCACCCGGACGGTGGCGATGGCGAAGTCATCGTCGAACTCGATGAAGTCGAGCAACCGGCTCACGATCAGGTGCGCGACCCGGTCCCCGGTCTCCGCCTCCGGGAAGATCACATGGTGCGCGCCCACCGACCCCAGGATCTTGGCGTGCTTCTGCGAGGTCGCCCGTGCCCAGATCTCGGGCACACCCAGCTCGACCAGCGCCAACACGGTGAGCACGCTCGCCTCCACCGAGGCCCCGATGGCCACCACCGCCCGTCCGAAACCGGCGATGCCCAGTTGCCGCAGCGCCCCCTCCTCGGTGGCGTCGGCCTGAATCACCCGGTCGAGCTGGGCCGACCAGCGCTGCACCTTCGCCGGGCTGCGGTCGATGGCCAACACCTCGCGGTTCATTCGGGTCAGCGACCCGGCCAGGTGGCAACCGAACCGACCCAACCCGATCACCACGATGCCGCCGCTGTCCGCCCGTCTAGCCGACACCTCGGCCCTCCCTGCTTCCAACGGCGTGTTTCCGACGTGCTGGCCGGCCGACACTTCCGAAACACGTCCTAGCCGACAATTGGTTGCTCCTGGGGATAGCGGTAGAGCCGGCGTCTGGTGTTCAGGGCGATCGCCGACCCCAGGGTGAGCGTCCCGACGCGGCCGATGAACATCAGCACGGTCAGCGCCAGTTGCCCGCCGGCCGGCAGTTCGGCGGCCAGACCGATGGTCAGACCTGTGGTGCTGAACGCGCTGGTGACCTCGAACAGGGCCGCGACGAAGCGGACGCCCTCGGTGAGCAGCAGCAACAGCATGGTTCCGGCCGTCACCAACGCGACGCTGAGCAGCGCCACGGTGACCGCCTGCCGCTGGCTGGCGGTGGCCACCCGGCGGTGCCCGATCGTCACGTCGGGCTCACCTCGCAACTCCGCCCAGATGGTGAATGCCAGCAGGAAGAACGTGGAGACCTTGATGCCACCGGCCGTGCTGGCGCTACCGCCACCGATGAACATCAGCACGATCAGCAGGGGATAGCTCTCCTCCTGGAGGTCGGCGATGTTCAGGATGCTGAAGCCGCCGGTGCGGCTCAGTGCGATCTGGGTGAACGACGCGAGGACCTTGCCGGGTACGTCGTACTGGCCGATCGTGCCCTCGTTGGTCCATTCGGCGGCGAGTAGGCCAACGAAGCCGACGAGCAGCAGCACCGCGCTGCCCCAGATGGTCAACTTCGTTGCCACCGCCCAGTGCGCCGGTTGACGCCACTCGCGGACCGCCTCGAACAGCGCGGGAAACCCGAGACCGCCGACGATCGCGCCGAGCGCCAGCGGCAGCGACACCCACGGGTCACGGCTGAAGGCCAACAGGCCCTCGGTGTAGAGCGCGAAGCCACCGTTGTTGAACGCCTGCACGGCGTGGAAGACGCCCGACCAGAGGGCACGCCCGAAGGAATAGTCGTAGGTCAGCCAGAGCCGGCCGGCGACCAGCACTGTCATCACAGCCTCGCAGGCGAAGACGGTCAGTGCGATCCGGCGGAGCAACCGACCCACGTCACCGATGCCGAACTCCGCCGTCTCGGCCTGCACCAGCAACCGGTTGCGCAGCCCGAGCTGGCTGGAGACCACCAGGATGACCAGTGCCGCGACGGTGAGGATGCCGAGGCCGCCGAGCTGGGTGAGCAGGGTGATCACCAGGAGTCCCCAGCCGGACCAGTAGTTCGGCGTGTCGGTGATGGCCATGCCGGTGACCGACACGGCCGAGGTGGCGGTGAAGAGCGCGGTGACCACGGGTGGGCGTTGGTGTTCGACGGTCGACCAGCGCGCCATGAGCAACCCGGTGCCGAGCAGGATCGGCACCAGGAACGCGAACGGCACCAGCCGCACGGGATTGCGGAAAAACCGGCGCACCAGACAATCTTCCTGTCCGCCCGCGACCCTGGAGTGGGAACGGGCAATCCGGAGATTCACCTGCCGGCCAGCCATCGACCAACTCCTGGCAAATCACGGGCGGTCTGCTTACCCGGACCAACCGATGACAGGAGACGGCGTTGCGACGTACCCTCTCGACCCTCGGCGTGGCCGGCGCGCTGCTCGCCGCCGCCGTGGCCCTACCGACCATCGCGGCCGCCGAACCGGCCACGAACGCGGACCACTCCCGGGCCGACGATCGCCCAATCGTGATCGGTCACCGGGGCGCCAGCGGTTACCGGCCGGAGCACACGCTGGAGGCGTACCGGTTGGCGATCCGGATGGGTGCCGACTACATCGAGCCGGACCTGGTCTCCACCTCCGACGGCGTGCTGGTCGCCCGGCACGAGAACGAGATCTCCGGCACCACAGACGTGTCGGCCCGCCCGGAGTTCGCGTCCCGCAAGGCGACGAAGACCATCGACGGTGTCGCGGTGACCGGTTGGTTCACCGAGGACTTCACCCTCGCCGAGCTGAAGACACTGCGCGCCAAGGAGCGGCTGCCGCAGGTACGCGTGGCGAACACCGCCTTCGACGGCCGCTTCGAGGTGCCCACCCTCCAGGAAGTCATCGACCTGGCCCGGACCGAGGGGCGGGCACGGGGCCGCACCATCGGCATCTACCCGGAGACCAAGCACCCGAGCTACTTCGCCTCGATCAAACTGCCGTTGGAGGAGCCGCTGCTCCGGGTGCTGCGGCAGAACAAGCTGGACCGGAAGAACTCGCCGGTCTTCATCCAGTCGTTCGAGACGGCCAACCTGCGTCGCCTGAGCCGGCTGACCGACGTGAAGTTGGTCCAACTGCTCGACGCGACAGGCCGCCCCTACGACTTCACCGCCACCGGTGACGCCCGCACCTACCAGGATCTGGCCACACCGACCGGGCTGAAGTGGATCGCCGGGTACGCCGACGGCATCGGCGCGAACAAGAACCTGATCGTCCCCCGGAACGCCGCGGGCGCCCTGCTCGCCCCGACCACCGTGGTACGCGACGCGCACCGGGAGCACCTGCTCGTGCACTCCTGGACGTTCCGCGCCGAGAACCAGTTCCTCCCGGTGGACTTCCGGATCGGCACCGACCCGAACGCGCGCGGCGACATCACCGCCGAGTACGAACTCTTCCTCGGCCTGGGCCTCGACGGTGTCTTCAGCGACCACCCGGACACCGCCGTCGCCGCCCTCGCCGGCCGCTGACCCGAACCTCGGCCGGCGCTGACCTGCGCCGAGCCGACCACCGGGCCGACCACGCCCGGCCCGCCCGCTGGCCCGTCGTCCGTCACCCGGACGACGGGCCAGCGGCACGTCCGGGGCTGCCCCGACCGGGATCACGTGTCGTGGGCGCAAGATCGCGCGGGTGTTCGCCCGTGCGTCCGGGCCGAGGCGGCAGGCCCATCGCGGGTCTTTCGGCGGAGCAGAACCGGGCGAATGGCGCGGGGCGACACACGGTTCGGGTGGTCCGTGGGGGTTCGGGCCATCGAGAGGGTGGGCTCCCGGCTGGTAGTGCGGTCCGTTGTAACCCTCGGCCACCTCATTCCTGTTACTTGTGTGTTTCCGCCACATAGCTCGTGGGTGACGTCACTTCTAGCGTGAGCCGTCACGAAGAAGTTCTCTCCCTCCGAGTCCTCATGTGGAGTCGCAATGACGGTCCGGACGACGCGGCGGGTGTTCCTCTCCGCCGCCACGATGATGGCCGCGGCGTTGGCCGCCACGGCCTGTGGCAGCCCGCAGGACACCGCCACCGGCGGCGGCGACAGCGCCGCGCCGGTCAAGGTCGGCCTGGTGTACTCCCAGTCGGGAGCCCTGGCCAGCTATGGAAAGCAGTACATCGAGGGGTTCAAGGCGGGGCTGGACTTCGCCACCCAGGGCACCGGCAAGGTCGGTGACCGGAAGATCGAGTTGACCGAGGTCGACGACGCGGGCGATCCGGCCAAGGCGGTCTCCGCGGCGAAGGACCTGATCGGCAAGGGCACGAAGATCATCGCCGGCTCCACCGCCTCCGGGGTGGCGCTCCAGGTCGCGCCGATCGCGGCGCAGAACAAGGTCCTCTTCATCTCCGGCCCGGCGGCCACGGACGCGGTGACCGGCGCGAACAAGTACACCTTCCGCTCCGGCCGGCAGTCCTACCAGGATGTGGTGACCGCCAAGTCGTTCATCGGCGACCCGGCCGGCAAGAAGGTGGTGGTCTTCGCGCAGGACGGCGCGTTCGGCGACGCCAACGAGGCCGCCGTGAAGGCCGTCATCGGCAGCGCGGGCGCGACAGTGAGCAGTGTCCGGGCGCCGGCCAGTGCCACCGAGTTCACCCCGTTCGCCAGCCAGATCAAGGCGGCCAAGCCGGACCTGCTCTTCGTGGCGTGGGCGGGCACCACCGCCCCGGCCATGTGGCAGACCCTCGACCAGCAGGCCGTGCTCTCGTCCACCACCGTCGTCACCGGTCTGGACATCCGCGCCTCCTGGCCGACCTTCGGCGCGGCCGGCGCGAAGATCTCCTTCCTGTCGCACTACTTCGACGGTGCCAGCGACACCGAGGCCAGCAAGGCCCTCAAGGCGAAGGTCAGCACCATCGACCTGTTCCACCCGGACGGCTTCGCCGCCGCCCAGATGGTGGTCCGCGCCGCGCAGGAGGGTGGGGACGACGTCGACAAGATGGTCACCGCCCTGGAGGGCTGGAGCTTCGACGGGGTCAAGGGCAAGATGACCATCCGGGCCGCCGACCACGCGCTGCTCCAGCCGATGTTCCAGGCCAAGCTGACCGGCAGCGGCACGGCCTTCACCGCGACCGCGCAGAAGAGCCTCACCGGTGACGAGACCGCGCCGCCGGCCGTGGCCATGAAGGGCTGACCATGCTCGCCACCCGCGGTCTGACCTGGCGGATCGGTGAGGTCGCCATCGTCGACAGCGTCTACCTCGATCTGGCGCCCGGGGAGTTCCTGGGCGTCATCGGGCCGAACGGCGCAGGCAAGACCTCACTGTTCAACCTGATCACCGGCCTGCGCCGGGCCACGGAGGGTCGGATCACCCTGGACGGGCAGGACATCGGGGAGCTGCCGCCGCACCGGCGGGCCCGCCTCGGTCTGGGCCGTACCTTCCAGGCGTCCTCGGTCTTCGGCTCGCTGAGCGTGCGGGAGAACGTCCGGCTCGCCGTGCAGGCGCACTGCGGGGGTTCGATGGCGCTGTGGCGGCGGGCGGCGGCCGACCGGGAGGTCGCCGTCGCCGCCGACGTGGCGCTCGACCGGGTCGGCCTCGCCCACCGGGGTACGGCCCTCGCCGGCACCCTGGCCCACGGCGAGAAACGCAAGCTGGAGATCGCCCTGCTGCTCGCCGGTGAGCCGCGGGTGATGCTGCTGGACGAGCCGATGGCCGGGGTCAGCGCCGAGGACGTACCGGAGTTGGTTGCCGTCATCAAGTCGTTGACCAGCGACAGTGGCCGGGCGGTGCTGATGGTCGAACACCACATGGACGTCATCCTGGAGCTGGCCGACCGGATCGCCGTCATGCACCACGGCGCGCTGCTGGCCTGCGACACCCCGGAGACGGTGATGGCCAACCCCACTGTGCAAGAGGCCTACCTGGGGGAGTCGCTGTGAGCGCGAGGAGTGAGCCGGGTTTGCGAGCCCCGCAGTCGCGAACGGAGGCAGTCCTGTGAGCGCGAGGAGTGAGCCGGGTTTGTGCGAGCCCCGCAGTCGCGAACGGAGGCGACTCTGATGGAACCGATCCTCAGTGTGGAGGACCTGTCGGTCCGGATCTCCGGGCTGCACATCCTCCAGGGGGTGTCCTTCACTGTCGCCCCGACGGGCGTGACCGTCCTGCTCGGTCGCAACGGCGTCGGCAAGACCACCACGCTGCGCGCGATCGTCGGCCTCACCCCGCCCGCCGGGGAGGTCCGCGGCACCATCCGGATGGGCGCGCAGAGCCTGCTGGCCCGCCCGACCCACCGGCTGGTCCGCGGCGGGCTGGGCTACGTGCCCGAGGACCGCTGTGTGTTCGCCGGCCTCACCGTCGCGGAGAACCTGCGGCTCGCCGAACAACGCGGCACCACCCCGGCGTACGACAAGGTTTTCGCGCTCTTTCCGGAGCTGGACCGGCGCGGACGGCAACGGGCCGGTTCGCTCTCCGGGGGGCAGCAGCAGATGCTCGCGATCGGGCGGGTGCTGCTCAACGACAACCGGCTGCTGCTCGTCGACGAGCCGACCAAGGGGCTGGCGCCGAAGGTGGTGACCGAGGTGGCCGAGGTGTTGGAACGGGTCGCGGAGTCGGTGCCGGTGCTGCTCGTTGAGCAGAACCTGGCGGTGGTACGCCGGCTGGCCCGCGACGCGGTGGTGCTCGCCGCCGGCAAGGTGGCCTGGACCGGCGACGCCCGCGAGCTGCTGCTGGAGACGGCGCTGACCAAGTCGCTGCTCGGCGTCGGCACCGGCGAGTCGCACCACCCGGTCGAGCCGGGCCGAGCCGCCACGGCGGGGAAGGACGCGCACTGATGGGTACGGTCATCCTGTTGGCGTTGACCGGGCTCGGCCTGGCGGCGCTGTACTTCCTGGTCGCCTCCGGCCTGTCCCTGGTCTTCGGCCTCGCCGACGTGCTCAACTTCGCGCACGGGCTGTTCCTCGGTGTCGGCGTGTACGGCACCTGGTGGGCGGCGGGCAACCTGCCGGGTGCCGGCCCGGACGGGTTCGGCTTCGTGTTGGCGGTCGCCTTCGGGGTGGCAGCCGGCACGCTCGTCGCGATCCTGGTCGAGCTGGTGCTGATCCGTCCGCTGTACTCCCGCACCATCGAGCAGGTGCTGGTCACCGTCGGGCTGTCGCTGGCCGGGGTGGCGTTGTTGCAGGCCACCTGGGGTGCGGACGCCCGGCCGTTCCCGCGTCCGGACTGGACCCGGCAGGTGACCGGCATCCTCGGCGCGCAGGTGCCCAACGGTGGCCTGCTGCTGATCGTCGCGGCGGTGCTGGTGCTCGGGGCGATCCTGGCGTTCCTGCGCTGGACCCGCTACGGCCTGGTGATCCGGGCCGGGGTGGAGAACCGGGAAATGGTGACGGCGTTGGGCATCGACGTCCGCAAGGCGTTCACACTGGTCTTCGCGATCGGTGGTGCGGCCGCCGCGCTCGCCGGAGCGCTGGGCGGGGTCTATTTCGGCACCGTCTCCCCCGGGCAGGGCGGTTCGCTGCTGATCTTCGCGTTCATCGTGGTGGTGATCGGCGGGATGGGTTCGGTGGTCGGCTCCGCGTACGCGGCGGTTGTGGTCGGGCTGGTGCAGCAGTTCGTCAACTACTACGGCACGTCCGGGCTGGGCGACATCTGCGTGGTCGGCCTGCTGGCTGTGGTGCTGCTGCTGCGCCCGCAGGGCATCGCCGGAAAGGTGGCAACGGCATGACGGTGATCGACGCGCCTCCCGCCCAGGTGCCCGACGAGTTGACATCGCAGCGGGGGCGGTGGCACCGGGTGCGCCCGTTCCTGCCGCTGGTCGCGCTGGTGGTGCTGGCGATCCTGCCGTACTCGACGATCTCCCTGCCGGGGATCTTCGAGGGGCCGGTCAACTCGCCCGGCACCCTGCAACTGCTCGCCATCTGCCTGATCTTCGGTGGGTTGGCGGCCGGGTACGACCTGCTCTTCGGCCGGACCGGGATGCTCTCCTTCGGGCACGCGCTGTACTTCGCGGCCGGCGTCTACGGCACCGACATCCTCGTCACCCGGGCCGGTCTGCCGCTGTGGCAGGCGGCGCTGCTGACCGTCACCGGCGGCACGATCCTCGCCGCGCTGCTCGGCGCGGTGGCGCTGCGGACGGTGGGCATCGCCTTCGCCATGGTCACGTTGGCCTTCGCCCAGGTGGGCGCGATCCTGGTGGCCCGGGACTTCGGCGGGCTCACCGGTGGCGAGGAGGGTCTGCCGCTGGACGTGTCCGGGCTGCCCGCCGGGCTGGTGGGGGTGACCAACACGGTCAACCTGTACTGGTTGGCGCTGGCGTACCTGACCCTCGTGGTCTTCGTGGTGCACCGGGTGAGCGGGTCGCCGACCGGGCGGGTGCTCGCCGGGTTGCGCGACGACGAGCGGCGGATCGGCGTGCTCGGCCTGGACCCGTACCGCTACAAGCTGGTGGCGTTCACCCTGGCCGGCGGGTTGGCGTCGGCGGGCGGGGTGGTCTATGTCCTGATCGTCGGCGGCGCGTCGCCGCACATCACGTCCTCCGAGCTGACCCTGTCGCTGCTGGTCATGGTGGTGCTCGGCGGGCCGGGCACCCGGTGGGGTCCAGTGCTCGGCGGTGTCCTCTACATGTACCTGGACCACCGGCTCACCGCGTTCGGCACGAGCGACGCCGTGGACAGCCTGCCGGCCATTCTCAGCCGTCCGCTGAGCCAGCCGCTGTTCGTCCTGGGCACGGTCTTCATCCTGGCCGTCTACTTCTTCCCCGGCGGCCTGACCAGCCTGGCCCCCCGCCTGGCACACCTGACCCGCGCCCTCCGCCCCCGCCCCTAACCCAAACCCCCACCCCCGTCGATCATGAAGTTACTGCCATGACACCCCCCGGCGAATGGCGATAACTTCATGATCGACGGGGTTTCTCGCAGGGGAGGTCAGAAGATGGACTCGCGGATTGCGGTTGTCAGTGGCGGCGGGACCGGGATCGGGGCGGCCGTGGCGGGAGTGCTCGCCCGGGACGGGTACGACGTACTGATCGTCGGGCGGCGGGCGGACGTGTTGACGGCCACCGCCGCGCAGATCGCCGCGGACTGCGGGCGGCCGGACGCGGTCACCGCCGTGACCGCGGACCTGACCGATCCGGAGCAGCTCGACGCGGTCCTCGCGGCGGTTGGTGACCGACCGGTCGACGTGGTGGTCAACAACGCTGGCGGCTATCTGGACCGGGACACCGACACGTTGGCCGGGACAGCCGCATACTGGCGGGCCAACCTGGACGCCAACGTGCTCACCGCCGTGCTGCTGACCGAGGCGCTGCGGCCGGCTCTGCGTCGACCGGGCGGGCGAGTGATCCTCATCAGCTCGATCTCCGCCCAGCGGGGCGGCGGTGGGCCGTACTCGGCGGCGAAGGCGGCCCTGCACGGCTGGGCGTACGACCTGGCGGCGCAGCTTGGTCCGGAGCAGATCACGGTCAACGTGGTGAGCCCCGGCTACGTCGCCGAGACCGAGTTCTTCGCTGACCGGATGACCGCCGAGGGGCATGCGAAGCGAGTGGCGGCGACCCTGGTCGGACGGGCCGGGCTGCCGGACGATGTCGCCGAAGCGGTCCGCTACCTGGCCGGCCCGACGGCCGGTTATGTCACGGGTCAGGTCCTGGGCGTGAACGGAGGCTCGGTCCTCGGCCGCTGACGAAGCGCCCGGTTGTTGATCAAGAGGTTCGTGTCGGAATCCGGCCGAATGATGACGAAACCTCTTGATCAACAAGGGCTTGACGGACGGCGCTGGTAGAAATGCCGGGTGGAGACAGCAGAGCGGGCAGGCGTACGGGAGCGGGCCGAGGCGGTGCTGCGCCGGCTGGCCGGCGACCACGCCCGGCTGCGCGAGGACCAGTGGCGCGCCATCGAGGCACTCGTCGTCGACCGGCGACGGGTGCTCTGCGTCCAACGGACCGGTTGGGGCAAGTCGGCTGTCTACTTCGTGGCCACCGCCCTGCTGCGCGACAGCGACCAGGCCGAGCGGGGCGGCCAGGCCGGGCCGACAGTCATCGTCTCGCCGCTGCTGGCGTTGATGCGCAACCAGGTTGAGGCGGCCGCTCGGGCCGGCATCCGGGCCCGCACCATCAACTCGGCGAACCTCGACGAGTGGGACGAGATCACCGCCGAGATCCAGACCGGCGCCGTGGACGTCCTGCTGATCAGCCCGGAACGGCTCAACAACCCGGATTTCCGCGACGGCGTCCTGCCGAAGCTGGCCGCGACCACCGGCCTGCTGGTGGTCGACGAGGCGCACTGCGTCTCCGACTGGGGGCACGACTTCCGGCCGGACTACCGGCGGCTGCGGACGTTCCTCGCCGAGCTGCCCGAGCGCACCCCCGTGCTGGCGACCACCGCGACCGCCAACGCCCGGGTCACCCAGGACGTCGCCGAGCAGCTGGGCGACGCCCTCATCCTGCGCGGCACCCTGGACCGCGAGTCGCTGCGCCTCGGGGTGCTCGACCTGCCCAGCCCGGCGCACCGGCTGGCCTGGCTCGCCGACCACCTGGACCAGCTGCCCGGCTCAGGCATCGTCTACACGCTCACCGTGGCGGCAGCGGGCGAGACGGCCGAGTTTCTGCGCTCCCGGGGCTACCCGGTCGCCTCGTACAGCGGGCAGTCCGACGACGCCGACCGGCGGGCCGCCGAACAGGACCTGCTCGACAACAAGATCAAGGCGTTGGTCGCCACCAGCGCCCTCGGCATGGGCTTCGACAAGCCCGACCTGGGCTTCGTCGTCCACCTCGGCGCGCCCCCCTCGCCGATCGCGTACTACCAGCAGGTCGGCCGGGCCGGCCGCGCCGTCGAGCACGCCGAGGTGTTGCTGCTGCCCGGCGTCGAGGACGCCGCGATCTGGCGCTACTTCGCCTCGCTCGCGTTCCCACCGGAGCAGCAGGTCCGCGCCGTGCTTGCCGCCCTGCACACCGACCGCCCGCTCTCCACCCAGGCCCTCGAACCCCTCGTCGACCTGCGTCGGGCCCGGTTGGAGCTGATGCTCAAGGTGCTCGACGTGGACGGCGCGGTCCGCCGGGTGCGCGGTGGGTGGCTCGCCACCGGCGAGCCGTGGGTCTACGACGAGGCCCGGTTGCGCCGCGTCGCCGAGGCGCGCACCGTCGAGCAACAGGCCATGCGGGAGTACGCGACCACGTCCGACTGCCGAATGCGATACCTACGGGAACGCCTGGACGACACCGAGGCGGCCGACTGCGGCCGGTGCGACAGGTGCGCCGACCCTCTCTTCGCCGCCGACGTGTCGACGGCCGCGCTCGCCGCCGCGCAGACCTTCCTGGGCCGACCCGGTGTGGAGATCGCGCCGAAGAAGCTCTGGCCGACCGGGCTCGACGCGGTGGGCGTACCCCTCAAGGGCCGGATCGCCCCCGCGGAGCAGGCGCTGCCGGGCCGGGCCGTCGGGCGTCTTTCCGACCTGGGTTGGGGTGGCCGGCTGCGGGCTCTCGTCGGCCCGGAGGCGCCGGACGCGCCGCTGCCCGACGACGTCGCCGGCGCGGTCGTGGAGGTGCTCAAGGCGTGGGCCCACGGCGACGACCCGTGGCCCCGCCGGCCGGTGGCGGTGGTCGCTGTCGGTTCCCGGCGGCGACCCCGGCTGCTCGGCTCGCTCGCCGAGCGGATCGCCACCGTGGGCCGTCTGCCGCTGCTCGGCGAGGTCACCGCGGCCGGCCCCGACGGCCCAGCGGGGCCGCGCGGCAACAGCGCCCAACGGGTACGCACGCTGCACGACGCCTTCACCGTGCCGACCGACCTGGTCGGCGCGCTGGCCGGGCTGGACGGCCCCGTGCTGCTCGTCGACGACCTGATCGACTCGGGTTGGACGATGACGCTTGTGGCCCGTGCCCTGCGCCGAGCCGGCGCGACGGACGTGCTCCCACTCGCCCTCGCCGTGGCCGGCTGACCGGCTGCCCTCCGGTCGGTCGCGAGACCGGTCCTCGGCGCTGCAGAGTCCGTGCCCAGGTCGGGACGTTGCCCGACGCTGCGGCGGGGTCTGCGCTCGTCGGGTGGGAAAGTTCCCGGGCGGCGTCGATTGCGACAGTCGCCACGCTGCCCGGGCGTCGGCCTGGCGCGGCCGGACGCGGCGGTACCGTGGGCGGCATGACCGACCAGCAGCCAGTCCGCCGCCCGTACCCCGGCGCGGACCCGACCGCTGGCGGCGAGGCCGCCCAGGCGCGGGGTGTCGGTCGTGGCTGATCAGGGTCCCGTCGGGCCGGACCGGAGCACTCTCCGGCTGGCGCTGGTCGTCGGCGGGCTGGTGCTCGCGGTGCTGCTCGGCTTCGGCCTCGGCCGGCTGAACACGAACGGTGCCGCCGCCACCGGCAGTCCGTCGTTGGCCGCCGAGCACACCGACCCACCGGGCGTCGCGCCGCACAACCATGGCGGTGCCACGGCCACCGATCAGGGCGCGGCCACCGAACCGGGCGGTCTGGCGGTCAGCTCGGCCGGGTTCACCGTGGCACCCCTGGCCACCGAGTTCGCGGCGGGTCGCCCCGGTCAGCTCCGCTTCCAGGTGCGCGACGCGCAGCGCCGGCCGGTCACCCGGTTCGCCATCGTGCACGACAAGCCGATGCACCTCATTGTCGTCCGGCGGGACCTGTCCGGTTACCAGCACCTGCACCCGACCATGGCAGCGGACGGCACCTGGTCGGTGCCGTTGACGCTCGCGCAGCCCGGCCTCTGGCGCGCGTACGCCGACTTCACCGTGGTCGCCGACAACGGCGCGCAGACCGCGGTGACCCTCGGCACGGACCTGGTGGCACCCGGCGACTACCGGCCCCGTCCACTCCCAGGGCCGGCCACCTCGACCACAGTTGACGGCTTCACAGTCGGCTACCAGGGCACTCCGCAGATCGGGGCGACCGTGCCACTGACGTTCCGGGTCGACGGAGCTGGCGGTGCCGCCCCGCTGGAGCGGTACCTCGGGGCGTACGGGCACCTGGTGGTGTTGCGCGAGGGCGACCTCGGCTACCTGCACGTGCATCCGGAGACCGAGCTGGTGGACGGTCAGATCAAGTTCTGGTTGACCACTCCGGGCCCGGGCCGCTACCGCCTCTACCTCGACTTCCAGGTGAACGCCGAAGTCCGAACCGCCGAGTTGACCCTAACCGTCCCCTAGACCGCCCCAGCCCCCGCCCTCTCGGCGTTGATCATGAAGTTGTTGCCTCTCGCCACGGCGTGTCGTGGCCACAACTTCATGATCAACCGCGCCTGCGGCCCGGGGCCGTGCCCCGGGGTGGGGGTGGGGTGGGTTAGCCGGCTCGGCGGATGGGGCGGCGGGCCAGGTAGCGGAGCAGGTCGCGGATGTGGTGTTTCTCCTCGGCGGGGACCGTCGGGTCGGCCAGCCGGTCCAGGATGGCCCGGACGTCGGCCTCCACCGGGCCGTCGTCCTGGCGGCGGCGGGGCGCGGGACCGGCGTCGGGCAGCCCGAGCGCGCGGAACGCGGCGGCGACCGGCAGATCCAGTGCGGCGCAGAAGCCGCGCACCTTGGCCAACTCGGGATAATCCTGCCAATCGCCGGCCAGCCAGCGGAACACGGTGGAGCGACCCACGCCCGTGTGCGAGGCAAGATCAGTCACGGTCCAGCCACGTTCGTCGCGAGCGTCATCGATGGCGCGCCGGACGAAGCGGGCGAAGGCCATCTGCGGTGATACGTCGGCGGATCCCATCCCTGTGTGTCTTCCCCTCCCGCCGGAGCGCCGGGACGATGCGCCTTCCGAGGGTAGTACGCCCGGAGCCGGAAACAATTGACTGACCGCACAAACTGTCCCGTGGACGAGACTTTTCTCTGGAAGCGTGTGTGCAGAACGAAAATTGCATCGAGCGATCTTCATCGTTGTTCCATCAAGCTCGGTGCCCGTCCCGACACCGCGTCTGCCGCCTGCCGCCTCCGACCGGACACCGCCGAGGAGCACCATGGCCGAATCGAGCCGCCCCCAGCCGTACCAGCCCGGTGCGGTGAGCCTCTTCTTCGTCGCCAAGGCCGGCGTCTTCGCCGCCGCGTTCTGGATCTGGTTGCTGGTTCTGGTGCTCCGCACCGACTCCGCGACCGGTCTCCAGGTGCTGGCCGCCAGCGGCACCAGTTCCCCGCCGCCCCGGCCGACGGCGGATGGGCCGGCCAGTGGAGCGGTGGCGAGCGGGTGGCGGTCCTCGACCGTGGTGCCGGCGAGCGCACAAGTGGCCGGGATCGCGGCGGCAACGGCGAATGGCGTCGTTAGTCGGTGCCCACGTGTCGACTAGGGCCTGCTGCGAACGTGGCGCGGTCGTCCGAAGGGCGGGCCACGCGGCAGGCGCCGCTTCGTATCAGGCTCTGGAGGGCCGCTGTCCCTGGGAACCATCGGCCGCGAGCGGAAGACTGCGCAGTGACAGTGCGCTCGGCGCCGGCAGCGCTCCGTGGGCTGCCTCGGCGCGGAACGACTGGAGCAGGTACGCCACCAAACGCCGGGACGCCGCATGGTCACCCGGCAGTGCGGTGACCAGACCGCAGTGGGACAACAGGGCCACGGCAAAGTCGGAGGGGTGGAAGTCGGCCCGCAGCGCGCCCGCCGCCTGAGCCCTGCGGACCAGGGTCATGAAGTCCCGCTCGGCCTGTTCCCGTACCCGCGAGTGTTCTCGCCTGCTGTCCGGAAAGGCCGCGACGAACGCGGCCGGGAAGCCCCGTTCCTCCCGTTGTAGTTCGCAGACCGTCTCGACCAGCCGCTGGAAGCCCTGCCACGGATCGGGGTCGGCCAGCGCCTCGGTGAGCGCCCGAGCACAGGTCTCCATCTGGTGCGCGAACGCGGCCCGCACCAGGGCGTCCCGCGTCGGAAAACGCCGGTACAGCGTCGCCACGCCGACCCCCGCCCGTCGGGCCACGGTCGCCATGGGCGCGTCGATGCCGTGCTCGGCGAAGACGACGCGGGCAGCCCAGAGGACGCGCCGCCGATTGCGCCGGGCGTCCGCTCGCAGACCGTCCTGACCCGCTATCCGAGAGGATTCCCCCACCGCTGTCTCTCACCTCCGGTCAAGTGGACGATGTCGTCCGCTTGCCAGTCTACGCTCGGTGCACGATCCCCAACGGTCACTGGTAGCGAAGGTGAGAACGCAACGATGGACGACCGCACGATGAAAGCCGTACTGTTCGACCGCTTCGGCGGCCCCGAGGTGCTATATGTGGGCCGGGTGCCACGCCCCGAACCGGCACCCGGCGAGGTCCTCGTGCGCGTGCGCGCGTTCAGCGTGAACGGCGTTGAGCTGGCGGCCCGTTCCGGTCAGGCCCGCCTCCTCACCGGCCGGAAGTTCCCGCAGCGCATCGGGCTGGACTTCACTGGCGAGATCGCCGCACTCGGCACCGGTGCGACCGGCGTAGCGGTCGGCGACCAGGTGTGGGGCGTCCTGAGCCGCAGCTCCGGTTTCGGCAGCGCTGCCGAGTACGTGACGGTACGGCCCGAGCAGCTCGGCCTGGTCCCGGACGGGCTGGACCTCGTGGCCGCCGCCGCGCTGCCGGTGGCCACCACGGCCGTCACGGCCCTCCGCGACAAGGCCGCACTGCGCCCCGGCGAACGGCTGCTCGTACGGGGCGCGGCGGGCGGCGTGGGCAACGCCGCCGTCCAGCTCGGACAGGCGTACGGCGCCGAGGTCACGGCCCTGGCCCGCGCTGCCAACCTCGACTTCGTCCGTACGCTCGGTGCCCACCATGCCGTCGACCACCGGACCGTGTCCCCTGCGGAACTGGGACTGTTCGACGTGATCCTCGACACGGCGGGCGCCGACCTGCGTACCGTACGGCGGATGCTGAAGCCCGGCGGGCGCATGGTCACCATTGCCTTCGACCTGACGCGGCCCGCCGCCTCGCTGGGCTACATCGCGGCCAGCGCCGTCCATGGACGCGGCCGGGTGCGCTTCTTCAGCGGCAACCCCAAACGTGCGCTCTTCGACGACCTCGCCCGCCAGGTGACGGAGGGGAAGCTGCGGCCGGCGGTGGACACGGTCTTCCCGCTGGAAGAGACAGCGGCGGCACACCGGGCGCTGGAGGCGGGCGGGGTGCGGGGCAAATACCTGGTCAGGGTCGACTAGGGGTTGTTGGGAAGGTGCTGCTGGTCACAGACACTCGTTGAGGACTGCCACCAACACGGTCGCCTCGTAGCGGACGGCGAGCTTGTCATATCTCGTGGCCCAGGTGCCATGGCGCTGCCAGCGCCGGAACAGGTCGTAGACCCGACCCCAGGGCCCGTAGCGTTCCGACACATCACGCCAAGGAGCACAGGTACGGGTCCGCCACCGGATGCCGTCTATCAGCTGCCGTCGCGTCCACACCGGCGGACGGCCCGGCTTGATGGCCTGCGGCAACAACGCCTCAAGTCGGGCCCACTGTCCATTCGTCAGATCACCATGCCCTACGGGAGCGTGATCATCTACAGCCAAAATCCACTTTCGCAACAGGCACCTAGATCGCCGGCTGCCGTTCGGTCGGCTTCCCGCCTGCGGCGAGCAGGGTCTCCAGCCGGGGCGTGACCTGCCACTGGTCCACCAGCTCGCGGTACTCCGCGCGCTGCGGCTCGGTCGCCCCGGCGCCGGTACGACGTGCGCGGATCAGCAGGTTACGCGGGGTGTGCTGCGAGTCCACGAACTCCACCACCTCGGCCCGGTACCCGTGCACCCGCAGCAGCCCGGCGCGCAGGGCGTCGGTGAGCACGTCGGCGAAGCGTTCGCGCAGGATGCCCTGCCGGGTCAGCAGCTCGTACGGGGCCGGGGTGGGGTGGGCGCGGAGCTGCTTCGCCAGGTCGTGGTGGCAGCACGGCGCGGCCAGCACCCAGCGGGCCTCCCAGCGCACCGCGCGGGCCAGCGCCTCGTCGGTGGCGGTGTCGCAGGCGTGCAGTGCCAGCACCAGGTCGGGGGCGGGGTCGACGACGGCGTTGGCGATCGTCCCGGCCACGAAACTGACCTGGTCGGCCCAGCCCAGCCGCTGCGCCAGCTCGGTGTTGCGCCGCCGCTGGTCCTCCCGGACGTCCACGCCGACCAGCTGGACGTCGAGCCCCCTACTGGTCAGGTAGCGGTACGCGGCGAACGTCAGGTACGCGTTGCCGCAGCCCAGGTCGACCACGCGTAGCGGGCCGGTCAGGTCGTCGGGCAGGGTAGCGGCCAGGGCCCGCAGGAACGCGTCCACCTGGCGGCGTTTGGCCGCCGAGCCGCCGATCTCGGCGAAGATCGGGTCACCCGGGTCGAGCAGGTATTCCTTGGCCCGGTCGTTTCCGGTGGGGGTCGCCGCCGGGCGGGACGTCGCGGCCCGGTGCACCTGCGCTTCGCCGGATTTGGTCACCCGCAGCTGGAGCGTCGCGTCGGCCGTCTCGACGTGCCAGTTGCCGAACGGCTCGGCGAGCAGTTCGTCGATCGCCGCAACGGCCTCGGGACCGGAGGCGACGTTGCGGGTGTACGGGCGAGCGCCGTCGGACGTGGTGATCTGCATCCGCGGCCCGGCCTTCAGCGTCACCGGCCGCAGTTCGGCCCGCTCAACTGTGGGGCGGCGGCCGCGGCGGCGTCCGGCGGCGACCGCCCGGGTCAGCGCGGGGTCGAGCAGCAGCGCCCGAACCTCGGTAAGGGCGGCGTCCAGTGGTTGCGGCATCGTTCCATCTTCGGCAGGTGGGGTGGGAGAAGGGAACATCCCCCGCACCGCGCGAGGCGGTGCGGGGGATGTCAGGTGTGGCTGGTGGTCAGTCGGCGGTCGCCTCGGCCGGCGTACCCGCACCGGAACCGCCACCACGGCGGCGTCGGCGGCGGCGCGGCTTGGACGCCTCGCCGTCGGACGCGGTCGCCGGCTCGGCGGGGCCGGCGTCGGCGGAGATCACCGCGGTCGCCTCGCCCGCGACCACCTCACCGGCCCGGCGGCGACGCCGGCGGCGCGGGGTACGGGTGCCTTCGTCGGCGGCGTCGGCGGCGTCGCCCGCAGGTGCCTCGGCGACGGCCGGCGTGCCAGCGTCGGAGCGGTCGCGGCGGCCATCGCCCCGACCACGGCGCTCGCCGCGACCCTCACCGCGTCGGGGGCCCCGACCGCCGCTGTCGCCCCGGCGGGAGCGGGTCGTCCCACCCAGGTCCTCTTCGATCTCGGCGGACAGCCCGGCCCGGGTGCGCTCGGCCGTGGGCAGCGTCCCGCTGACCTCGGTGGAGATGTGCAGGTCGGTGTAGAGGTGCGGCGACGTGTGGTACGTCTCCGGCGGCTCCGGCATCTCCAGACCGAGGGTCTTGTCGATGATCCGCCAGCGCGGCATGTCGTCCCAGTCGACGAAGGTCACCGCGACACCCGTCGCGCCGGCCCGGCCGGTGCGACCGATCCGGTGGGTGTAGGTGTCCTGGTCTTCCGGGCAGTCGTAGTTGATGACGTGGGTGACGCCTGTGACGTCCAGCCCGCGGGCCGCCACGTCGGTGGCGACCAAGATGTCGATCTTGCCGGCCCGGAACGCCCGCAGCGCCCGCTCGCGGGCGCCCTGGCCGAGGTCGCCATGCACCGCGGCGACAGCGAACCCGCGGAAGTCGAGGTCCTCGGCGACCCGGTCGGCGGCCCGCTTGGTACGCGTGAAGATCATGGTCAGCCCACGCCCCTCCGCCTGGAGGATGCGCGCCACCACCTCGACCTTGTTCATCGAGTGGGTGCGGTAGACCAGCTGCTGGGTCTGCGGCGACGGGCCGGTCTCGGCGGTGTGCCCGGCGTGGATCGTCATCGGCTGGCGCAGGAAGCGCCGTGACAGGGTGACGATCGGGTCCGGCATGGTGGCCGAGAAAAGCATCGTCTGCCGGTCTTCCGGCAGCATCGCCAGGATCTTCTCGACGTCGTCGAGGAAGCCCAGGTCGAGCATCCGGTCGGCCTCGTCGAGGACGAGCGCGTGCACACGGTCCAGACGGAGGTGCTTCTGCTTCTGCAGGTCCATCAGTCGGCCGGGAGTGCCGACCAGGATCTCGACGCCCTTGCGCAGCGCGTCGATCTGCGGCTCGTACGCGACGCCGCCGTAGATCGGCAGCACCCGGACGCCACGCGTCCGGCCGGCGGCGGCCAGGTCCTTGGCGACCTGGATGCCCAGCTCACGGGTGGGGACGACGACCAGCGCCTGGGGGACGCCGTCGCTGCCCTCGCTCGGGGCGAAGACGCGATCCAGCAGGGGCACGCCGAAGCCGAGGGTCTTGCCGGTGCCGGTCGGCGCCTGACCGATCAGGTCGACGCCGCGCAGCGCGATCGGGATCGCGTATTCCTGGATGGCGAAGGCGCGGGTGATGCCGGCCGAGGCCAGGGCCTCGACGGTCTCGGCGCGGGCGCCGAGTGCGGCGAACGTGGGGGCCTCCGGTCGAACCGGGGCGGTGGGGGCCAGTTCCTGGCCGTCCAGCAGATCTTGAGTCAGGTCGCTCATGTGGATGTGGGGGTGCCCTCTCGTGGGTGCGCCCGTCATGTCCTCAGGGCGCGTTCGGTATGACGCGGGCCACACGGTCGGCGGCAGATTGCCGAGCCGGACCGGGCCGCACGCGCGCCGCGGGCTGAGCTTCGATCAGATCGGCGCCCACGGCAACTGCTCCATGTTACCTGAACAGGCACGTCCCCGTCCCGATTCCCGGGCGGCCACTCGCCACGCGGGGCAAGTGAATGTGACCCATGCCACATTTTTTGCCCCGGTCGACGTGCCCGAGCGCGGTCGGAGCGCGAAGTGCGCGGGACACGCACAAGGGCAGACGCGCGGTAGCCTGCCGCTCGTGTCCGCTTTCGCCGTCACTGACCTGTTGGGTCTCGTCGCCTTCGGCGAGCTGCTGGCCTTCGAGCGAATGGCCGGGGATGCCCGGCTCGCCCCTGACCTGCGCCGCCGGGCCGCGCTGAACGAGATGGCCGCGGCCGAGATCGCCAACTACCGGCGCCTCGCCGACCGGCTCACCGCGCTGGGCGTACCGCCGGAGGATGCGATGGCGCCCTATGTCGAGCCGGTGCAGGCGTACCACGACTCGACCGAGCCACGGGACTGGGCGGAAGTGGTCACCAAGGCGTACGTCGGCGACGCGATCACCGACGACTTCGTTCGCGAGATCGCCGACGCGCTTGAGGAACCGGACCGGGCGCTGGTGCTGGACGTCCTGCACGACTCCCGGTACGCGGACTTCGCCGCGACCGAGATCCGGGTGGCCGTCGCCGACGACCCCCGGGTGGCCGGTCGACTATCGATGTGGGCGCGGCGGCTGGTCGGAGAGGCGTTGTCCCAGGCCGGCCGCGTCGCCGCCGAGCGGGCCACCCTCACCGCGCTGATCGCGCGGGACGGCCGGGTCGACGTGCCTGGGCTGTTCGGCCGGCTCACCACCGCGCACACCGCGCGAATGGCCGCCGCCGGGCTGAACAACTGACCGCCCGGCTGGTCGGGCCGGTGCCGGCCTGCGGCAGGTGGGCCGAGTGCCGACCTGCCGCGACGGCCGGACCGGTCAGCGGACGGTGAACCCGACCGCCCGGGGCGACGCCTCGGCGATCTCGACGTAGGCGACCTTCTCGACCGGAACGATGACCCGCCGGCCCTTCTCGTCGGTCAGGGAGAGCGTGCCGCCGTTGCCGGCGAAGGCGTCGGTCACGATCTGCTCGATCTCGGCCGGCGACTGCGCGCTGTCCAGTACCAGCTCGCGCGGCGCGTACTGCACGCCGATCTTGACCTCCACTGTGCCTCCTCAACTGGGGCGAAAGAACCGCCCTGCGAAGGCTATCCGATCACGGGGTCGGCGGTCAGGCTGACTCACCTTGCAGCGGGAAGCTCGCGATGCCCCGCCACGACAGCGCGGCCACCAACGCCTCGGCCTCGGCCTTCGGCACCTGCCGACCGCCGGCCAGCCAGAACTGCGCGGCCGTCTCCGCCGCGCCGACCAGCCCGGAGGCGAGCAACTCGGCGTGCGCCCGGCTCACCCCGGTGTCGGAGATGATGGTGTCGGTGATCGCCGCGATGCAGCCCTGCTCGACCCGCTCCACCCGCTGCCGCACCGCCGGGTCGTTGCGCAGATCCGACTCGAAGACGAGCCGGAACGCCTCGCTCTCGTGGTCGACGAAGTCGAAGTACGCCCGCACCGACGCGCTGACCCGCTCCTTGTTGTCGCTGGTGCCGCGCATCGCGTCCTGCACCTGAGCGACGATGGCGTCGCAGTGCGTGTCGAGCAGCGCCAGGTAGAGATCCATTTTTCCGGGAAAGTGTTGGTAGAGCACCGGCTTCGAAACCCCGGCCCGCTCAGCGATGTCGTCCATCGCGGCGGCGTGGTAGCCCTGCGCGACGAACACCTCCTGCGCCGCAGCGAGAAGCTGCTTACGACGAGCGGAGCGGGGCAGGCGGGTGGGCCGGCCGGCGGTCTGTGCACCGTTCCCCGCAGCGGTCATGGGATCCTCCGAGTTCTCCGTACGAGCCGGCATTTTCCCCCCAGACCGGGCGAGGCCCGTGACCTCGGTCGTGGAAATGGCCCGCCGCTGTAACTTATCGCCACTCTCGGCACACGGTAGCCTCAGCGGGGGCGACCAAGGAGCGCGCGGTGAGTGAAACAGGGCAACCCGGAGCCGCCACCCCGGGAGAGCACGGTGACGGAGCGGGTCAGCACGACGACCCGAGCCGTTCCGTCAGCGGGTGGGCCCCTCCGGCGGGTGGGTGGCCCCGAGCCGCCGACCGCGAGGACGCCCGGGACGAGGCGCCGCGCTGGCAGCCCGACCCCGCGTCGGGCTGGCGGACCTCCTCGACACGGCACGGCGACCTGCCGTCGCCGCTGGTCGGGCGGTCGGGCGACCCCGAGTCGCCGGCCCGCACCAACGGCCACCACGTCAACGGCGCGCACCACCCCGATGACGTCAACGGCGTCCCGCACCCGGGTCTCGAACCGCCGGTGGGACGCCCCACGCCGGTGAGCGCACCGCCGGGGCTACCCGCCGAGGGCCGCCCCGGGGCGGCCAGCGACCGGCTCGTGGTGCCCGCCCAACGACCCGCCCCGCCGGCGGAGCAGGCCGCCGCCGAGCCCGACCCGGGCCCCACCGTCGATCCGGCCGCCGCGCACCGTGCCCGCTGGGCCGAGCCCGGGTTGCCCAATTCGGCCCCACCGGCCGTCCAGGTGCCACCTGTCGGCACCGCGGCGTCGGGTTTCGAGGTGCCGCCCGGCCTCCACGCACCGACCAGCGAGCGGCTGGCCGCCGACGAAAATCCCACGGCGCCACGCGACTGGCGCGACCCGCTCGCACCCGAGCACGCAGCGAACTCGGGACGCACCCCGGGCCCCTCCGGGCCCGCCGACGAGGGTGAGCCCGGTCGCGCTGCGGAGGGCTCCCGCCCGGCACAGACACACCCCACCGGAGACACGCACCGGGCAGGGGAGTCGTCGGCAATCGAGCCCGACTGGTCGGGGCCGAGCTGGAACCGTCCCAGTTGGGGCGGCGGGTGGGCACCGCCCTGGTCCCGTCAGGACGACGAGCCGGCCGGCCCGGCAGCACGGGACGAGTCTGCGCCGGGCTGGGTCGCCGAGCCCCACCAGCCGTACGAGCCGGTGCGCGCCGAGGTGCCCCGCCCGTACGAGCCGGTGCGCGCCGATCCGCCCCGCGCGTACGAACCCGGCCGGGGTGAATCCGAGTCCGCGCCGGAGCGCCCCGCCGAACCGACCAGCGCACCGCCGGCCGACCGGCCGTCGTGGGCTGGTGGTGCGACGCCGACCAGTGGTCCGCCCGCCGACCGGCCGTCCTGGGCGGGGTCTGGGGCGACCGGCGGACCCAGAGCCGACCGTCCGTCCTGGGCTGGCGGCGGCGACCCCGACCCCACCAGCGTGCCGCCCGTGCGGCCGTCCTGGGCCGGCGGTTCCGATCCGACGCCGCCCAGCGGGCCGCCTGCGCGGCCGTCCTGGGCTGGCGGGTCCGAGGCAGCGACAAGCGTGCCGCCGGTACGACCGTCCTGGGCTGGCGGGTCCGAACCGCCCGCGACCAGCGCGTCGCCCGCGCGGCCGTCCTGGGCCGGCGGTTCCGATCCGGCACCGACCAGTTCCCCGCCGACGCGACCCTCCTGGGCCTCCAGCCCGTCGCCGGCCGACCCGTCGGCGCCCGCCGAAGCGATACCTCCGTCACCCGCCGGACCGCCTCCGGCACCGGCCGGGCCACCTCCCACGCTTACCGACACGCCACCGGCTCCGGCCGGCCCGTCGCTGGTGGCGGAGCGCCCGTCCTGGACCAGCGCGTCGCCGACGGCGAGCAGCAGTTCCCGGGCCGAGCGGCCGGACTGGTCCGAGGGCCGGCTCCCCGCCACCCCGATCGAACGCCCGTCCTGGCCGGCCAGCCGGTCGGCCAGCGTCGGTGGGGGTGACGGCGGCGAAACGCCCGGCCGGTCCCGGCCCGAGAGCCGGCCGACCGGACCGTTCCGGCTCCGGCCGGCGACACCCGAGCCGGGTCCGTCACCCGTCGAGTCACCCCAGCCGGCCGGGCCGGCAAACGACCCGCCATCGACCGACGTCACCCCGTCATCCACCGCGGCGGTCCCGCTCGCCGCCACGAAGGGTTCCGGCCGCCGCGATCAACCCGCACCGGCGTCCGCCTCGCAGTACGCGGCGCGCCGATCCGCCCCCGACCCGACGTCGCCGGTCGACGATGGCCGGCAGTCGGCCCCGAGCGCGGTGGTGTTGCCGCAGCGCGTCCCCGCGGAACCGGACGTGCCCGTCGTGCCGGAGCCGCCAGCCGTGGAGCCACCCGCCGAAACCCCGGAACTCGCCCGCATCGCCACCCACCTGCGTCGGGACGACGAGCCAGCCCCGTTGCGGGAGCGCCCCGAGGGGTTCGACGTCAACGCCATCCTGGACGCCGTCCGGGAGGTGGCCGGTGTCCGCGACGCGGCCCTGCGCCGCACGCCGGCCGGGGCGCACAGCCTGCGACTGGACCTGGCCGACGGCGCCGACCCGGCTGAGGTGAGTCGGCAGGTGGCCCGGCTTCTCCAAGAGCGGATGGGGTTGGCCGCTGCCCCGCAGAACGTGCCCGGCCTGCCCACCACGCCACCTCCGCCGGTTCGCCGTCGCGCGGCCGACCGTCCCGCCGAGCGGCGTACCCCGGAGACTCGAAACGCGGCGTCGCGCGAGCCCGGCGAGGTTCGCGCGGCCGAACCGCCGACGGTCGTCCGACCGCCCGGCGGCCGGGTCGAGACCCCGCCGGCCGGCCCGGAGCAGCGGACCGGCACGGACCCGGCGCGCCGCCGTCGGTCGAACGCTCCACACCGGGGTCGCGCCACGGTGGAGGAACCCGGATCGGTCTCGGCCGCGCCGGCCGGCGCCGCGACCGGTAGCCCGGCGACGCTTGGCACGTCGTACTCCGGGGGTCAGGTGACCACCACGGAGTCGGCGCCGTCCCGGCCGCTGGAGACCGGCGGCACGCCGGGGCCCCGGGTGGTGATCGACCACGTGCAGGTCAGCACCTTCGGCCTGGACGCGAACGTGGAGGTCCGGCTTCTGGCCGGGGGCGACAGCGCCTCCGGGTACGCCACCGGACCGGCGGTGGACGGCTACGTGCTGCGGCTCTGCGCGGTGGCGGCGGCCGCCGCGGTGGACGAGTTGCTGCGCGGCACCGACAACGCGGAGCGGGGGCGCTGCTTCGTCGAACACGCGGCGGTGGTGCCGTTCGGCAATTGCGAGGTGGCCACCGTGGTGGCGCTGCTGGTCTGTGAGGGCTGGGTCGAGCAACTCGCCGGGTCGGCCCTGGTCGCGGGTGATCCGCGTCAGGCGGTGGTCCGGGCGACGCTGGCGGCGGTCAACCGTCGGTTGGAGGCGCTGCTGTCCTGAGTGGTCCGGGGCAGACTGGAACGATGAGAAGCGCCACCCTCTGGCCGGACCATCTGCTCCCCGACGACCACGTCCCGCCGCCCTGGCCGGGCCGGGAAGTCCGCCTCGACGGCCGGGTCACGTACGTGCGGGACACCCCGGCCACCGCCGCCGGCGCGGAGCCGGCGTTGTACGTGCACGGGTTGGGCGGGTCGTCGCAGAACTGGACCGACCTGGCCGGGCTGCTCGCCGACCGGCTGGACGGTCAGGCCATCGACCTGCCCGGCTTCGGTCGGAGCGAGCCGGGCCCGCGCTACACGATTCCGGCCTTCGCGGATCTGGTCGTCCGCTGGATCGACCATTCCGGTCGGGGCCCGGTGCACCTGTTCGGCAACTCGCTGGGGGGTGCGGTAGCGGTGCACGTCGCCGGGCTTCGGCCGGACCTGGTCCGTACCCTCACCCTGATCTCCCCGGCGCTGCCGTTCCTGGATTTCCGGCGCTCGTTGCAGGGGCGGATGCTGCCGGTGCTCGCCATTCCCGGTGGTGAACGGCTGGTCGCCCGACGACTCACCCAGCTCGCGCCCGAGGTGATGGCCCAGCAGGTGCTGGAGGCCTGCGTCGCCGACCTCAGCCGGATCTGCGATCAGCGCCGGGCCGAGGCGCTGGAGGAGATCCGGGTGCGGTACGAGGCCACGCACTATGCCGCCGCGTACGTCCGGACGTTCCGTGGGCTGGTCTCCAGCTTCCTGCGGGCGTACCTGCCGGGGCCGGGGTCGCTGTGGCGCCTCGCCGAGGCGGTACGCGCACCGACCCTGGTGGTGGGCGGTCGTCAGGACCTCCTGGTCGACGTGCGGGTCGCGCCGCAGACCGCGCGGGTGATTCCGGACAGCCGATTGATGATGCTCGACGGGGTTGGCCACGTGGCGCAGTTGGAGGTTCCCCGGTTGGTTGCCCGGGCGGTGGTCGGCCTGCTCGCCGAAACGGGGGACACCGCGGGGCGGTCTGATCTGGCAGGCTGACGTGGATGCCCAGCTCAGCCCGCCTCCCTGGTCGCCGTCGGCGGCGTTTCGCGCTGCTCGCCCAACTGGTGGCGGTGGTGGTGGCCGTCGGCGCGGCGGTGACGGTGATCGCCGAGGGGCCGGGTGGGCATCCCCGCGCTGAGCGGTTGGCCGCCGAGGAGATCGGCACGCCGCCGCCGCTGGTGGCCGGGCCGCTGCCGCCGTCGGTTGATCCCTCGCCCTCCGATGTGGTTTCGTCCAGTCCGCCGCCGGTGTTGCGGGTGCCGGGTGCGGTTCCGAGCGCCGGCACGGGCAGGTTCGGCTACGACGCCCGCTCCGGCCCGGTGCTGGGTCGGGCGGGTGAGCTGCGGCGTTACCGGGTTGCGGTGGAGTCGGGCAGTGCTGAGGACGCCGCCGATTTCGCCCAGGCGGTTCATGTGGCGCTCGCCGGGCCGGGCAGTTGGGTCGACAGCGGTCAGCTGCGGCTGCAGCAGGTGCCGGGGGCTGCGCCTCGTGACTTCACCGTCTATCTGGCCACCGCCCGCACCGCGGGTCGGATGTGCGCCAGGGGTGGGGTGGACATCCGGATCAACGGTCGGCCGTACACGTCCTGTCGCGCGCCCGGCCAGGTGATCATCAACCTGGATCGGTGGCGGTTGTCGGTGCCGCACTTCGTCTCGGCCGCGGTGCCGCTGACTGTCTACCGGACGTACGTGGTCAACCACGAGGTGGGTCACCAGCTTGGGCATCGGCACGAGCGGTGCCCCGGTGCGGGTCGGCCGGCGCCGGTGATGATGCAGCAGACGCTCTTCCTCAACGGGTGCCGGGTCAACCCGTGGCCGTACCTGAGCGGGCGTCGCTACACCGGCCCCGCGCTCTGAGTCGATCGGGCCTGACACGCCGACCATTGCCCCCTCCATCAGGGGTGTTGCGGCAATAGCGATAAAATCGGAGAAATGCCCGAATAATCTGGCAGGCTTGCTGCCATGACGCCGTCGTCCCCTTACGGCCCGCCCCGGCCGCCCGACCACCGGTCGGCGTTGCGGGATGTGCGTCCCGCGTTCGATCGGATGCGCCGACGTCGGCGCCGCAGCGTGCTGCTCGGCCTGCTCGCCGTCGCCGTCGCCGTCGGCGTCGGCGTGACGGTGAGCCGGGGCAGCGAGCCGTCAGCCGACCCGCCGGCCACCACCCAGGGCGGAATGGGGCACGGAGGTGGGGTGGCCGCGCACCCGGCGCCCACCGGCTACCCGTCGATCGGAGCGGGCCGCTTCACAGCGGCCGACGGCGAGACTCCCGTGCACGGCACGGACGGGCCGCTGCGCCGCTACCGGGTCGTCGTCGAACGCGACGCCGGCCAGGACGCCGACGTCTTCGCCGCCACGGTGGACGAGGTGCTCGCCGATCCGCGCAGTTGGATCGCGTCCGACGAACTGCGGGTGCAACGGGTGGCCGACGCCGGGGCCGCCGACTTCACCATCTACCTGGCCACTCCTGTCACGTCCGAGCGGATGTGCGCCGAGGGCGGCCTGAACACCGAGCGCTACACCTCCTGTCGCCTGCCCGGTCAGGTCATCATCAACCTGGCCCGCTGGATGGAGGCGGTCCCCGATTACGGCGCTTCGCTGGACACCTACCGGACCTACGTCATCAACCACGAGGTGGGCCACGAGTTCGGCGAGGACCACGAGGCGTGCCCCGGCCCGGGGGAGCCCGCCCCGGTGATGCAGCAACAGACGTACGGCCTGCAAGGTTGCGTCGCCAACGCCTGGCCCTACCTCGACGGTCGTCGCTACGCGGGGGACATCGTCCCCTGATCGGCCGGGTCGTCGGTTATTCCCGCTCCCGCATTCCGGACCACGTGTCGTCAGTCATGGCCGAGCGGGGCCCCCGCGAGCAACAATGGCGCGGTTCACACCGCCGATCCCGGGGAGTCCACCGTGTCGTTGCCCCCGCTCGTCGAGCCCGCCGCCGAGCTGACCGTAGACGAGATCCGCCGCTACTCACGTCACCTGATCATTCCGGACGTCGGGGTGACCGGCCAGAAGCGGCTGAAGAACGCCCGGGTGCTCTGTGTCGGCGCCGGTGGCCTCGGGTCGCCCGCCCTGATGTACCTCGCCGCGGCCGGGGTGGGCACGCTGGGCATCATCGACTTCGACACCGTCGACGAGTCCAATCTCCAGCGCCAGATCATCCACGGCGTCTCCGACATCGGCCGGTCCAAGGCCGAGTCCGCCGCTGCGTCGATCCGCGAGATCAACCCCCTGGTCAACGTGGAGATCCACAACACCGCGCTGGACCGGGAGAACGTCCGCGAGATCTTCGCCCAGTACGACCTGATCGTCGACGGCACCGACAACTTCGCCACCCGCTACATGGTCAACGACGCGGCGGTGCTGCTGGGCAAGCCGTACGTCTGGGGCTCGATCTACCGCTTCGACGGCCAGGCGTCGGTGTTCTGGGCCGAGCACGGCCCCTGCTACCGCTGCCTCTACCCGGAGCCGCCCCCGCCCGGCATGGTCCCCTCCTGCGCCGAGGGTGGCGTGCTCGGTGTGCTCTGCGCGTCGATCGGCTCGATCCAGGTGAACGAGGCGATCAAGCTGCTCACCGGCATCGGCGAGCCGCTGGTCGGTCGCCTGATGGTCTACGACGCCCTGGAGATGGAATACCGCAAGATCAAGGTCCGAAAGGACCCGAACTGCGCGCTCTGCGGCGACAACCCGACCGTCACCGACCTGCTGGAAGACTACGAGGACTTCTGCGGCGCGGTCTCCGAGGAGGCCCAGGAGGCGACGCTCGACTCGACCATCACCGCGCTGGAGCTCAAGGAGTGGCAGGACGCCGGCAAGGACATCTTCCTCGTCGACGTACGGGAGCCGGCCGAGTACGAGATCGTCCGGATCCCCGGCGCCACCCTGATCCCCAAGGGCGACATCATCTCCGGCGAGGCCCTCGCGAAGCTGCCGCAGGACCGGCAGATCGTCCTGCACTGCAAGTCCGGCGTCCGCTCGGCGGAGGCACTCGCCGCGCTCAAGGCAGCCGGCTTCAAGGACGCCGTGCACGTGCAGGGCGGCGTGCTCTCCTGGATCAAGCAGATCGACCCGTCGCTGCCCGCGTACTGACGATCGGGCCGGGGCGGCCACGTCGCCGAGCCGGGGTGGCCCACACGCCGCCCCGGCCGCTCCGGCAAGATCCACGCCGCTGTCCTGGCCAATCGACGCAGATGACGCCGAGCGGTCGTCCGGCCGGAGCGACGCAGCCATTCCGGGCTGGCCGATTCCCTGAGGCGGCATCGCGTCTGCGCAGGTAGCGTCTCCGCCGTGGTCGACTTGGAAGCCGCGATCGGGTTCGTCGTGGCGCATGGGGATGCGGTGGAACGCGCCCGCCTCTCCTGGCTCCGCAACGGCACCCCCGTGCCCGCCGAGTTGTTGGAGACGGCCGAGGTCGGCCAGTCACCGGACGGCGGTTGGCCGGCCACCTGGGGCGGCGAGATCGCCTCGATCGACGCCACCTGTTTCCGGCTCGCCGAGCTTGACGACCTGGGCGCGCTCGGCCGTCCCGCCGCCCGGCGGGCGCTGGACTGGCTGGCGTCCCGGCAGCAGGCCGACGGTGGTTGGGAAGAGGACGCGTCGCTGGCCGAGTCGGCGCCGGAGTGGGCCCGTCCCGGCGACCCGGAGGCCGGGTTCCTCGTGTCGGCCAACGCCGGTTTCTGGCTCACCGTCGCCGGCCTGGACGCCCGGGCCTCGGGTCCGCTCGATCATCGGGTCGGTGGGGCGTACGCCGGGGTGGTGCAGGCGGCGGCCCATTCGCTCGCCACGCGGCTGCGCCCGGACGGTAGCTGGCCGTCGTTCCTCGCCGCAGGCTGGCTGAGCGCGGCCGTGCTGCACCGGCAGGAGATGTTCCAGGAGTCGGCGCGGATCCAGGTGGTGCTCGCCGAGCGGATGCCGAAGATGTCTCCGGGGGACGTGGCGTGGCTGGCGGCGACGCTGCGCCGCGCCGGCGTCGACCCCCAGGACTGGATCATGGTGCGGGCGCTGCGCCGGCTGACCGAGACCCAGCGCAGCGACGGTGGCTGGGAGAGCGACGACGGCCACCAGTTCGACGTGCACACCACGCTGGCCGCGATCCGGGCGGCCCGGCCCGCCCCGCCCGGATGAACCGCCGCCGCTAGCGCAGGTGCCCGTCCCCGGTGACGACGTACTTGGTGCTGGTCAGCTCGGGCAGGCCCATCGGACCGCGGGCGTGCAGCTTCTGAGTGGAGATGCCAATTTCCGCGCCGAAGCCGAACTCGCCCCCGTCGGTGAACCGGGTCGAGGCGTTCACCATCACCGCCGCCGCGTCCACCCTCGCCACGAAGTCGCGGGCCGCGCTCGCCGAATCGGTGAGGATCGCCTCGGTGTGCCCGGTGCCGAAGCGGCGGATGTGCGCGACAGCCGCATCCAGCGAGTCGACCACCGCGACCGAGATGTCCGCGGACAGGTATTCGGTGGCGTAGTCCTCCTCGGTGGCCGGGACCACGGCGGCGGAGTGGGCGGCCACCTCGGGCGAGCCGTGCACTGTCACCCCCGCCTCGGCGAACGCCGCCAGCATCGGCGGCAGGAACGCGTCGGCGACGCTCGCGTGCACCAGCAGCGACTCGGCGGTGTTGCACGTCGACAGGCGCTGCGTCTTGGCGTTCAGCGTCACCGCGAGAGCCTTGGCCAGGTCGGCGGCGGCATCGACGTAGACGTGGCAGTTGCCCACCCCGGTCTCGATCACCGGCACTGTCGACTCCTCGACGACGGTGCGGATCAGCGACGCGCCACCGCGCGGAATGAGCACGTCGACGAGGCCCCGGGCGCGCATCAGCTCCTTGACCGAGTCACGGGAGCTGGCGTCGAGCAACTGCACCGCGTCGGCGGGCAGCCCGGCCCCGGCGACCGCGTCGCGCAGCACCGCGACCAGCGCGGCGTTCGAGTGCGCGGCCGACGACGACCCGCGCAGCAGCGCCGCGTTGCCGGACTTGAGGCAGATCCCGGCGGCGTCCACTGTCACGTTGGGCCGCGCCTCGTAGATGATGCCGACCACCCCGAACGGCACCCGGATCTGGCGCAGCTCCAGGCCGTTGGGCAGGGTGGACCCGCGGACCACTTCGCCGACCGGGTCGGGCAACGCGGCCATCTGGCGCAGCGCGTCGGCGATGCCGGCCACCCGGTCCGCGTCGAGCGCGAGCCGGTCCAGCACTGCCGCGCTCAGCCCGGCCTCGCGGCCGGCCGCCAGGTCCGTCTCGTTCGCGGTCAGGATCTCCGGGGTACGCGCCACAAGCGCGTCGGCCATCGCCACCAGCGCGGCGTCCTTGACCGTACGCGTGGCGACGGCCAACTCGGCGGCGGCGTCCCGCGCCCGTCGCGCCTGCTCAACGACGCTCATGCCAGCACTCCTCGTGAAGATGGGAAGGTCCTTGGCTCACAGCAGCACCAGGTCGTCGCGGTGGACGACCTCCCGTTCGTACGCCGGGCCGAGCGCCGCGGCGAGTTCGGACGTGGAACGGCCGAGCAGCCCGGGCAGCTCCACCGCGTCGTAGTTGACCAGCCCTCGGGCGACCGACGCGCCGGCGGTGTCCACCAGGTCCACCGGGTCGCCGGCCGTGAACGTGCCGTCCACGGCGGTGATGCCGGCCGGGAGCAGCGACTTGCGCCGCCCGACGACGGCGGCGACCGCGCCCGGGTCAAGGTGCAACCGGCCCCGGGGCGAGGTGGCGTGGGCCAGCCAGAACAGCCGGGCCGTCGGGCGTTGCCGCTGCGGGTGGAAGAGCGTGCCGACCGGTTCGCCGGCCAGCGCCGGAGTGGCCAGGTCGGCGGCGGTGAGCACCACCGGGATGCCGAAGCCGGTGGCGATCCGGGCGGCCTCGACCTTGGTGACCATGCCGCCGGTGCCGACGCCGGACCGGCCGGCCCCGCCGATGGTGATGCCGGCGAGGTCCGCGTCGTCGCGCACCTCGGCGATCCGGGTCGAGTCGGGTTTGGTGGGGTCGCCGGTCCAGAGCGCGTCCACGTCGGAGAGGAGCACCAGCAGATCGGCGTGCACCAGCGCGGCCACCAGGGCGGCCAGCCGGTCGTTGTCGCCGAACCGGATCTCCTGGGTGGCCACCGTGTCGTTCTCGTTGACGATCGGCACCGCCCGCAGGTCGAGCAGCTTGCGCAGCGTCCGGTACGCGTTGCGGTAGTGCGCTCGCCGGGTCACGTCGTCGACGGTGAGCAGCACCTGCCCGACGGTGCGGCCGTGTCGGGCGAAGCTGGCCGCGTACCTGCCGATCAATAGCCCCTGCCCGACGCTGGCGGCGGCCTGCTGGGTGGCCAGGTCGCGCGGGCGTCGGGTCAGCCCGAGCGGGGCGAGCCCGGCGGCGATGGCGCCGGAGGAGACCAGTACGACCTCGCGTCCTTCGGCGGTGAGCCGACCGAGGGTGTCGACGAGCGTGTCGACGCGCTCGTCGGCCAACCCGCCGGTGGCGGTGGTCAACGAGGAGGATCCGATCTTGACGACGACCCGCCGGGCCGTCGTGACAGCGTCGCGCACCCGACCATTCTGCGTGGTCACGGCCGCACCGCCCGGCGGCGTTCCCATATGGTGGCGGATTGTGACTCCTGACGAGTACGTCGAGGCGGTGCTCGACCTGGTGGAGCGGATCCCGGAGGGCCGGGTCATGTCGTACGGCGGGGTGGCCGACGCGCTGTCCGAGCGTTCCGGACGTGCCTCGGCCCGGTTGGTCGGCAACATCATGGCCCGGCACGGAGGCTCGGTGCCCTGGCATCGGGTGGTGACGGCGAGTGGTCGGCTGCCGCCGGGGCACGAGCGGGAGGCGCGGGCTCGGCTGCGGGCCGAGGGAGTGCCGCTGCGCGGCGAGGGCGTGGACATCGCGGCGGCGGGCTGGTCGCCTGATGAGGGGATGTGACCTCCGTCCTAACGTGAGTAACATTCGGCCCCATGAAAACGCCGCCGGGCGCCGGCTCGTCAGCCACCGGCTCGCTGCCCCGCTCGGTGCACGCCGGCTACGCGCTCGGTTCACTGGCGACCGGAGCGTTCGGCACCGTGCCCGGTCTGCTGCTGCTGCCGTACCTGACCGACACCCTGGGCGTGGCCGCCGGGCTGGCCGCCCTGCTGGTGTTGCTGCCCAAGGCCTGGGACGTGCTGGTCAACCCGGTCGCCGGGCGAATCTCCGACCGGACCCGGTCGCGGTGGGGTGCCCGCCGGCCGTACCTGCTCGTCGCCGGCCTCGCGCTCGCCGTCCTGTTCGCGTCGATCTTCGCCGCGCCGTTCGGTAACGGCCCGGCCGCCGTGGCGTACGTGGCGTTCGCCTTCCTCGCCACCGCCACCGCCTTCGCCTTCTTCCAGGTGCCGTACGTGGCGATGCCGGCGGAGCTGACCGGCGACTACGCCGAGCGCACCCGGTTGATGACCTGGCGGATCGCGGTGCTGGCGCTGGCCATCCTGGTCTCCGGCGCGGTCGCGCCGCTGGTGGTGAGCGCCGGTGGTGACGGTGTGACCGGGCACCGCTGGATGGGCCTGTTCGTGGCGGTGCTGATCGCCCTCGGCGCCCTCGGCGCGTTCCTGGGCACCCGGTCCGCACCCACCGGCACGGTGGGCGAGAGCGAGCCGACACTGCGCGCCCAGCTCGCCGTGGCCGGCGGCAACCGCCCGTTCCGGGCACTGCTGATCTGCTTCGTGGTGCAGTCCGCCGGGGTGGCGACGATCCTGGCCGGGGTCAACTACTTCGCCGGGCAGATCCTGCGCGACGAGGAGAGCGGCCCGACAGTGCTCTTCGTCTGCTTCGTCGGGCCGGCGCTGCTGGTGATGCCGATCTGGAGCCGGGTCGGCGCCCGGCTGGGCAAGCGGACCGCGCTGGTCGTCGCCTCGCTGATCCTTGCCGTCGGTGCGTTCGCCCTGGTCGCCGCGCCGGTGCTGCCGGCGGTCGCCGTCTATCTGGTGGTCGCGCTGATCGGCGTGGGGTACGCCGGGCAGCAGGTCTTCGCGCTGGCGATGCTGCCGGACTGCATCGCGCACGAGACGGCGCGCACCGGCCGACGGCAGGCGGGCGTCTTCACCGGGCTGTGGACCGCCGGGGAGACCTTCGGCCTGGCGCTCGGCCCGGGCATCTACGGGCTGGTGCTCCAGCTCTCCGGCTACGTGTCCTCCGACACCGGCTCGGCGGCGGCCCAGTCCGACACGGCGAGACTGGGCGTGCTCCTCGGCTTCACGCTGATCCCGGCCCTGCTGATCGCCCCTCCGATCCTCCTGCTCCGCCAGTACACCCTCACCGCCCAGAGCGAGCGGGTCGATCATGCAGTTGTGCTGGGGGACGAAAGCCGTTGACCGTCACGAGAAGGGCACCATGACTCCATGATCGACGAGAGCAGGCTAGAGGCCGGGGCGCTTTCCGCTACCGGGGTTCCGGCGGAACGGGTTCTTGAAGAGGTGCGGGAGTTGCGGGCGAGTGACGCGCCCACCCACGGGGGACGGCTCTTCGCGTACGTCTACGACCCGGCGGTCCCGGGGCTGGACGAGCTGGCCGCCGCCGCCCACCGGGAGAGCGCGCACGTCAACGGATTGGACCCGACCGCGTTCCCGTCCCTGCTGGCCATGGAGAACGCGCTCGTCGCCGCCGCCGGCCGGGTGCTGGGCGCCGGCCCGGGCACCACCGCCCCGGACGTCGTCGGCAGCGTCACCAGCGGCGGCACCGAGTCGCTGATCCTCGCCGTCAAGACCGCCCGGGACGCCCACCCGGAGATCGCCGAACCCCGGATCGTGGTGCCGTCGAGCGCACACGCCGCGTTCGCCAAAGCGGCGCACTACCTGCGGGTGGCGCTTGACGTCGTACCGGTCTCCCCGGACACGCTGCGCCCCGACCGGGCCGCGATGGCCGCCGCCATCCGCCCGGAGACGGTGCTGGTCGCCTGCTCCGCGCCGTCGTACGCGCACGGGGTGGTCGACCCGGTCGCGGAGATCGCGGCCGCCGCGGCCGAGGCCGGGGTGCGCTGCCACGTGGACGCCTGCTTCGGCGGCTGGACACTGCCGTACCTCCGGCGCCTCGGGGAGCCGGTGCCGGCGTTCGACTTCGCGGTGCCCGGGGTCACCTCCATCTCGGTCGACCTGCACAAGTACGCGTACGCGCCGAAGGGGGTGTCGGTGCTGCTGCACCGCGACGCCACCCTGCGCGCCCCGCAGTACTTCGCGTACGCCGACTGGCCCGGCTACACGATGATCAACCCGGTGATCGCGTCCACCCGCTCGGGCGGCCCGATCGCCGCCGCGTACGCCACAGTGCGGCACCTCGGCGACGACGGTTACCTGCGGCTGGCCGCCGTCACCCGGGACGCCGTCGCCGGTCTCGCCGACGCGGTCCGTGCCGTCGACGGGTTGCGGCTGATGGCCGAACCGGAGTCGACGGTGGTCTGCTTCACCGCCACCGCTGGTGGCCCCGACCTGTTCGTCCTTGTCGACGAGTTGACCGCGCGGGGCTGGCACACCCAACCCCAGCTGTCGTACGCCGGTCTGCCCGCCAGCGTGCACCTCACGGTGACCGCCGCCGTCGCACCCCGGGTCGCCGAGTTCGGGCCGGACCTTGCCGAGGCGGTAGCGGTGGCCCGGGCCGCCGGCCCGGTGCGGCTGCCCGCCGAGCTGACGGCAGTGGTCGGTGCCCTCACCCCGGACGCACTGACTCCGGAGATGGTCGTCGGCCTGGCCGCCGGGCTGGGTCTGGGCGGCGAGCCGGGGTCGGCCGCAGGGCCGCTGCCGGAGCGGATGGCGCTGGTGAACACACTGCTCGACGCCGCGCCGTCGGCGTTGCGCGAGCGGTTGCTCGTGGAATTCGTCAGCCTGCTCCAGCGCCCCACCTGGTGAACCGGCGGACCTGACCCGTGCGGGGTCAGGTCCGCCGTCGGGCGGCCCCGACCCGCTCAGCGGTACGTGATCACGGCCGTGTTGTCGACGTCGTAGACCTCCGCCACGAAGTCGAAGGTGGCGTCCATCGGCCAGGCGTCCACGTCGGCCTCGCCGGTCCCGACGGTGACGCCCGCCGCCACCCGGAAGCCCAGCGTGAGCCGGACCTCCTTGCCGCCTTCGAGCCGGTTCAGATCGCAGTCGACCGGCTCCCTGGTCGTCTCCGGGTCGTTGCGGCACGCCGCCCACCCGTCACCGGCCGGGCGGATCGCCGCCGGCAGGCCGAGCCGGAGCGCCACATAGGCGGCCGGGCCGGTGGCGGTATTGCGGATCCGCACGGTCACCGTGCCGCTGCGGGAACCGTCCGGTGCCGTGGTCAGCACCAGATCACCTGCGGTGACGACCAGGTTGATGTCGTGCCTGTTGGCGCCGAAGGACGTCGGACCGGAAACCTGCGCGAAGCTCCCGCCCTTCCAGCGGTAGCCCCGCCACTGTCGCTGTGACCACTCACTTGGCCAGCCGCCGCCGGGCGCGACGTCACCGACCTGCACCCGTACCGTGCCGTCGTCGACCACGTCGAGCGCGAACAGCCACTGCGGCTTGTCGAGCGTGGTCGCCACCACGCGGCCGAGCGTGACCACCTTCCCCTGCCTGTCCCGGTCGAAGGCGACCACCTGCATCGGCCCGCCGCTGCCGAGCACGCACTGCACCAGAGCCACCGTCTCCACCGCGCCGTCCCCGTCGACGTCACCGTGGTCGAGCGCCAGCAGCCAGTTGACCCCCTCGCGGTCGTCGGCCCTGATCCGTACCTCCGACGTCGGGCAGCCTGGCCCGGCCCGCCAGGCGGGCAGGTTCACCGGTGTGCCGAGCAGGTCTGCCCGGCTGATCAGGCCGTCCGGCGCGGCCGGGCTCGCGGACGTGGTGGTGCTGGGAGTGAGCGGGATGGACGGCGTCGGCGCGGGAGCGCTCGACGGCGGCGTGGTCGGCTCGACGGTCTGCGCCGGCACCGGCACGGACCCGTCATCGCGCAGCGCGGCGTTGGCGACGATCGGCGCGACCGCCAGGACGACCGCCGTCACGGCCACCGCCGCAGCCGTCGTCCGCCGACGTCGACGGAGGGTACGCCGGGCCTGGTCAGGTCCCGGGCCGGCGATCTGGGAGACCGTCTCGGCGCGGTACGCGGCGAACCGCTCCCGTAGCCGCGGGTCGATGTCAGACATTGCCCATCCCCTCGATGTTCTCGTCGAGCAGCCCCGCCAGCGCCACCCGGCCGCGGTGCAGCCAGGACTTGACAGTGCCCTCGGCCACCCCCTCCTGACTCGCGATCTCGTTGACCGGCAGGTCGGCGAGGTAGTGCAGGATGACGGCTCGACGATGATTGGCGGGCAGTTGGGCCAGCGCCGCGTCGATCGCCACCCGATCGGGCGTCGGCCCGGCCATCGTGGCCTCGATCCGCCGCTGCCGGAGCAGGTGGTTGCGCGCGGTCCGGAGCCGCCGCCAGCGGCTCCGGGCGAGGTTCCAGGCGACCTGACGGACCCAGGCGACCGGGTCGTCGTACCGGGCCAGCCGGTCCCACCGGGCCAGGGCCCGGCAGAACGCCTCCTGCGCGAGATCCTGGGCCTGCGACAGGTCACCGGTGTAGGCGCCGAGCTGGATGGTCACGTTGCGGAAGTGCGCGTGGTAGAAGTCGTCGAAGCTCACCGTCGGGGCATGCTCCCTGGCCATCGCGGCAGTCGCCCCCGGCGGCTCGTTGGCGCGGGCTTCCGTCATCACTGTCACTGCCTCTCCCCGTTCGCCGTCGGGTCCGTACCCGAGGCGGTCGTACGCTCGCCAATCGGCCGGGTTGCGGACCCACCGCCGGATGAGCGTCGGCGCGGTCGTGACCCTCCGGTGGGGGTGACGTGTGAGGTTGGGGCCAACGCCCCGCCCACGTCGCCGGCCGGACCCCCGTGCCGGCCGGCGACGTCGACCCGGTCAGCTGTCGTCGGAGGCGCTCAGGCTGACCTGGACGCTGTTGTCGGCCAGCGCGGCGTCGGCCACCTCGCCGGCGCCGTACCAGGTGCTCAGAACCAGGTCGACGGCAGCGATCTCCACCCCGGCGGGCACTGTCGCACCTGCGCGGAGCTTGGTACGAGTGTTCATGGAAAGGTCCTCCCGTGGCCCCCGTTGTCGGCCGCCGTGCTCGGCGCGCCATACCCGGTTAGAAGCCCTGAACGGGCCTCGGGGTTGCAGCCCGGCGCTGTGGTTGACTGTCGGGAGGGGGACAGGAGGGGTCGTCGTGCAGTTGCCGGCAGTGCTCGGTGAGCCGATCCGGTTCGTGCTGAACTGGGGCCGCCGCTACTCGCTATGGGTGTTCAACTTCGGGCTGGCCTGCTGTGCCATCGAGTTCATCGCCACCAGCATGGGCCGGCACGACTTCATCCGACTCGGCGTGATCCCGTTCGCCCACGGCCCCCGCCAGGCCGACCTGATGGTGGTCTCCGGCACGGTGACCGACAAGATGGCCCCGGCGATCAAGCGGCTCTACGACCAGATGCCCGAGCCGAAGTACGTCATCTCGTTCGGCGCCTGCTCCAACTGCGGCGGGCCCTACTGGGATTCGTACTCGGTGACCAAGGGCGTCGACCAGCTCATCCCTGTCGACGTGTACGTACCTGGCTGCCCGCCCCGGCCGGAGGCGCTGCTGCACGGCATCCTGCGCCTGCAGGAGAAGATCGCCGCCGAGCAGTCCGGCATCGGGGGTGTGCCACAACGGGACGTGCTGGCCGCGCCGCTGGACGCCCCACCCCGTGAGGCCGCCGCCCCGCGCTCGGTCGACTCGCTCACCGCCCCGCCGGTACGCCCACCCGCCGCGACCTGAGGTCACGCTCGTCGCGCCCGGCCGGCGGGCAGCACGATCGATGGATGGTCGGTTCGCCACCCCGTTCTGGACCGGCCGCACTAGCCTGCGCACTATGAGCAGCTCAGAGGACCAACGGTCCACGCACATCGTCGACGTGCTCACCGAGGAGTTCGGCGCGTCGATGGCGATCGACCCGGCCGCCTTCCGCCGCAAGTTCCGCAAGATGGCGGCTTCCCCGTTCGCCTTCTACCGGGGCAGCGCCGCGCTGTTCTACGCGGACCAGCGCGGCGACTTCGCCGACGACCGGTTCTCAGACGAGCGGACCAGCCGGGTGTGGATCCACGGTGACCTGCACGCGGAGAACTTCGGCACCTACATGAACGCCTCCGGGCAGCTGGTGTTCAACGTCAACGACTTCGACGAGGCGTACGTCGGGCCGTTCACCTGGGACCTGCGCCGGCTCGCGGCCAGCGTGGCGCTGCTCGGCTACGGCAAGGCGCTCTCCGACGCGGCGATCGGGGAACTGGTGGCCGGGTTCGCCCGGTCATACCTGACCGAGCTGCGGGCCATCGCCGCCGGCGGCGACGACGCGATCGGTTCGATCACCCTGGACAACGCCGACGGGGTGCTGCGCCGGGTGCTCCAACGGGCCCGGCTCAACACCCGCGTCGACCTGCTGGCCGCGCAGACCACAATCGACAACTACGAGCGACGCTTCTCCATCGGCGACGGGGTCTTCGAGATCGACGACGACACCCGGGGCCTGGTCAGCGCCGCCTTCCAGGACTACCTGGGCACCCTGCCCGTCGCCTCGACGCAGCTGCGCCCGGTGGCGGCGCGGATCAAGGACGTGGTGCTGCGCAAGGGGGTGGGCATCGGCTCGGCCGGGCTGCCGTCGTACAACCTGCTGCTGGAGGGGCACACCCAGGCACTGGAGAACGACGTCGTCATCTACATGAAGCAGGCGCAGGTGCCGGCCGTGGCGCGGTACGTCACCGACGAGACGGTCCGCGGCTACTTCCAGCACCAGGGGCACCGGACCGCCGAGTCGCAGCGGGCGTTGCAGGCGCACGCCGACCCGTGGTTGGGCTTCACCGAGCTGAACGGGGCCGGGCAGCTCGTCGCCGAGGTCTCCCCGTACGCCGCCGACCTGGACTGGTCGGACGTGAACGAGCCGGAGGAGCTGACCGGCGTTCTCGTCGACCTTGGTCGGGCGGTGGCCCGGATGCACTCGGTCGCCGACGACGAATCCAGTCACGACCTGGTGGACTACTCCACCGAGGAGGCGATCGTCGCGGCGGTGGATTCCGACGAGGCGGGCTTCGTCACCCACCTGGTGGACTTCGCCCACGCGTACGGGGTGCGCGCCCGCCAGGACCATCAGCTCTTCGTCGACCTGTTCCGCAACGGTCGGCTGCCGGGCATCTGATCGGGGGTGGCGTCGCTCACGACGCGAACTCCAGCACCACCTTGATGTCGTCCGGCCCGGGGGTGTACGCGTCGGCGTACCGGTTCACCGGCACCCGCCGGGTGATCAGCGATTCGAGCCAGACCTGGTCGGCGCGGGCGAGCGCCTGCGCCGCCATGTTCCAGTGCCGCCGGTTGGCGTTCACCGAGCCGAACACCACGTTGTTCTCCAGCACCAGGGCCCGGTTGAGGGCCCCGGCGTCGAAGTCGATGCTCCGGCCACCGCTGGACACCCCGGCCAGGCAGACGATCCCGGTCGGAGCCGCCTTGCACATGACGTCGAGGACCACAGTGGGAGCGCCGGTACACTCGATCACCACGTCCGGCTCGAAGGGCAGGTCGTTGACCGGCACCGTGTGGTAGGTGGCGCCGAGCCCGGCGACCAGCTCCGGCTTCGGCCCTTCGGTGTTCCGGTCAAGCACGTGGACGGTGAGCCCGCGCTGGGTGCCGAGCAACGCGGCCAGCAGCCCGATCGGCCCGGCGCCGGTCACCAGGACGGTCTGCGGCTGCCACTCGGCCCGGTGCCCGATCCGTTCGATGTGGTCCCACGCCTTCGCCACCACGCTTGTCGGCTCCAGCAGCACGCCGACCTGGGCCAGCGACGGATCGAGTGCGACCGCGAACCGTGGCTCGACCCGCCAGCGGTCCCTGGCGAACCCGGCCAGTGCCTTGATGCCGTGTTCGGTGTACCGACCGTTGCGGCACATGTCCCACTCGCCGACAGCGCAGTTCGGGCAGGGCACCGGGTCGGGATACCTGACGATCCCGGCCACCAGGTCACCGGGTTGCAGGGTGCCACTCGAATCCTCGATCACCCGGCCCAGTGACTCGTGCCCGATGACCAGGCGGTCGGCGCCCGGCGGCGCCTCGCCGTACTCCCCGGCGATGATCTCGTGGTCGGTGCCGCAGATTCCCACCGCCAACGCCTCGACGAGGACAGAGCCCTCCTCGGCAGCCGGCTCGGGCTGATCCTCGACGAGGTTCAGCGAGTTGGCGACCCCAGGTCTCACCGTCACAGCGCGCACGCCCTCATCTTTCCCCGCCGGAGCGTGCGCCGCGCCCAAAGCCGCCAGATCGCCGGGCATCGGCGGCGGCCAGGCGCGGGCTCGGCCGGCACTAGGATCAGCGGCATGACTCCCGAAGAGGTCGGCGCTCGACTGGTCGCGCTGCTCGCGCCGGTTGAGGCGACCCCGTCGGTCGCCGGCGGGCAACGGTTCGCCCGGGCCACCGTCGACGTGCCGCCCGCGAGTTGGCTGACCGCGCTCACCGCCGCCCGTGACGACACCGAGCTGGCCTGCGACTTCTTCGACTGGCTCTCCGCCGTCGACGAGTTGGCCGAGGGCTTCGACGTGGTGGCGCACCTCTGGTCGACGCGACTGCGCCACGGCCTGCTGCTGCGTACCCGGTTGCCGCGCGGCGCGCCCACTGTCGCCTCGGTGGTCGACGTCTACCCCGGGGCCGCCTGGCACGAGCGGGAGACGCACGAGATGTTCGGCATCGACTTCGCCGGGCACGGGGAGTTGCTGCCGCTGCTGCTTCCCCCGGAGTTCGAGGGCCATCCGCTGCGTAAGGAGTTCGTGCTCGCCTCCCGTGTGGCGAAGCCCTGGCCGGGTGCGAAGGAACCGGGCGAGTCCGAGGCCGGCGGCGGGCGTCGACCGATCCGCCCGCCGGGCGTTCCCGCTCCGGGCGAGTGGGGCCCCACGCCCACCCCGGCCGGCGCCGGTGGGGTGGGGGAGGGCCCGCGCGGCGGCACCCCGGCCAGACCGGCCGGTGAGCGTCCGGCCCGGCCCGCCCCGGGGGCCCGTCCGACGCGTACACCACGGCCTGCCGGCACCGCCGACGGCCCGACCCCCGCCGACCAGCCCGCGCCCGGCGCCGGCCCGGCCGCCGAGGCCGTGCCCGGCGCTGGCCAGGCCAAGGAGGCCGCCCCCGGTGCGGGTCCGGCCGCCGAGTCTGCGCCCGGCGCGGCCGCATCGGACAACCCTGGTGAGGGCTCGGCCGCATCGGGCGGCGAGCCGATCGCGGAGCCGCCGGGCCGCGCTGGCCGGAGCGACCACGACGGGGGTACGGCCTGATGCCGCTCTGGGTGGAGCTGGTGCTCCGGATCGGCGGCGTGGTGGTCGCGTTCCTCACCCTGCCGTTGCTTGTCGGCCAGGCCGAACACAAGGTGATGGCGCACATGCAGGGCCGGCTCGGCCCGATGTACGCGGGTGGCTTCCACGGTTGGGCGCAGCTGGTGGCCGACGGGGTCAAGTTCGTGCAGAAGGAGGACATCACGCCGCGCGAGGCGGACCGGGCGGTGTTCCGGCTGGCCCCGGCGGTGGCCCTGGTGCCCTACCTGCTGGTGCTGCTGGTCATTCCGCTCGGTCCGAACGACCTGGTCGGGCAACCGTTGGACATCGGCCTCTTCTTCGTGCTGGCCGTGGTCGGCGTCGGGGTGGTGGCGGTGCTGATGTCGGCATGGGCGTCGGCCAACAAGTACAGCCTGCTGGGCGGGCTGCGCGGGGCGGCCCAGTTGCTCGGTTACGAGCTGCCGCTGGTGCTGGCCGCCGCGTCGGTGGCGATGGCGGCCGGCACGCTCAGCCTGTCCGGCATCGTGGAGGCGTGGCAGCCGTGGTGGCTGCTCTGGCAGGCACCCGCGATGATCATTTTCTTCGTCGCCGGGCTGGCCGAGATCCGTCGGCCACCGTTCGACATGCCGGTGGCCGACTCGGAGTTGGTCTTCGGCTACATGACCGAATACACAGGTCTGCGGTTCGCGTTCTTCCTCCTCGCCGAGTACGTCGGCATCGTGGTGATCGCCGCGCTGACCACTGTGTTGTTCCTGGGCGGCTGGCAGGGCCCGTTCGCCGACGACCAGTTGGGCTGGCTCTGGACGCTGCTCAAGATCTTCGCGGTGTCTTTCGTGATCATCTGGCTCCGGGTGTCCTACCCCCGGCTACGCGAGGACCAGTTGCAACGCCTCTGCTGGCTGGTGCTGGTCCCCGCGTCCCTGGCCCAGTTGGTCCTAACGGCCGCCGTCCGCGTCGCCCTGTAGAACCCCGCCGCGCCCCGCGCCCGTCGCGGCGCCGCCGCGGTGGTGCCAGCGCCAAGATCGTGCTCGAACGTGGATGTAGTGGCATCCCCGCGCTCGCAGGCCACTATTTCCTTGTTCGAGCACGATCTTGCGGAGCGGGCGGCACACGGCGCGCCGCGCCGCGCCGCGCCGCGCGGCGGGTAAGTCTCCGGTCAGCGCAGCGGGGTGTGTTCCGGGTCTACCGGCTCGGCGGGCGGCGGGGGTGGGGTGCCGTCGCCGAAGGGGCGGCCACCGAGCGCTTCCCGACCGTGCGGGGTGAGCCAGTTGGACAGGTCGGGGCCGAGCGGAACGATCCCGGTCGGGTTGATGTCCCGGTGCACCTCGTAGTAATGCCGCTTGATGTGGTCGAAGTCGATGGTGTCGCCGAACCCGGGGGTCTGGAACAGGTCCCGGGCGTACGCCCACAGCACCGGCATCTCGCTCAGCTTCTGCCGGTTGCACTTGAAGTGGCCGTGGTAGACCGGGTCGAAGCGGACCAGCGTGGTGAACAGTCGCACGTCGGCCTCGGTGATGGTGTCGCCGACCAGGTAGCGCTGGTCGGTCAACCGCTCGGTGAGCCAGTCGAGCCGGTCGAAGAGCTGGTGGTACGCCTTGTCGTACGCCTCCTTGCTGCCTGCGAAACCGCACCGGTAGACGCCGTTGTTGACGTCCCGGAACACCATGGCGTTGACCTCGTCGATCTGCTCCCGCAGGTGCTCGGGGTAGAGCTGCGGGGCGCCCTCGCGGTGGTATGCCCGCCACTGCGTGGACAGGTCAAGGCTCATCTGCGCGTAGTCGTTGGTCACCACCTGCCCGGTCGGCACGTCCACGATCGCCGGCACGGTGATGCCGCGCTCGTAGCCGGGGAAGCGCTTGAAGTACGCCTCCTGGATGCGCTCGATGCCGAGCACCGGGTCCCGGCCGTCCGGGTCGAGGTCGAAGGTCCAGCTCCGGGCGTCGTGGGTCGGGCCGGCCACCGCCATCGAGATGGCGTCCTCGAGACCGAGCAACCGCCGCACGATGATCAGTCGGTTGGCCCACGGGCAGGCCCGGCTGACCGCCAGCCGGTACCGGCCCGGCTCGACCGGGTATCCGTCCCGCCCGTCCTCGGTGATCCGGGTGGCGATGTACCGCTGGTCGCGGGTGAACTCGCCGCCCGGCTCGACGTACTTGCCGCCTTTTTCCTCGCCCACGTCGCCCTCCCGGTCTGGTCAGTGTCTCTACCCAATCCTCGCGGATCTACGGCGCACAGTGGTCCCGGATACTCTGCCGGCATGACGGATGTGGAGGCGGCGGCCCGGCGGTTCATCGCCGATGTGTGGAATGCCCGCCAGGAGGAGTCGGCGTACGAGCTGGTCGCCGAGGAGTGCCCGGGGCTGGGCGGCACCGGGCCGGAGGCGACGTTGGCCTGGCACCGTGAGCGTCGGGCGGCCTTCCCGGACCTCCGCTACAAGATCGTCGACGTGGTCGCGGCCGGTGAGCGGGTGGCGGTGCACTGGCGGGCCGCCGGCACCCATGTCGGGCAGTTCGGGCCGGTGCCGCCGACCGGGCAGGTGGTCAGCTACTCGGGGGCGACGTTCCTGCGTTTCGACGCGGCGGGCCGGATCGTCGAGGTGTGGAGCTGCAACGAGCTGTTCCAGTTGTTGCAACAACTCGGCGTCGAGATGCTCCCCCCGGCCGTCGTCGGCGGACCCGGGGCGTGATCCGGTCGATCCGCAGGTGATCGTGCTCCTCGGGTAAGCCCTCGGGTCGTCGACCTGTGGGTGGTGGTCGCGCGCGCCGGGGCCACAGGGCAGGATGGTCGACATGAGCGACCCCAGCGAGCGCGGTGCCACCGGCGAACGCGGCCTTCCCGGCGCGGGCCTGGTGAAGGGGCTGGCGGTCACCCTCAAGACGATGACCAGCCGGTCGACCACCCAGCAGTACCCGGACGTGGCCCCTGACCTGCCGCCCCGCTCGCGCGGCGTCATCGCCCTGTCCGAGGAGAACTGCACTGTCTGCATGCTCTGCGCCCGCGAGTGTCCGGACTGGTGCATCTACATCGACTCGCACAAGGAGGAGGTGGCGGTGCCCGGCGCCGCCCGCCCCCGTCAGCGCAACGTGCTCGACAAGTTCGACATCGACTTCTCGCTCTGCATGTACTGCGGCATCTGCATCGAGGTCTGCCCGTTCGATGCGCTCTACTGGTCACCGGAGTTCGAGTACGCCGAGTACGACATCAAGGACCTGCTGCACGACAAGGACCACCTCGGTCAGTGGATGGCCACCGTTCCGCCGCCGCCCGCGCACGACCCGAACGGCGAGCCGGCCAAGGAGGAGACGTCCGCCGCGCGTAAGGCTGCCGCCGCGCGTCCCGCTCCGCCTGCGGTACGCCCCGACGCCGACCAGGACCCGGCGTCGTGACCGCCCGAGCGGGAAGGGCGGCCCGGTGACCGGGGCGGATGTGCTGCTGCTCGCCCTCGGCGCGGTGGCGGTCGGTGCCGGCGTGTTGGTGGTGACCACGAAACACCTGGTCCGGGCCGGGCTGTACCTGGTGGTGTGCCTGGGCGCGTTGGCTGGTGACTTCCTGGTGCTCAGCGCCGAGCTGGTGGCCTGGGTGCAGGTGCTGATCTACGTGGGCGCGGTGGTGGTCCTGCTGCTGTTCGCGGTGATGCTGACCCGGGCTCCGATCGGCGCCTCCGACGACCTGGACCGGCCCGGCTGGCCGGCCGCACTGATCGGTGGCGGTGCCGGGCTGGGGTTGACCGCCCTGCTGGTCGACGCGTACCGCTGGAGCACCGTCACGCTGCCCCGCGCCGGCACCGCCGAGCGGTTGGGTGAGCAGATCTTCCAATCCTGGGTGCTGCCGTTCGAGGTGCTCTCGGTGCTGCTGCTCTCCGCCCTGGTGGGCGCGATCGTGCTGTCCCGGCCGGACATCGGCCGAGCCGCCCCGCACGGCGACGGCCGGGCAGCTGACCTGGTAGACAGCGAGCCCGGGGGGCGCCGGTGAGGCCGGTCATCCCGTACGTCACCGCCGCGCTGCTGTTCGGCCTCGGCGTGTTCGGCGTACTGCGCCGCCGCAACGCGGTGCTGGTGCTGATGTCGGTCGAGTTGATGCTCAACGCGGTCAACCTGATCCTGGTCACCGCGGACACCACCGCCCGCGCGGTGCTTCCGCACTCGGGGCAGGTCTTCGCCCTGTTCGTCATCGTCCTCGCCGCCGCCGAGATCGGGGTGGGGCTGGCGATCGTCCTTCAGCTCTACCGCCTGCGGGCGACGGTCGCCGTGGACGACGTGCCGCTGACCGAGTCGCCGGATCCCGTCGGCGGGCGCGAGCCGGCCACCCTGGACTCGGAGGCGGGCCGGTGACCGGGCTGTTCGGGGCGCTGCTGCCCGCCGTACCCCTGGTCGCCGGGCTGCTCGGCCTGCTGCTGCCACCGGCCCCTCGGCGCGACGGCGCGACCGGCGGCGACCGGGCCCGGACGGCCGCCGTGACGCTCGGCGTCACCGGCGCGGCCGGTGCGTTGGCGCTGGCCGTCGCGCTGCTGCTCACTGTCGACGGGCCGACGGAGACGTCGAGCACCTGGGTCGACTTCGGCGGGTTGGTGGTGACCCTCGGCGTACGGCTGGACGGCGCCGCCGCGCTGGTGGCGGTGGCGGTCACCGCTGTCGCCCTGGCCGTGCAGGTCTACTCGATCGGCTACCTGCGGCGCGGTCCCCACGACGACGTCGACGTGGACCACCGCTACCCCCCGTACGCCGCCCAGATCAGCCTCTTCACCGGGGCGATGCTGCTGGTGGTGGTCGCCGGTGACCTGATCATGCTGTTGGTCGGCTGGGAGGTGATGGGCCTCTGCTCGTACCTCCTGATCGCCCACGACCGCCGACTTGCCGGCGCCCCCGCCGCAGCCATGAAGGCGTTCCTGGTGACCCGGGTCGGTGACGTCGGGTTCCTGCTCGGCATCGCGCTGCTGGGCGTGTCGACGGGCAGCTTCCGGATCGCCGACGTGCTCGCCCACGACCACTCCCACGCCACGTTGACCGCCGCCGGCCTGCTGCTGCTCGCCGGCGTGGCAGGCAAGAGCGCGCAGTTCCCGCTGCACACCTGGCTGCCGGACGCGATGGCCGGCCCGACCCCGATCTCCGCGCTGATCCACGCCGCGACGATGGTCGCCGCCGGGGTGTACGCGGTGGCCCGGCTCTACCCGCTGTTCACCGCCGCGCCGGTGACGTTGACCGTGCTGGGGGTGCTCGGCGCGATCACGTTGCTGCTCGGCGCGCTCGCCGCCACCGCCCAGGACGACATCAAGCGCGTGCTGGCCTGGTCGACGGTGTCCCAGTTGGGCTATATGACCGGCGCGCTGGCGGTCGGCTCACCGTCGGCGGCGCTGTTCCACCTGCTCACCCACGCCGCCTTCAAGGCGCTGCTGTTCCTCGCCGCCGGCGCGGTGATCCACGCCGTGGGCAGCACACTGATGTCGGAAATGGGCGGGCTGCGGCGCAGCATGCCTGTGACGTTCTGGTGCACGGTGGTGGGGCTGGGCGCGCTGGCCGGGGTGCCGCCGTTGGCCGGTTTCTGGAGCAAGGACGGCGTGCTGACGGTCGCCGAGTCGGCCGCGTTGGAGGGCACCGGCCCGGCCCCGTCCTGGGTGGGCTGGATCGTCTGGATCGCCGGGCTGATCGGTGTGGCGGTCACCGCCTGGTACGCGGGTCGGCTGCTGCTGCGCGCCTTCTTCGGCACTCCGCGCCTGCCGCTGGTCCGGCCACACGACCCGCCGGCGGTGCTGCGCTGGCCGGTGTTGCTGCTGGCCGTGCCGGCCGCGCTGCTCGGTCTGGCCGGGTTCGTCGGGGCGTTCGCCGACCGCCTGCGGTTCCCCACCGTCCCGGTGGCGGGCTCCGAGGACGGCCTGGTCCACCTGGGGCCGGGCACGCTGCTGCCGCTGGCGTTCCTGCTGCTCGGCGCCGCGCTGGTCACGCTGGGCTGGCGGCGCGACACGGCCGCCGACCCGGCCGTCGCGCTGGGTCCGCTGCGGCCGGTCTTCGCCCGCGCGTTCCGGCTCGACGACGTCCAGCACACCGTTGTGGTACGCCCCGTCCGTGCGCTGGCCCGCGCCACGCGCCTCGGTGACGAGGTGGTGGTGGACGGCGCGGTCGAGGGCAGCGGGCGAGCCGCGTCCGGTCTGGGCGGGGGGCTGGCCGCGCTGCACCGTGCGGCGCTGCCCCGCGCCGCCGCCGGCGTACTGGCCGGCGCGCTGCTGGTCGGCCTGGCCGCCGCCGTGTTTGGAGTGGTCCAGTGAGCGCGAGGAGTGAGCCGGGTTTGCGAGCCCCGCAGTCGCGAACGAAGGCGGACCGATGACGTTCGGGCAGGGGTTGCTGGTCGCGGTGCTGGCGGTGCCGGCGTTGGGTGCGGTAGCGGTGGCGGCGACACCACGGGACCGGGCGGCCCGGTTGGTTGGCACGATCGCGGCGGCGTTGACCCTGCTGGCCGCGGTGCCGCTGGTGTTCGGCGGTCGAGGCTGGGTCGCCTGGTCGGCCGGCGCCCCGGCGGTGCGCCCGTGGCACCAGCTGGATCTGCCCTGGGTGCCCGGTCTGGAGCTGCGCTTCCACCTCGGTGTGGACGGCATCTCCTGGCCGCTGGTGGTGTTGACCGCGCTGCTCACGCTGCTCTGCTGCGCGTACACGATGTGGCGGGTGCCGGGCGGCGGCAGCGGCCGGGCGCTTGTCGCGTTGCTGTTGGTGGTCGAGGTCGGCATCCTGGGCACCTTCCTGGCCCTGGACCTGGTGCTGTTCTTCCTCTTCTTCGAGGTCGTCCTGCTGCCGATGTACGCGATCATCGCCGGCTGGGGCGGCGCGGACCGGCGTCGGGCGGCCCGGAAGTTCGCGCTCTACACGCTCTTCGGCTCGGTGCTGCTGCTGGTCGGCGTGTACGTGGTGGTCGCCGCCGCCGGCACCGCCGACCTGGTGACGCTCACCGGTGGCGCGGGGATGTCCCGGGGCACCCAGTTGGCCGCGTTCACACTGCTCGCGTTGGCGTTCGCGGTGAAGAGCCCGCTGTGGCCGTTGCACTCCTGGCTGCCCGACGCGCACACCCAGGCGCCCACGGTGGGCAGTGTCGTGTTGGCCGGTGTGCTGCTCAAGATGGGCACGTACGGCCTGATCCGGGTCGCGGTGGGGGTTGCGCCGGAGGGTGCCCGCTGGGCGGCGCCGGTGCTCGGCGTGCTGGCCGTCGCCGCCATCCTGATCGGTTCGCTGGTCTGCCTGGCCCAGTCGGAGGTGAAGCGGCTGATCGCGTACTCCAGCGTGGGGCACATGGGCTTCGTGCTGCTCGGCGTCGCCACGCTGACCGCCACCGGCATCCAGGCGGCGTTGATCGGCAACGTCGCGCACGGCGTGATCACCGGCCTGCTGTTCTTCCTGGCCGGAGCGGTGAAGGACCGTACCGGCACGGGCACCCTCGCCGAGCTGTCCGGGTTGCGGGAGACCGCGCCCCGGTTGGCCGGCCTGTTGGCGTTCGCGGCGATCGCGTCGCTGGGCCTGCCCGGGTTGGCCGGCTTCTGGGGCGAGGCGTTCGCGGTGATCGCCGCACTGCAGGTGGGCGGCCCGCTCTGGACCACCCTCGGGGTGCTGGCGGCGGTCGGTGGCGCGCTCACCGCCGCGTACTTCCTGCGGTTGTTGCGCCAGGTCACCCACAACCGGCCGAGCCCCGCCGTCGGGCAGCTCGGCCCCGGGCTGGCCGGTGCGGAGCTGACCGCCTGGGTGCCGCTCGTGTTGCTCGCGTTGGCCATCGGGCTGGCGCCGACGCTGGTCCTCGGCGTCGCCGAGGCCCCCGTCGACGCCCTGATCGGGGTGGTCAAACCATGAACGTCGTGCAGAGCGTGGACAGCGTCGCGCTGCTGCCGGCCTACCTGGCCGCCGGCACGGCCGTGCTCGTACTCCTCACCGATCTGATCGTGGCCCGGCCACGGGCCACCATCGCGGTGGCCGCGCTGGGCGCGCTCGGCACCGCCGTCGGCTCCGCGCTGGTCGGGGCGGGCGCCGAGCGGCGGACGTTCTGCGTGGGCGCCGGCTGCTCCTGGATCTTCGGTGGCCGCGCGGCCCTGGTCGGGGTGGTGGTCGCGCTGCTCACAGTGGGCGTGCTCGGGCTGTCGCTGCCGGCGCTGCGGGCCGGACGGTCACCGGTCGGGGAGTACGCCTTCCTGCTGGCCTGCTCGATGACCGGCGGTGTGGTGCTCGGCGCCGCCGGCGACCTGATCACGTTGATCGTCGCCCTGGAGACGCTGACCCTGCCGCTGTACGTGCTGGTCGGCCTGCGCCGGGGGAGCCTGGCGAGTGCCGAGGCGGCGTTGACCTTCTTCGTGGTCAGCGTGGTGGCGACCACGCTGACCCTGCTCGGCGCGGCGCTGTTGTACGCGGTGACCGGTGGGCTGCACCTGGACCGGCTCGGCGCGTTGCTCGCCGAGCAACCGGAGCTGCGGGACCTGCCGTTGACCACCGCCGCGGTGGCGGTGCTGCTGGTCGGGTTGGCGTTCAAGGTGGCGGCGGTGCCGTTCCACGCCTGGGCGCCGGCCACCTACGACGGCGCGCCACTGCCGGTGGCCGCGTACCTGTCCACCGCGTCGAAGCTGGGCGGCCTGGTCGCCCTGCTCGCCGTGGTGCAGCGGGCGCTGCCGGCGGACCAGACAGGTCCGGTGCTCGCCGTGCTCGCCGTGCTCACCATGACCGTCGGCAACCTGGTCGCCCTGCGTCAGCGGCGGACCGTCCGGCTGCTCGCCTGGTCGTCCGTCGCGCAGGCCGGGTACATCCTCGCCCCGCTGGGAGCGTTGGCGCTGGCCGCCGGGCGCACGGACGAGGCACGGTCCGCCGCGTACGCGGCCGCCGTGGCGTACGCCGTCTTCTTCGTGGTGTTGGAGCTGGCCGCGTTCGCCGGGGTGACGGCCCTGCGGCCGGCCGGTGCCGACGGCGGCACGCTTGACGACCTGCGCGGGGCAGCCCGGCGGCATCCGTGGCGGGCTGCGGCGTTCGGTCTCGCGCTGGTGGGTCTGGCTGGCCTGCCGCCGGGGTTGGCGGGCCTGTTCGCGAAGGTGACGGTGGTCCGGGCCCTGCTGGACGGTGGTGCGGCCTGGCTGGCGCTTGTGGTGGCGCTGAACGCCGTGATCGGCCTCGCCTACTACCTGCGGGTGACCGCCGCGCTCTGGGCGTCGCCGCCGCCCCTCGCCGTTCTGGATGGCGGCGGCGCTGCGGGCGTACCCGTGGTGGGTGTGGTGGCGGTGGTGCTGGCGGTGGCGACGGTGGCCGCCGTGGTGCTCGGGTTCGCCCCGCAGCTGGTGCTCGACGTGGCCGGCCGCTGACCGACCCCACGCCGGTCTCAGTCAACTCTCAGCGTTGAGACGGATGGTTGACGGGTACCGGGTTGTTACACCGGTCAGCGGATCCCGGCGATCCGTGCACCGAAGGAGACATCGTGCACCACAACCGTCTGAAGACCGCAGCGCTGCTTGGCCTGCTCAGCGCCCTGATCCTGGCGGTGGGCTACTGGTTCGGCGGCAGCGGCGGCCTGGTCATCGCCGTCCTCGTGTCTCTGGTCATGAACGGCGTCACCTACTTCTACTCCGACAAACTCGCACTGCGCTCGATGGGGGCGCAACCGGTCACCGAGGCACAGTTCCCCGAGCTGTACCGGATGGTGCGGGAGTTGGCCACCGACGCCCGGCAGCCGATGCCGCGGCTCTATGTCAGCCCGACCTCGCAGCCCAATGCGTTCGCCACCGGTCGCAACCCGCAACACGCGGCCGTGTGCGTGACCCAGGGCATCACCGAGATCCTCGACTACCGCGAGCTGCGCGGCGTGATCGGGCACGAGTTGTCCCACGTCTACAACCGGGACATTCTGATCTCCAGCGTGGCGGCCGGCCTGGCCAGCATCATCACACTGCTGGCGAACCTCGCGTTCTTCATTCCGCTGGGTGGCGGGGACGACGAGGACCGACCCAACCCGGCGGTGCTGCTGCTCACCCTGATCCTGGGCCCGATCGCGGCCACGGTGATCCAGTTGGCGATCAGCCGGAGCCGCGAGTTCCAGGCGGACGCCTCGGGCGCCGAGCTGAGCCGCGATCCGCTGGCGCTGGCCAGCGCGCTGCGCAAGATCGATGCAGTGGCTCGACGTCGGCCGTTGCCGGCCCAGGGCCAGCTCACCAGCACCGCCCACCTCATGATCGCCAACCCGTTCCGGGGCGGCGGCATGGCCGCGCTCTTCTCCACTCACCCGAAGATGGAGGACCGCGTCGCCCGGCTGGAGCAGATGGCCCGCAACTCGGGGCCGGTGCAGTTCCAGCGCTGATCCACTGATCCACTGATCCACTGATCCACCGCCTCCGCCCGTAGCCGGCCGCGCCGGGTACGGGCGGAGTGCTGTATTTCCGTTGTCTACCCGCCCGGCGGTCGCGTTAGGGTCATAACGGCTCACGCTCATTACATCTTCGGGAGGTTCACGGTGACCGCGCTGCGTCAGTACCTGGGTGTCTGGCGGATCCCCGGCGCGCCCATGCTGCTGATAACCGGCATCATCGGGCGGCTCGGCATCGGCATGACCCCGCTGGCGCTGCTCCTGGTGGTCGAGCAGGTGACCGGGCGCTACTCGCTGGCCGCCATCGCCGGCGGCATCTACGCCCTCGCCGGCGCCGCGCTCAGCCCGGTGGCCGGACGAATCGCCGACCGGGTCGGGCCCAGCCCCGTCCTGCTGCTCACCGCCGTGGCCCACCCGCTGGCACTCATCGGGTTGCTGCTGGCCAGCCGCTCCGGCGACGACGCCCTCCCCGTCATCTACCTCGCCGCAGGCGTGGCCGGCGCCACCTACCCGCCGCTCACCGCCGCCATCCGAGGCGCCTGGAACGACCTGACCAGCCCCAACTCCGGCCGATACCCCCTCCGCAACACAGCGCTGGCCGCCGAGACCACGCTGTTCGAAATCGTCTTCGTGCTCGGCCCGCTGCTCGTCGCCGGCTTCGTCCTCGTCGCCGACGCCGCGGCCGCGCTGATCGGCGCCGCCGTGGTCACCCTGGTCGGCACGACCGCCGTGGCCCTCGGGCGGGTCATGCGCGGCTGGCGTCCGCACCCGCAGGAGCACCACGCCCGCGGGCTCGGCCCGCTGCGGGTCCCCGGCTTCCCGGCCCTGCTGATCTGCGTGGCCGGCCTGGGCATCGCGTTCGGGGCCGCCGGGGTGATCGTGCCGGCCTTCGCGAGCGACCACGCCACCGGCGACCCGGAGAGCCTCGCCGGGGTGCTGCTCGCCGTCTGGGGGGTCGGCAGCGCCATGGGTGGGCTCTGGTTCGGCGTCCGCAAGCCAGCACCGAACATGACCCGACAGTTCGCTTTCCTGCTCGCCGCGCTGGCCGCCACCTTCGCCGTCTTCGCGGTGATGCCCACCCCACTGGCGTTGGGTGTCGCGCTGGTCGCCGGCGGCGCCACCATCGCGCCCGCGCTGACCCTGGAGAACACCCTGGTCGGCCGGATCGCCCCGACCGGCATGTTGAACGAGGCGTACACCTGGGTGGTCACCGTCGCGGTCGCGTCGAGCGCCGCCGGTGGCTCGGTGGCCGGCGTGATCGTGGACCACGCCGGCGGCGTCCGGTGGGCGTTCCTGTTCGCCGGGGCGGCAGTCGCCATCGGGGCCGCGGTCGCCGCACTACCCGCCGGGCCCATCGCCCGGGCGGAAACCACAGCGGTACGTAGCGAACGGCCCGTCACCGTCTGACCCGCTGTCCTTCTTCCGGCGGCTCCCCGGGCTTGATCCACTCGGGTTCCTTGAAGTCGGGCTGTCCCTGCGCGGCGGATCCCCCGACAACAAGGAATCCGAGTTCCGCCGCCTACCCTGGGCTCATGGCCAAGGTTCTATATTCGGCGACGGCATCCCTCGACGGCTACATCGCCGGCCCCGGCGGCGACATGACCTGGCTGACCGACCACCTCGGCGGCGAAAATCCGACGGCGGAGCGGCTGCTGCACAGTGTCGGCGCGATCCTGGCCGGCAACGGCACCTTCGGTGGTGACGACCCGAACCGCGGCACCGACAGCGAAGGCGCATTCGGCGGCCAGTACGACGGGCCAATTTTCGTCCTCACCCACCGACCACCGGCCGAGCCGCCCGCCGACGTGACGTTCGTCGGTGACCTGCACACCGCCGTCGCCCAGGCCAAGGAGGCCGCCGGGGACAGGTACGTCAACATCCTCGGCGCGAATGTGGCCAAGCAGTGCATCGAGGCAGGGCTGCTCGACGAGATCCTCATGTTCTTCGCCCCGGTGCTGCTCGGCGACGGAGTGCGCATGTTCGACCACCCGGGCGGCGCCAAGGTGCGGTTGGTGCCACTGCCCGGCGAGACCGAGCACTGGTACAGCGTCGTCTACTGAGCCCGCCGTCGTCGGGCAGCGTCGGCGCCCGCCTGCCACCGTGGTGCGCTGGTGTACATCCGTGCACACAGTTGCCGCTGGAGCCTTGGTTGCGTGGCACCGAGTCGGTTTCAGGTCGTGCACCCCCGGAAGGCGCTGCCATGCCCGAGTCCGAGCCCAGGGAAGAGCGTGCGAAGAAGGCGTTGCGCGACGTCCATCGGGCCGCCACCCGGTATCAGGACGACAATCTGCACCAGGCAGGGATGGAAATCAGCCGCATGGCTCAGGAACTGGGGCACGGTCCAGGCCCGATCGAGGATCGGCGGCCCTGCCCGGTGTGCGAGGCAGAGCCGGAGGCGCTCTGCATCCACGTCCCGGGGCACGACATGGCCGACGGTGTGCATCCGGAGCGGATCAGGCAGTAGGACAGGGACCTCTTCCGCTGGCGAGCGGATCACGCGTCGTGCGGAGGTGCCGGCGACAGCAACCAGGCGGCCGTCGGGCATGCCGGGACCAGGTCCGGGTACCTCCCGGACGTGACCTTCTCGATCGCCGCACGGTGTCGGCGTACCGGCCAGCTGGGGGTGGGAGCCCTGACAGCCAGGCCCGCAGTCGGCAAGCTCGTCGCGCACGTCCAGTCGGGCGGCGGTGCGGTGGCGACCCAGGCCACCCCCAATCCGTTCCTGGCCTATCACGGTCTACCGCTGCTCGCGGAGGGCCGCTCGCCGCAGGACGTCCTGACCGAGCTGCTGGCCCAAGACCCGGGTCGGGAAGTGCGGCAGGTCGGCATGGTCGACCGCCACGGCCGCTCGCACGCCTTCACCGGCTCCCGCACAAAGGACTGGGCGGGGCACCGCACCGGGCCGGGTTACACGGTGCAGGGCAACCGCCTGGCAGGCCCGCAGACCCTCGCGGAGATCGTCCGCGTGTTCGAGGAGAGTGCGGAACTCGACCTGGCGGAGCGGCTCGTTCTGGCCATCGGGGCCGGCGAGGAGGCCGGCGGTGACCGGCACGGCGCACGGTCGGCGACAGTCGTGGTGATCGGCGATCAGCCGTACCCGCTCTGGGACGTGCGAGTCGACGACTCCGAGCATCCGGCGCGGGAACTGCACCGGCTGCACGGCGTCTTTCGGGAAGAGGTGCTGCCGACCATCCGAGGGATGCCGACCCGCGACGACCCCATGGGCGAAGCCGCCCGGCAGGCGCTCGGGGCGCAGATGGGGGGCAGGACACCAGCAAACGCTGTCGACCAGCAGGCAGCAACGACGGCAACCGGCGAAGCCCTGTGAGTACGCGTCGAATGCATCTCGGTTGGTGGCCAGAGAGCGGTTCCAGGTTCGCCTTGACTCAGCCGGGCCCCGCGCGTGCCTGACTGCGATGTCGGGTAGCCCGGCTGGTCGGCGGCGGCTTGGGCGGCGGTCGCCTTACCTGTAGTTGTTGAACTGGAGGGCGACGCCGAAGTCCTCACCCTTGAGCAGCGAGATCACCGCCTGGAGGTCGTCCCGCTTCTTGCCGGTGACCCGCAACTGGTCGCCCTGGATCTGCGCCTGCACGCCCTTGGGGCCCTCCTCGCGGATCTTCTTGCTGATGGCCTTGGCCTTGTCCGTCTCGATGCCCTGGATCACCTTGCAGTCGATCTTGAAGATCTTGCCCGACGGGCGCGGCTCCCCAGCGTCCAGCGACTTCAGCGAGATGTTCCGCTTGACGAGTTTCTCCTTGAACACGTCCAACGCGGCGCGGACACGCTCCTCGGTCTCCGCCTGAAGGCCGATCGCCTCCTCGCCAGACCAGGAGATCTCAGCGCCGGTGCCGCGGAAGTCGAACCGTGTAGCAAGCTCCTTCTCCGCCTGCCGAAGGGCGTTGTCGACCTCCTGACGGTCAACCTTGCTCACGATGTCGAACGACGGGTTCGCTGCCATGTTTCTGCTCCTGCTGTCCGGCGGTCTGGGCTTGCCGTCGGCCGCCGACCAGCGGCACGACCCCCTGACCGTACCCGGTTGCGTCGGTACCGGGGGGAGCCGCTATTCTTGCTTCCGCCGCCGCGTTGCGACGCGGTGGGGTGCCCTGGCGGGTTGCCCGAGCGGCCAATGGGAGCGGACTGTAAATCCGTCGCGAAAGCTTCAGAGGTTCGAATCCTCTACCCGCCACCAGGTGCAGACACGGCCCCTGACCAGCAGAGATGCTGATCGGGGGCCGTTGTCGTTTGTCTGGCCGAGTCTGGCTGAGTCCAGGCGTTGACGACTGGTTGTGGGCAGATGGTGGGCAGGTCGATCTTGCCCGCTGAGGGCTCCTCTGGGGGCTGTGAACGCCCGTGCCCCGGGAGTGCCGGCCCACCTCGATCGGACCTGGAGCACCGGCTGAGGCTGCCGCGGGGCTTACCTGGCCTCGGAGGTAGCCCGGGGGCAAGCCAGTCCTGGGGTTGGACTGGCGCGGCAGTCGGAAGCCCTGACCCTCGATCAGGTCGACCTGTTGGCTTCCGTGCCGCCTGGCCGTGGTCGTCGTGTGTCTGGATCAGTGGAGTTCGGGGCGGCGGTCCGGCGGTAGTCGGTGGCTCTCCGCCCCGGCGCCGGAGGCGGCCGGGGCGGCTTGCCGCCGGCCGGCTCTCCGCCCGCGTCGCGCGGAGCGCGGCGCCTTGATCCAAAACAGAAGAAATCGGCAGCAGCCTGGGGGCATTAGGTCGGAGCGAGACATCTCGCTTACGAACTCTGTACATCGCGTCCAGACACGTCCGGGAACGACTGCACGTCCGGGTGCCCGGCAATCTTGATCGTCCGTTTAGGCGGCGCACGGCTAACTGTGCTGGCACTTAGCGGCTTGGTGGACATCTAGACATTGATTGCCAGTAGTACCTTCGTCGTCATGGCCGCCCACCCTAAGCCCGCCTGTGGCACTCTGAGCGCATGACCAGCGAGCTGCGAGTGACGCTGCCAGGCCCGGAAGGGTCGGCCGACGCCCGTCGCGCGTTCACCGTCCTCACCAAATTTCTCAGCGTGCTCGGCTGCCTGGAAGACTCGGCGCTCAACAGGCGGGCCTCCCGCGCCGACGAACGGACGGCGTGGAGCCTGACCGACGTGGCGCTCGGCAGCTTGGTCACGACGCTTGCTCCAAACCGCCCCAAACGGGGAGCGACGACAATCATCCTCGACCAGGTCGCCGACATGGCCGTTCAGGGTTTCGCCGTCGCAGAAGAACAGGACGGCCTCCCCCCTGGTTGGGACCTTCGAGCGGCCAGCGCTGGAGCGGAGCTCGCGCAGCTGCTTGGTCTGCTCAGCGCAGACGGCATGAAGCTGGAGCTGCTTGAACAGGGCCGCATCGCCAGCGAGGTCACAGTTACCCGCCACGCCGCCGAGCATCTGCAGGCAGCGCTGCGTGTACGCCGTGAGTCGATTGGATCGTTGATCGGCCGCCTAGACGCGATCTCCGTACATCAGCGGCGGGAGGCCGGACTCTGGCTGGAACGGACCGGGCTGCGGGTCGCTGTCAACTTCTCCGCCCAGGACACCGAGCAGGTCAGCGCTGCTCTGGGGCAGCGAGTCGAGATCGTCGGCCGCATCACCCGAGATATTGACGGCAACGTGATGAGCATCAAGTTGCGGTCTATCCAGCCCCTGCCCGCCGGGCACGAGACTCCGCCTCTGACTGACCTGGTCGGGCTTGATCCTGACGTGACCGAAGGCCTCGATCCGGCGGACTACTTGAGGGAGATTCGTGGCGCGTCCTGACTACCCCTCATCGATTTACCTGGACTCGAACACCTTGATCCGGGCATTGCTAAACAAGTCTGGCGCCGAGCCGATTGCGGAGCTCCTTCGTTTAGCGCAAGCTGGGAAGATCCGAATCGTCATCTCCACCCTGTCGTACGTAGAGGTGCGGGGGTGGGGCAAGACCGACCCCTATCCATCTGACCTTGACGACCGATGTCTGGCCCTGCTGGACAGCCCCGCCATCGAGCGTGTCGAGTTCTTCCGCGAAGTCGCGGTACGCGCCCGCCGCTATGCATATACCTACCGGTTGAGCAACTATGACGCGGTCCATCTGGCCAGCGCCGTTGTCGCTAGCGTAGATGTGCTGATGACGGGCGACACTGACTTCCCACATGGTCGAAGCATCGACGGTGTCTGGGTGGACGAGCCGTATGCGCCAGGCGATCCCACGCTCTTCGGCCCCTGACACAGTCGCCAGTCCGCACAATGACCCGGTCAACGACCGACCGTTCATTGCCCGCCGGTCGAGCTGTGCCTGCCTACCCACCCGGGTCTGACAACTCGCTCACAAGCTCTGTCGTCAGCTCGGAGCAGCGTCCGTCTCTGCGCTCGCTGGCACACTAAGCCGTCCAGCGCGGTTGCTGTCGACAGCGTTCCCGCCGGCACCTCCGTCCGGACTGACCCCCGCCGAGGGGGCCGGATTTAGGTTGTCGGCCCATGCCGGTCGGTGCCATGGATTGCTGGTGGCCATCTGGCACCACGCCTCCTTGTACTGGGTCGTACCGGCCTGGATCGAGTGGCTTGCTGCCTCCTCGCTACCTCTTGCCTCGACCCGGTCGTGGGGGCGGTAGTCCTGATAGGGATTGCCGGCGACGCGGTTGCTGAGCGCCCCGCCGGGGCTCGGGGTGCCTCGCGGCTGCCTCTACGTCGTCCGGACGACAGCGGCGCTGACAGTGACGGTGACGACAGGGAACCCCTGCCGTCCGCCTTTGCGCCAAAGCCCTTCTGTCACCCAATGCGCCCGTGGTCAGCCTGGGTGTCCTCCGCCGAATGGCATACGATGCTGGCGTCGCAGATCGCCGTCAGGGGAGCGATCCATTGGAGCTGCGCCCACCCCGGCACACAACCAGGAGATCGCCGAGATGACATTACTGACAGCGATCAAGCCCCGACAGGACGTGCTCGCCGGTGAGCTCAGCGAGTCAGGTTTCGCAGCCGGGCTTGAAGATGTGATTACCGAAAGCGCAGCGGAGGCCTACGGCAACCCGGACGTCTTTTTCGCCCAGACGTATCCCAGCCATGGGCTTCGCACCCTACTGAACGAGGCCCTCGGTCGACTTCTCGGAACCCGTCCGGACGCGGCCAGCGTGCTCCGGCTGGAAACCAGCTTCGGCGGCGGCAAGACCCACAACCTCATCGCCTTGTATCACGCGGCCAAGGGCAGCCTCGGCAGCGACCTGGCGCGCTCGTTCATGGATCCCGCAGTCCTCGCGGCTCCTAGCGGCACGCCAGCGCCGACCGTTGCCGTGTTCGTCGGAACCAGCGCAGGCGCGACCACCTTCCCGACTGTTGATGGGATCAGCGCCGCCACCCCTTGGGGGTATCTCGCCCTGCAGATCGGCGGTGCAGCCGCATACAACATCGTCCGCAAGGACGATGAGGGGCTCAGCGCACCGGGCAGTGACCAACTCAAGCAGATATTTGCAGGCAAGCCCGTTCTCATTCTCATCGATGAAATCGCCCGCTATCTGGCTGCCGCGGGCGCGCGCACTGTCGGTGAGTCAACGCTCGCCAAGCAGGTGCTTTCATTCATGATGGCTCTGCTGGAAGCCGCCGACAGCAGCAAGCAGGTTGTCGTCGTAATCACTACCGCTGGCGAGACCGACGCTTTCGCTGCAGACACCGGAGTTCTGGCTGAGACTCTGAAGCAGTCGGCGAGCCTGCTTGCCCGCAAGGAGCTAGTGCTTCCGGCCAGCGGGGAGGCCGATCTGCCCAAGATCCTTTCGCGTCGGTTGTTTGAAACGGACCTGATTGGAGTGGCAGAAAGAAAGACGGTTGCCACACGGTACGCGCAAGCTGCCGCAGACGCTCACACCGCAGGTCTTGACCTGCCACTAGAGGTAGTCACCGGCGCTTATGCCCGCAGCGTCGAGGACAGCTACCCGTTCCACCCCGATTTGATTCGGGTCTTGGATAAGCGGCTATCGACCATACCCAACTTCCAGCGAACCCGTGGGGCGCTGCGGCTGCTAGCCCGGGCTGTGCGCGGTATCTGGACCGCAGGCAGGGAGCTGGACCTGATCCACTTGCACCACTTGGACCTGTCGGATCAAATTCTTGCCGAGGAATTGTCCAGTCGTATCGATCGACCGTTGTATGAACCGGTGATCCGCACTGACATCGCCCAGCAACCCGGCGGAGCGCCGAGTCACGCCGACGAGGTCGACGCTCGAATGGGCGCTCCTTACGGGCGAAGGCTCGCCACCGCTGCGTACCTGTTCAGCCTCACTCGCAACGTGCCTGGGGTCGCAGCCAGCGACCTGTACGCGTCTGTACTTACGCCGAGCGACGACCCCAACCTGCTCGTCAAGGCCCTCGACAACCTCGAAAACACCTGCTGGTACCTCCACGCCGATGTTCGGGGCTACCGATTTTCCACAGAGGCCAGTCTGGTCCGACTCGTGCAGGAAGCCGAGGAGAAGATTCTCGGCAGTAGAGTCCGCGAGCGCGCCACCAAGATTCTGTCTGAGCAGTACAAGGATTCCGCGCTCAAGGTTCGCCGGGCGTGGGAAGACGCAAAAGTGCCGGACAACAGCGAGGATGCCTACCTCGTCGCCTACCACTGGGACGATTTTGGTGAGGTCAAAGGCGTCGACCCAGCGGTGGACCCGGTGCCGCAGAAGGTGCTGGACACCTATGAAAAGGCCCCGAGCGGAGGCGTCCGCGAATACCGGAATCGGCTAATTTTCCTGGTGCCGAACCGGGACGGGCACGAGCCGATGCTGAAGGCCGTGCGACGACTGCTGGCCCTCGAACAGCTTCGATCCACCCCCGAGTTGCTGCAGAACCTCGGGGAGGACAAACGCGCTGACGTTGCTCGGCAGGCCTCCGAGGCTGGTCTACTAGCCCGTGTCGCGGTCTGCAACCACGTGAACGTGCTGTATGTGCCGAGCAAGGGGGGGCTGGAGACGGTCGTCCTTGACACCGTCACCTCCGGCAGCGTCCGCAGCAGCCAGACAGACGCGATCCTCGACCTGCTTGCCGCGATGGACAAGACCTTAGCCGCCGGAAGTAAGCCACTGGACCCGGCCTATGTTCGCAGCAAGCTTGGTGCGCAATTTGACACGCCCCAGGCCGCCAATGAACTCGTTCGGATCTTCGCTCGTCGCCCGGAGCTTCGGCTCGTGCTCGACCGGGCCCAGCTCGTCAATTTGATCGCCGCCGGTGTCCGAAACGGGGTGTGGGAATATCAAGCACCCGATGGGGGAGCGGCGGGCTGGTCCACTCAGACCCGGCCGGGCCCGGCGCCGCGCCTGGGTGAGGACACCCTGCTACACCCGCCCGGCTCGTTCAAGGACGAGGGGCCAGAGGCATGCCCGTTGTGTGGAAAGGTCCACACGGGAGGTTGCGGCAGTTCAGGTGGCGGTACCGGTACCGGTACCGGTACCAGTAGCGGTGGCACCGTCACCGTCACCCTCACCGACTTCACAGGGTCGGGTGCGGCAGGACCCGCAATGGTCGGCGCCCGTCAATCGGCGGTAGACGCCGGCCGCACAAGGGCCGGCCGCTTGCAGGTCAGCGTTAGTCATCTCGGCGTTGGCGCCGACAAGGAACTGCAGCGCTTGCTTACCGTCGCGCAGGCAGCCAACATCGGCGTCAGCAGTACCTACACCGTCAGTGCCCGTGTACAGCTCGACGATCCCGAGCATGAAATCAGCGTTCAGTTCAGCGGGCCCGCGGCCGACTACGCCCCGCTGCGGGAGGCGCTGCGCGCCATACTGCGCCGACCGGCCGACCTCAAGGCCGTTATCAACGTCACGTGGTCGGATCCCGCCGAACTGCAAGGCGAGGCCTTCGCTGCGGTCGTCAATGCCGCACAAACCACCGGCCCTACCAAGTGCGAGGTGCGCATCACTGCTGAGGGTTCGTCATGACCCGAAGCGAAACCTATCGCTGTACGGTCGAACGCGACGACGAGGGTCGCGTTACCGCGCTTAACGTCCACGCCACCGACCTCGAAGGCGCGGAGAGGTCTGTTCGGGTGAACGGATATCGCGCGCTGCACGTGGCAGGCGGGCTACACAACATTCTGCGGGACGCTCGCCTACGCGGCCAAGACTGGACAAGCGGACAGCCCCTCTCCGTCGAGTCGCGGCTCGGGGTTCATGCCGAGTTGCTCCTGCGGGCGGTTAAGCCGCTCCAGCGAATAGACCGCATCACCACGGTCGCCGCCGGTGTCGCCGCGATGAGTCACGAGGAAGCGGCCTACTGGCACGCCCAAGTGACCCGGCGCAACGGGTTGCGCGCCCTTCGCCTCCTTCTTGCGGAAAGCAGCAAACGATGACCGTGCCGAGCCTCATCGACCAATGGTTTCCCGCGCAGAAGATCGGCGCTGAAAGCCTTCGCGAACGCGGCAGCGCCACGGCCCTTCCGCCGGTGAACGTCGTTCATGTCTGGTGGGCCCGCCGGCCTCTGTCGGCCAGCCGGGCAGCCGTGCTCGGGTCCGTGCTCCCAGCATGGCCAACGAAAAGCGAAGCCGCCGCCGATGAGGACGCCCGCAGGGTGCGTGACGGTCTCATCGCCGAATTCTCCGATGAGACCGCTTACCACCAATGGTTCCTCGAAGTAGTCGGGATCCCCAAGGGCAAGGATCCAGTTCGGGCACGAGCAGCTATCGCCTCAGCGAACGTGAACGGCATCAAGCTGAAGGGCAATGGTTACGGTTACGACCGGGCATTCACCCGTTCACCCCAGCCGGACGAGATCGCGCGCATCCGCCGGCTTTACGCCCTGCGCGCCGACAGCGCAACGGATAAGGCGCCGACAGTACTGGACCCATTTGCGGGCGGCGGCAGCATCCCGTTCGAAGCGATGCGGCTCGGCTGCAACACAATCGCCAACGAGCTAAATCCGGTCGCCTCGGCGATCCTGCAGGGCACCCTCGGTGTTGTTCACGATTTTGGTCCCGACCTCGCTGGCGACATCCGTCAGTGGGGAATGGTTTGGTCCGTCGCAGTTCGAAGCCGACTGGACGAATTTTTCCCGCGCGCCGCCAATCATGCCATCGCCGGTTACATTTGGGCGTTCACCGTTCCGTGTCCTACCACTGGCCGGCCAACGCCATTAGCCCCCAACTTGTGGCTCGCTCGACCGGCCACCGCCGACAAGCACGTCGCTGTCCGCCTCGACGTCGACCAGGACGCCGGCACCATTGTGCCGGTCATCGTCGAGGGGGCCATGGCGGCGCACTATGGAGAGCGCGCCACTTACAAAAACGGGGTCGGGGAGAGCGTATGGTCCCGCGACACGACCTTCAATGGCGAATACATCGAAAAGCGGGCTAAGGCTGAACAAGGTGGTTATATGCTGCTCGCCGTCTGTTATGAGGAGGCCGGCAGCAAGGGGCGTCGCTTTCGCGCACCGACCGAGGCCGACGTAGCGGCAGCAGCAGCGGCGGAAAAGGAACTTGCCCGCCTCCGTCCTGGGTGGGAGATCGACGGGCTTGTGTGCGACGAACCTATCGAGCCCGGGCACAAGACGGATGAACCGCTACGAATGGGTATTCAGCGTTGGTCGGATATGTTTTTGCCGCGCCAACTGCTGGCCAATTTGGTCATCCTTGAGGAACTCGTGCGGTTGCAGCCGCGAATGCTTCAGGAACTCGGTGATGCCCGAGGCCGGGCGGTCGCCCTCCAGCTGGCATACGCCCTCGACCGATGCTTGAACTACAACTCACGTCTTTGTGGCTGGCATCCTACCCGATCGATGATCGGCAACACTTTCGACAGGCACGACTTCGCCTTCAAGTGGACCTGCGGCGAGTTTGACGCTGCTCGCGTTTTGATTCCCTGGGTTGTCGAGAAGGCTGCGAGTATCCACCGGCAACTCAGCAAGCTGGTTCACGGTGTGCAGCCAACTACCACGAATGAAGAGGTTCTCGGCCGTCCTGAGGTGCTACGCGGGAGCGCGACATCGGTAAACCTGGCCGCTGGGACAGTCGATGTTGTAGTGACGGATCCGCCGTACTACAACAACGTGATGTACGCAGAACTCAGCGACTTTTTCTATGTCTGGCTCAAGCGTTCCCTCCCATTGGTGTGGCCCCAGTTTTGCGACCTACCCATCACTGACAAGCAGGCCGAGGCGGTCGCGAACCCGTCCCTGTTCAAAGCCGTCGCCACGCACAGCGGCCGAGGCAAGAGGGCGGCCGGCACCAAGACTGCAGACGAGCTCGCGGATACCCACTATGAGGACCTGTTGACCCGGGCGTTCCGTGAGGCACACCGTGTTCTGCGCCCAACTGGTGTGTTGAACGTGATGTTCACCCACAAGCGGGTCGATGCTTGGGACACCCTTGGCGCGGCGCTGCTCAATGCTGGCTTCGCGATCGCATCTTCATGGCCCGTAGCCACAGAAGCAGAGTCTCTCAACCAGGCGAAGAAGAACTCGGCGCAATCAACAATTCTGCTCAACTGTCACAAGCGGGGCGACACCACACCGGCGTACTGGAACGACATTCGTCGGGAGGTTGAGCAGGCGGCCGTCGAGGCGGTCCAACGATTCTCCGGCCATGGTCTGCGCGGCATCGACCTCACCTTGGCGACGTATGGCCCGGTCCTCGCCGTCTTGTCTCGCAACTGGCCGGTCTATACGGGACAGCTCGATCCGGACGGCGCTCCAGAGGTGCTCCGCCCCGACGTGGCTCTCGACTTGGCGCGGGAGAAGGTCGCCGCGTTGAAGAAGCGTGGTCTGCTCGGCGGCAAGGACGTGGACTTTGACCGGATCACGGACTGGTGGTTGCTGGCGTGGTCAGACTTCCAAGCCGCCGAGTTCCCGGCGCCGGAAGCCCTCAAGCTTTCCTTAGCGACGCATCTCGACCTAGATACTGTCGCCAAGACCCACAAATTGATAAGAACCAGCTCTGGAAAGGCAACACTGCTCACTCCGGCACAACGGCGCACCGCAAAGCGCCTCGATGTCGATGCCACCAGCTACGATACACTTATCGACTCGCTGCACGCTCTTATGCTCGTTTACGAAGAGGACGGAACCCGGGCCGCACAAGCCTGGCTGAGCCGCCACAACCTGGGACATGACGCTCGCTTTGCCGCGCTCGTTAGGGCCGCTCTTTATGCAGTGCCGCGGCGGAAGCAGAATGGCGTATTCGTGCGGCCCGAGGCACGCGTCCTCGACTCGTTGCGGTCGGCCTTCTTTGACGATGTGCCGTTACCGGCGGACCCGGACGAGGCCACTGCCGCAGCACCGACGTTGTTCTGATGCCACCCGCTATCACGTCTCCCCTGGACGAGGCACATCCGCTTCCGAACCTACGCGGGCTTGATCTCCCGGCCGGTTACGACAGTGGCGACGATGCCCTGAATACCTTCTACGTTCCAGCGCTTCGGCGGGCCACCAGTTACGCCCGCTCCGTCGGTTACTTCCGCTCTTCATCGCTGTCCGTCGCCGCCCGCGGTCTGTCCCGGTTCCTCAACCGAGGTGGCACGGTTCGGCTGCTTTGCGGCGCCGCGATCACCGAAGAGGACCGGCAGGCGCTGCAGGGTAAGGTCAGCCTGGATGGCGCCTTCGCTGAGCGGCTCGCGGCGGGTCTAGTCACCAGCAACGAGGTGGACCGTCGCCGTCTGGAGATCCTCGCCTGGTTGATCCGTCACCAGCGCTTAGAGGTTCGCGTGGCAATCGCCGTGGACGAGGGCGGCGATCCGATCACAACCGACGGACAACTTGGTTACTTTCACGAAAAAGTCGGCGTGCTGCGTGACGGCAACGGTGACGCGGTGGCCTTTCAAGGTTCAGTCAACGAAACCGCCACCGCTTGGACGAGGAACTTTGAGTCATTCAGCGTCTACCGCAGTTGGGATGGCACCGCCGATCACTTCACGTTCTGGTCTAGCCGCTTCGAGCAGCGCTGGAGCGGACACGTTCCCGGCTTCCGGGTTTACCCTCTGCCTGAGGCCGCTACGAAGGCACTGCTCGAACAAGCCCCCGCAAACATGCCCGGCGAGCGGGATGTTGAAGAGCCACCTCCGGTCGGCGATGACGCGACCGTTGCCCGGTACCTGCAGATCGCCCCTCGCCTGCCCTGGGCAGGAGACCTTGCGGAGGCCACCAGCGGTGTTCGACTGTTCCCACACCAGCGGCAGAACGTCGCCCGGCTTGCAGGTATGTACCCACGTTCATGGCTCATTGCGGACGAGGTTGGCCTCGGGAAGACCATTAGCGCCGGAATGAGCCTGCGCCAGCTCGTGCTGAGCGGTGAGGTCGCCAAGGGGTTGGTCCTGGCCCCAGCGAACGTGTGCCGGCAGTGGCAGGACGAGCTTTTCGAGAAGTTCGCGCTGTGGGTGCCGCGACTCGATCAAGGCAAAATCCACGGGGCACACCCCGACGACATCCGTCCAGCAGGAGCCAACCCTTACGCAGCGCATCCATTGCTGCTGGTTTCCAGCCACTTGGCCCGCCGCCCCGACCAGCAGCGCCTTTTGCTGGCAGCCGCCCCATACGACCTACTCGTTGTGGACGAGGCGCACCACGCGCGGAGACAACACGGCGCCGAGGACCGTTACCGCCCGAGCCGACTCCTCGAACTACTCGACGTCGTCCGTCGGCAGGGTGCGGCACGGGCGATTTGGCTGCTCACTGCCACACCACTGCAGACCAGCGCTGTAGAGATGGTCGACCTGCTTAGGCAGACCGGGCTGGCCGGGCCACTCACCGACGAGGGTGCCTTCGTCCGGTTCTACGCCGAGCTTGCCAAGACCGATGACCGCGCGACCGCCTGGGCCTGGCTTGCCGAGCAGGTGCGACGCACACCAGCTCTGCCTCGCACGGGCGCTGAGGACGAACTCGCCGCCGACATTGCACGCCGAATCGGTGTCGTCAGGGCAGAGATGGTGATCCGCTTCGGTCGGGACGGCGCCGACGTTAAGCAACGGATAGCTGAGCTCGGCCCAGACGGGTGCCAGGCGTTACGTGACTGGCTACGAGCCCTCAGTCCCGTCCGGCAGTACGTCGCCCGACACAGCCGCTCGACCCTCAAGGCATACCGACAGCGAGGTCTGATCAGTGAAAACCTCGCCGAGCGGGACGTGCGCCCATACGTCGTCGACTTCGACACCGAGGAACAGCAGCTCTACGACGACCTTGAACGGCTCATCGACAGGCTGCTGGAAGCCCACGGCAAACGCCGTGGCGCTGGGTTCGTCCTAACCGTCTACCGGCGCCGCCTCACCAGCAGTTGGGCAGCGATTCAGAAGACCCTACTCCGGCGGCTCGTGAGCGAAGAAACCTTCCTCGAACAAGGGCTGCTAGACGAGGCCGACGAAGAAGGTCTGGACACCGACGACGCCGGCCAGATCAAGGACAGCGAGGCGGTGCCGCTCACCAAGCAGGACCTGCGGGAGATGCGCAGTTACGCCGAGCGGATTGGCCAGATTCCCGACCGCAAGTTCGAGGCACTCGAACAGCACCTCGATCAGGCGCGGGGTGCTGGGCACAGCGCGATCGTCTTCACGCAATTCACCGACACGCTAGATGCACTGCGGGACCGACTACACCACCGTTACCGCAGCCAGTTGGCCACCTTCACAGGCGACGGCGGACGTATCTTTCGGGAAAACGAAGGCTGGCTCGACATCAGTAAGCGCGACCTTGTCGAAGGCATCAAGGCACACGCCGTCACCGTGCTGCTTGCTACGGACGCCGCCAGCGAAGGCTTGAACCTGCAAACCTGCAGCTACCTCATCAATTACGACATGCCCTGGAACCCCATGCGCGTCGAGCAGCGCATTGGCCGTATCGACCGACTCGGTCAGGCCCGTAATACCATTGTCGTCCGCAACTTCTTCATCGCCGGCACAGTCGAGGAAGAGGTGTACCGCGCCTTGGCCTCCCGCATCGACATGTTCAGCGGCATCGTTGGCGGACTGCAACCCATTCTCGGCGCCGTGGAGGGCGCCTTTCGCGGCGTCTTCAGAGCACCAACTAGCGAACGTGCCCAGGCCCGTCGGCAGGGAGTCGAGAACCTCGTGGACCTCATCGACTCTAATCCCGGCAGCGACCTGCCACTTGAGGTTGACGACGACCCACTCCCGATCCCGGCCGTCGAGCCGAGCCCCGTCACGCTCACCGACTTACGCGAAGTGGTTATCGAGCGCTTCGGTGCAGTCCTAGATGAGCCAGAGCGACCGATAACCACTGATCCGAGTCGGGCTAGCCGTGACCCAGCCTCGTGGGTGGCCCTCGCCACCTACGGCCACCCACGACTCGACACCGCCCTCGATCAAATCGCCAGCGGTTGGGTCGATGGGTCGCTGGTCCTGCTCAACCAAGCCCAACGTGAGCCAACAATCGCTGTCCGCGCAGACACAGTGCCTCCGCGACCAGCCCGTCGGCTCATCGACATCGAGGAGCTCGGACCCTCTGTCAGTCGCGTCGAAGCTGAATCGATGGCCAATGACCTGCTCGAACGCGCTCAGTTCGCGCGCCGAGATCGCTACAACGACATTGAACAACGCAACCGAGATGACGCCCTCTATAAGCTGCGCAAGCGATACATCGAACTCGTCGCTCGGATCATGGCCGACGCCGTGGCTGCGGCCCGCGGAGCCGGCACAACGACCGAGCCGGCCCTCCTGTGGCTCGACCTCAAGGACGAGTCCGGAATGATCAGGTACCTGGACGCACTGCGGGAGGCGCTACAGCTAAACAAGGGACCTCTGATCGGCACGCCCACCGAGGACGGAACGCGTGTCCTTACCGATGTCGAGTGGGCCAGAGCCAAGCACATGTACGGCGACCAAGTGCGCGCACTTGCCACCGAAATAAAGACGGCGGCCAACCGCATCTGAGCAGTCAAGACGATCTCTCGGGCCGCCTCCCCCCGTCTGCCGTCGACCCGGCCGACTGCCGGCCCACCACGTCACCCGTGAACGGTCTGTCGTTCTGCGCGGCCCTCGGGGCTTCGCCGCTTCCGCGCCAGCCGCCGGGCGTCTGGGGTGGCCGGAGCAGAGCGGCAGGGGAGCGCAGGCCGCACGCCCCGGCGGCCCGTTGCGGGCCGCCTTGAGGACGTATCGAAGGTACGATCTGTTGTTCTATTGCTCCGCCTGACGCAGTCGGTAGGTCCTGACAACTTTCCCGACGGCCCCATCAGTTCGGGTGATGCTCTGCTGTTCCACCAAGGCTGCGCCGACCTCGACAGCGAAAAGGGCTGCAAGCTCCGCGTCGGCGGCGACTTGGCGCTGCCGTGTTTCCGTTCCGGAATCCTCGTCTAGCCCACCCTCGTGCTGGCGAGGGGTTGTGTAGGTCCCGCGTCCGTGTTCAGTGGCCACCAGGCCCGCCTCGCGTAACGCGGCTATTGCCTGACGAATCGTGCCTCGCGCTGCTCGAAATTCGGCGGTGAGCGCGCTCTCGGTCGGTAAGAGAGCTCCGGGCGGAAGGGCGCCGCTCGCGATGCGTTCTCTCAGCTCATCGGCTATCGCGCGGTAGCGGGGCTGTCCGTAGTGCGGGGTGGGCACCTGCTCACCGTACCTGGCACTTGTCTTACCAAGTGCCAACCAAGCGACCAGATTCCATGTCTAGACAACTCGTCCACTTGTAGCTACGTTTCCTTGTGTGCGGCTAGGGTGACGGCTCGTGTCAGGGGTGGTCTCGCGTCGGCCCCGGTCGCACCTGATGCGCGGCGTCCTGTCGGACCGGTTGCGGTAGCCGCGCGTAAAAGTTGGCTCGGCGATACCCGACCCGTCCGGCGTCGGACGGTGCGCCGTGCCTTCATCCAGGCCGGTGGCCGGCCGCATTCCCCCGTGGCTGGCCACCGGTCCCCGTCTACCTGTGGAGGTGCGATGTCCAGCTCCCATCGTCGACACCGTTGGTTCTCGTCCTGGTGGTCTCGGAGGCGCCCATCTGCCCGGTATGCCAGCGGCAACGTTCCGTCGAGTCCTCTCGCGGCTCCTACGACTGCCTTGCCTCGATGGTCGACGGGCGCCACCCGTGAATTGCCTGCGCTCCGGTATGCGCCCTCTATGACGCGGGCTCAGCTCTATCGAGGCAACGGCGGGCGGTGGCCGCGATGAGTCGCACGAACAAGCCGGCCGCGGTCACGAGCCATCCGGACTGGTGCGCCCCGGATCGCTGCGGCTACCTGGTGCCGCCCGTGATGGCACACATGGCCCGCCGCCATCGCGGCTCGATGCAGCGGGTCGGCGAGAGTCGTTCGGGCGGGCTCGTCGTCACGTACCTCATCAGTGCTGAGGCTCTGGGTGGTGCCATGGTCGGCGTTCACGTGACGTGCCGGGGCGGGAACGCCTGGGCAGAGTTGTCGTTGCCGCAGACGGTCGAACTGGCCCAGCAACTTAGCGACCTCGTAACGCAGGTACTCGGGCTGGAGGGGGTCGACGATGAGTGAGGGTGTCCCCGTCACGCAGGGTCGGCCGCCGTCGTCGATCGCGGCGGTCGTGTGCCCGGTGTGGTGTCGGGGCTGTGGACCGAATGACCTGATGCACCGCGGGCTTCTCGCCACGATCGGGCGGGAGCGGACCGGCTGGATTAGCGTCCAGCTGCTCGTTGACCGGTTTGCCCGCCGGGACCTGGCCGTGAAGCTCGACGCAACCCGTTACGGCGCGACGCAGACCGTGCTCCTGTCGCCCGCGCAGGTGGACCGGCTCATTGACGAGCTGACGCACGCCCGCCTGGAGATGCTGATGCCGGCTGATGGAGACGTGCGGGTGGGGGAGACGCGGTGAACGCCAACAGCCGTCGGGGCGTAGCCGTTCCTCGTACTCCTGGCCTGCGTCCTGCGCGGCCACCGCGAGCAGCGGTAGCAGTGCCGCCGGTTCCTGAGCGGCCCGCGGGCGGGACCACCTGGCAGACGTTGGAACGTCTAGGGGGTACGGTGACCGGTGTGCAAGGCCGGGACTGGCGCCCTCGCTACCTGCAACTCGCGGAAGAGTTGCGGGCAAAGATCGTGAGCGGGGAGCTTGCCCCCGGCACCCTGATGCCCAGCGAGACCGAGTTGGCCGACACCTCGGGCCTGTCGCGCACCAGCGTCCGCAACGCCATCCGGCAGCTTCGGGAATGGGGCCTGGTCCGCGCGGAGCAGGGTCGCGGCACCTACGTGCGGGCACCCCGCCAGCGGGTACGCCGTCGCAACACCGAGCGGTACCAGTGGGAGAAGGATCGCGTCCTGCTCGACGAGGACGAGCGGCTGAAGACCGGTGCCACCGAGCACGACACCGGCCTGACCGTCGACGACCTGAAGTTCCACGCCGAATACTCCCGGGTCGAAGCTGACGCGGAGATGGCGGCGGCCTTGCAGGTCGAGCCGGGTACATCTCTATTGCGTCGGGTCTACTGGACGTCGTCGCGGCACGAGAATGCGCCGCTGACCGTGTCGTACTCCTATCTGCCTTATGACCTGGTGGCCGCGAACCCGGACCTGCTCGACGCCGGAAAGGAACCGTGGCCGGGCGGCACGCAGCACCAGCTCTACACGCTGGGCATCGAGCTGGGCCGAATCGACGACGAGATTCGCGCCCGCCCACCGTCGCCGGATGAGGCCGAGTTGCTGGACATCGACCCGGGGGTCTCCGTGCTCACCGTGCGAAAGACCTCGACCGACACCGCTGGCCGAGTCGTCGAGGTCGCCGACGTGGTGATGCCGGGCGACCGCACCGAGCTTGTCTACTCCCACAAACTCCAGCGGTGGAAAACTTGACGCAGCTCGTCTCGGTCATCACTCCGGTCCACGCGCCCAGCATCGAGTACCTGGCTGGCGCCTACGAGTCGTTGGTCAAGCAGGAGATGCCTGACGGGTGGGACTGGGAGTGGCTCGTCCAGGAGGACGGGCAGACCGGTGCCCTGGTCGACGCGCTGCCGGATGATCCTCGGATCAGTTTGGGCACCGGCCGTCCCGGTGGGCCGGGTGTTGCCCGTACTCTCGCGCTCTCCCGCGTCTCTGGGGAACTCATCAAGGTGCTGGACGCCGACGACCAGTTGACCCCCGGCGCGCTCGGCCGGGACATCGCCGCGTTCGACGCGCACCCGCAGATCGGCTGGACCACCTCGCGGGTACTCGACCTGCTGCCCGATGGTTCGACCGCCGGATGGGACAAGGACCCGGCCGGCGGGGTTATCGACCGCGGTTCGGTCCTAGCGTTCTGGCAGACCAACGACTACCGGGCATCGGTGCATCCGGCGACGCTGTGCCTGCGGCGGGATCTCGTCTTCGCCCTGGGCGGTTGGATGGCGCTGCCCGCCTCCGAGGACACCGGCCTCCTGCTCGCCGCCAACGCGGTCGCGGCGGGCTACTTCACCCGGGAGTACGGCTTGCTCTACCGCAAATGGCCCGGCCAGGTGACCAGCCAGGCCGCGCACCGGGAACCGGCCGAGTACCAGGCACGGATGAGGATCATCGAGGCGAGAGCCAACGCCCTGGCTTTGAAGATCCCGAACGGCTTCGGCGACAGCGCTACGGCGTAGCCTCGTGCCCCGGCATCCCGTGGGTACGCCGCCGTTCCTTCATCTCGGCCTCGTAGATGTGCCGTCGGCCCCCGACTAGCTTCTCTCGCGCGTCCCGCTCGATTTCCTGGAACGCGGCGTAGTAGCCGTCGTCGAACTCCTCCACGATCTGGAAGGTCCAACGGCCGGGCAGCAAATTCCGGCCAAGTAGCTCTTGCTCCACCCGGTCGGCGACTTCGTCGTGTCCCGCCTCGCGCAGCAGCTTGACCACCCGGTCGAGGGTTAGGTCTGCGCCGCCGACGAGCTGGTGCGCCGAGTAGAGGTGCCCACGCACCCGGTGAATCGTCTCTAGTGCCTTGCTCAGCTCACCGAGTGCTTCAATGGTGGTCTCGTTCACGCCATCCGGGCGAGAGTGTTCGTCATCTACCGAGTTGCTGTCGTACGCCATGGCCTCCCGATACCCATGGAAACGCGGGCCACGCAGGGGGAAAGCAGCGATCTAACTCGTCTGCTGTTCCTTCAAACCCTGGATCAGCTGGCCGACCCCTCGATAGATCAGCCAGAAGAACAGGGCGATGAAGGCGCTGGTCAGCAGCGTCCACGGGTCGCCCAGTGCCACGCGGACCAGTGCGTACAACGCGAGCGCCACCAGGGCGACGAGGAGCACTCGGCGAAGCCCGCCGAGGGAGTGGCTGGCCGAGACCAGGCGGGATCGCGAGAGGCTGTGGCCGTCACCTCCCGTGCGGGCTCGTAACACCGTCACCACGATGACGATTACGGCGACCTGGGCGACTGCGCCACCTACCGCGAACGGTAGGCCGGGGATCTCTCCTGCGCGGAGCATCCCGATGCCGCCAACGGTGAAGCCGGTGAGAAGGACGACCAGGACGATGCCGGCGCGGATCACCCGGCGGGCACCTAGACGCGCTGCTGAAGCGTCAGGCAGTGGGATGCGGTCCTGGCGTGGGTGCACGGGCGGGGTCTCCATCAGGGCTTGACGTTCCAGTCGAGGGACTTGCCACCGTCGTAAACTCGACCGTTCGAGATGTCCGAGACGAGGGTAGGCCAGTTGCCGCCCGGCAGGCCATCACTGTTGTGTAGCCGCTGGTCAAGGTCCCGCATCTGGGTCCAGAGTGTCGTCAGGTAGGTGATGGCTGCCGTGACGACGGCGGTGGTGAGTGCGATCGCCTTTGCCGTGGAAGCTCCCGCGCCAGCGGCTGCCGCAGGGGCGGTGATGATGCCGAGCGCCGCTGCAGCTGCCACGATCAGTTCGATGACGTACGGGAGGACCACTGCTGCGACACCGATCCAGAAGGCGATGATTCCGGCGGCAACCTTCCAGAGCGCGTCGTCCAACTCATCGGTCGCGGCCTTGATGGCGGCGAGGGCCTTTCCCTGTAGTGGGAGCAGCCCGGTGTAGGCAGTCGCGGCAGTTCCGCTCCAGTAGTCGTCAACCCGTAGCTGTCCGGCGTCGACCCTGGCCGCCTGCTCGTGTGCTGGACCGCCGACGTGCTGGGTCCAGGTCTCGCCGTGTGAGTAAAGCGTCCACGGCACGCCCCATCGGGTGAGGAACTTGCCCACCTCGGAGAAGAACTTGGCGACAAGGTCGCCGAACTTGCGGAGAAGGTCGAGCGCGTCCTGTGCGAACGGTCCGAGCCATGGGAGCTTGTCGTTCACTCGTCTGATGATCTCGTTCGCCAGCCGTTCTACGCGCTGGATCCCGTCGTTGATGGAGTCAACCAGCTCAGCGAACTCGCCTTCGGAAAGCGGGAGGGGGCGTGACACCGGTTGCTCCTCAGTAGATGTTGTTCAGGCGGTGAACGGCGTCGGCCTCATCGCGCTCGTATCCGTCCGCAGCGGTCCGCAGCGATGTGGCAATCGTCTCGAACGTCTCGCTGCCCTGGCCGAGAAGCCGAATCAAGCGGTCCTGAAGTTGCTGGTAAAGCTCGACGAGGCCGACCTTGTCGCCGATGTAGGAAAAGTGCACGGCGGCGAGCTCAAGGCGGGCCGCCACCTGGGCGGCTTCTCTCATGATGTCCCCGGAGTCGTCCCATACCGCCGCGTCCTTGCGGAGGGCTTCAATCGAGACTTTCAACTTCCCATCGCCGGGTGGCGGCATGTCAGTTGCTCCTTGGTGCCTGTCGTGGTGCCAACCCGAGATTGGCGAGAAGCTGGGCAGGATCGCCGGTCATGCGGTCCAGCTCGTTGTACGGCCACGAGTTCCGCAAGGGTGTGGCATTTGCCCGGTCGGCGTATGCCTGTCGGACTGCCTCGGTGACGGCTGCACCCAACTGCGGGGCGTGCGCGGACCTGAGCCACGATTCGTCGAAGTTGACCCCTGATAGGTGTTCACCGTTCAGGCTCACCCGGACTCTGCCGTCCGCGTCGGTGGTGGTCGAGCTGGACAGGGCCGCTCGCTCTGTCTCGCGTTCGAGATCGTCGAGTCGTGCGAACGAATCCCTGAGCACGTAGAGGAGGCTCCGGGCGTAATTGATCGACGATTCGTCAACCGGATCAGTCGGAGTGGGGACCGGGGATGGTTGTTCGGGCAACCGAGCGTCGACGTCGTCGGTGGCAGCCTGGCTGACTCCATAGGCCCACGCTTCTGACCGACGGCGCGCAGCTTCGTCAGCAGCTTCCACGATCGCCGCGCCCAACTGCTCGGTGGTCATGTGCCTCCGCCAGTGCGGGAGAACTTCTACCGCGTCGATCCGCCCGTCAGGGCCCAGGCCGATGCGCACGACTTCGTGTGAATCCCACGCTGACGACTCAGCCGCGGCACGATCGCCTGCCGCGAGTCGTCCAGACAATTCTTCCGCCTGCCGGCGTAGCTCCTCTAGCTCGGCGAGATCGTCGAGCGCGTCGCTCACGGAATCGCTCCTCATCAATCAGGTTGTCGCTTGGCTCCACAACCTAACGTGCCTGCTCGGTTACCGCTGTCCCCGAGCTTTTGTGCTGCGCCGGCGACCGGCGTGGGCCAACTTGTTGACTTGTCTGCCAAGTGCCGTCTACCTTGGACGCAGCTTGGCAGACAAGCTAACAAGTGGAGGTTGAGCGATGGCTCTGCGTGGCGGTACGAGGTTCGCGGTGCGGTGTGAGGACGTGTTCCCGGCGGGGTGCGCGTTGGTGCCCGAGTCTTTGGGCGAGGTCGAGGACTACGACGAGAAGACGGGCCGGCGTAGTCCGGCCAAGGACAAGCTGACCGGTCAGCGGGTGTGGCAGGTCCGGGTGATGGACCTGGATCCGGAGCTGGGAAAGCGGTCGCGGGAGACGACGGTGAAGATCTCGGCGGACTATCAGCCGGTGCCGCCGACGGGTGGCCTGTTCGAGGCGGTGGAGTTCGACGGCATGACCGTCACGCCGTACGTGGGCAACAACGGTCGGATGGCGTATTCGCTGCGGGCGACCGGTATGCGTGCCCCGGCGGGCGTGGCGGCGAAGGCGGCGCAGTAGCCGGATGTGGTGGGGGCGGGGCTGTCAGGTCTTGGCGGACGGCAGCCCCGCCCTCTGTCTCTTTCCCCTGCTCTGTCGAGAGAGGTAGTGACATGTCCAAGCGTATGCCTGCCGTCCTGCGGCGGCCCACAGTGGCGGGTGCGTGATGATGCGCCGGCCGCGTGGTGAGGTCGTGATGACCACCGCTGGGGACCTGGTGGTGATCCGGCCGCGTCGGCTGGAGCTGCCGGTGTGGCTGATCGCGCTCGGCCTGGTGCTGCGGTGGCTGTGGCGGGGCCTGTGGTGGTGTCTTCGCCACCCGGTCGCCGTCGGCCTGGTCGTGGCCGGGGTGACCTTCTACCGGGAGTTCGGCCGATCCGGTGTGATCGTGCCCGTGGTCCTGGCCGCTGCCGTCTCGGCGCTGTGGCGGTGGCGGCACGAGTCGTCCTGGTGGACCTGGTGCGCCGGTCCGATCCTCGGCCGGTTCCGTCAGCTCTTCGTCTACCGGCGGGCCTGGCGTGAGGCCATGACCCTCTGCGGCCTAGCCAAGGTGTACGACCATCGCACGGTCCTGCCGGAGCTGCTGCGGGTCCGCTCGGATCAGGCGCTCGACGTGCTGACCATCCGCATGGTCCGCGGCCAGACACCGGAGGAGTTCCAGAAGGCGACGGCGAACCTTGCGTACGCCTTCGGCCGGCGGCATGCCCGGGTCTATTCCGAGCGTCCCGATGACCCGCCGACCCGGTCGGGCTACTGGGCGTTGGTCCTGGGCGCGGTGGATCGGCTGCGGTTCCGGGACCGGCCGTCGGTGGTCTACCTGGTGGTGGTCCGCACGGACGCGCTGCGCACCCTGGTCGATCCGTTCGACGTCCCGTCGGTGCCCGATTTCACCGCTCTACCCCTGGCGCGGCGGGAAGACCTGCGGCACTGGTGCCTGCACCTGCTCGCCACGCACGTCCTGATCGGGGGCGCCACCCGCTCGGGTAAGGGCTCGGTCCTGTGGTCGCTGGTCCGCGTCCTGGCCGGTGGGATCTCCTCCGGGCTGGTCCGGCTCTGGGTGATCGACCCCAAGGGCGGCATGGAATTCGCCATGGGCCGTCCGCTGTTCGCCCGGTTCGCCTGCAAGTCGTTCGAGGCCATGGCCGATCTGCTCGACGAGGCCGTGACGGTGATGCGCGAGCGGCAGACCCGGCTTGCCGGCGCGGTGCGGATCCACACTCCGACCCTGGATGACCCCCTGGTCGTGGTCGTCATCGACGAAATGGCGGCACTGACCGCGTACCTCCAGGACGTCGACCTGCGTAAGCGCATCGCCGGTTCGCTCGGTCTGCTGCTGTCGCAGGGGGCTGGCGTCGGCGTTCTGGTGGTGGCCGCGTTGCAGGACCCCCGCAAGGAGGTGCTGCCGTTCCGGGACCTGTTCCCGACCCGGATCGCTCTCGGCCTGACCGAGGCCGCTCAGGTCGACCTCGTGTTGGGCGACGGTGCCCGCAACCGGGGTGCCCTCGCCGACCAGATGCCCCGCTGGGCCAAGGGCGTCGGCTACGTGATCCTCGACGGCACCCCCGAGCCGGCCCGGGTCCGCTTCTCCTACATCTCCGACGACCACATCCGGGAGTTGGCCGCGGAGTACCCGGCGCCGGCCGACGCGGCGGACATCCTTGCTCAGGTCGGCCGGGAAACCGCCACCGAACCGACCCGGCCGCCTCTGCCCCGGCAGCGTCGCGGACCGCTGCTGCCCGACTCGCTGCTGAACATCCTCGACCGGGACACCGACGGGGGTGAGCCGCGGTGACCGCTCCGACCGACGGCCGGACCTTCTACCGGCTCCGCGCCCCCGGCACCGACGGTGCCACCAGTACGGCCGTGTCCGTGCGCGTCGACCCCGCCCGGCCCGACGCGTACCCGGTCTATCTCGCCGTCGGTGGCGGCCGGCGCCGCATGTACCTGACCCCCGACGAGGCGTGGGCGCTGTGGCGCTGCCTCTCCGAAGCGGTGGCCTCCCTCGGTGAGCCGCCGGACCACATCCGTACCCGCGTCGCCCCGGCCCGGAGGTAACCGATGTCCCTCAAGAGCTTCTTCCTCGGCACCCACCGCCTCAAGCCGCTGCACATCGAACTCAACGGCTCCCCGGACCGGCTCGCCGGTGCCCTGCACGGCCTGGCGCACATGGTCAACCGCCGCCGCGACCTCAACGGCCAACAGATCTGCATCATCCTGACCGTCCGCGACACCAGGGGCGGCCGATGATCCGCGCTGAATCCGGCATCCGGGTGCTGATCCTGCTCGTCGTCGGCACCATGGCTGGCGCCGCCGCCTTCACCCACGTCCACGACCTCACCGTCGCCCACGGCCAACCCAACTGGATCGGCTGGGCCAACGCCGTAGCCGTCGAGCTGATGGCGATTTACCTCGGCCTGGAGATCCGCGCCCGCCGCCGCAACGGTCGCCCCGTCGGCCTGGTCGGCGTGCTCCTGATCGCGTTCGCGCTGCTCTCCCTCGCCGCCCAAGTCGCCGAAGCCGAACCCTCCGTCTGGGGCTGGATCGTCGCGGCGGTGCCCTCGCTGGCCTTCCTCGCCCTGGTGAAGGTCGTCCTGTCCAGCTTACCCACCGCTGCGCCGGTCCCTGAGGCCGATCAGCCGCAGGGCGATTGGTACGACGAGCCGCAGCTTGTCGAACCCGCGCCGCCGGCTCCGGTGATGCCGCCGGCATCAGCCGCGATGCTGCCTCCGATCAAGGCCGTCCAGCCCAACCGGCCCCAGGTCGTCGGGATCATCCGATGACGGCCACCCTCGCCGCCGGGCGGCGGCTACCGGAACTCGTGCACGACCTCGATCAGGCCGACGATGTGAGTGTTGAACTCGTCCAGCTCCTCGGCCGGCACCCACAGCTCCAGAATGGTCTTTCCCCCTGCCTGGCGTACCGGGTACCGACTCAGGAACTCCGACTCCACCCGGAAGCGGGTCACGTAGCCGACGCCGGACACGGGCACGTTCCAGTCCCGGGCGATCATCACCGCGTAGTCCTCGTTCAGGACCGGGTAGAAGATCGGCTGATCCGGCAGGCGCGGCGGCCACGCCCGCCATCCGGACTCGCGGACGAGATCCAGCTCTTTCGGCCCGGTTGGGCGCCACAGCACCGTCGTACCGTCATCGCTGCTCATGTCGACCTCGCCGCTCGGATTCTTGGTGAGCCCGGACAGTACCGGCGGACCCGCACCCCGGACCACCGCATTCGACTCGCGGTAGGGGTCGGCCGATGACCGCTCCCACCCTGCCCGGCCTCGAACCCGCCGCCCCGGCCCCGGCTGCACCTCGGCCGGGGTCGCGGGCGGCCCGCATGGCGCTACCCCGCTCAATCGACGTCCTCAAGGACATCGCCATCGAGTACGGCGTCTGCGTCCGCCCCCTCGCGATGCGCCGCACCGACCTCGACACCGGCCTGACCGAGGTCATCGACCTACCCTGTGGGGCGACCCGTGAGGACAAGTGCCCGCCGTGCGCCAAGAAGAACCGCCGGCTACGGCAAGCCCAGATCCGCGAGGGCTGGCACCGCGACGACGAACCGCTACCCGGCCCGGAACCCGCGACCGAGGCGCAGAAGTCACTGATCCTGTTCCGCGCACACCTGGAGTTCTCCCGCGACGAGGCCGTACGCGCAGCCCAGTGGGACCAGGTAACCGACCTCGACGAGGCAATCCGCGAGGTAGAGGAAGCCATCGCCGCTGAGGGTCTACGCGGGCGCGTTGGACCACCTCACGCTAGCGACGACGAGGACCAGGACGACGAGCCCGGCCCACGGCGCAAGCGCTCCACCAAGCGGCGCCAGGATGCCCCGGAACTGCCTCGGCGCAAGGTCGAGCGCCGCACCGTCGGGAAGACCTACACCGCCCCGGACGGCGCCACCTACCAACCGTCGATGTGGCTCACGCTCACCCTCGACTCGTACGGCCCGGTCCGCCCCGACGGCACCCCCGTCAGCCCGGCCAGGTACGACTACCGCCGCGCCGCCTGGGACGCCGTCCACTTCCCCCGGCTCCTCGACCGCTTCTGGCAAAACCTCCGACGATGCGAGGGCTGGAACGTCCAGTACGCCGGCTGCGTCGAGCCGCAACGCCGACTCGCCCCACACGCCCACTTCGCCATCCGCGGCACCATCCCCCGGGACGTGCTCCGCACCGTGGCGGCGGCGACCTACCACCAGGTGTGGTGGCCCTCGGTTGACGTCCAGCGCTACACCCTCGACCGGCTCCCGATCTGGGACGAGCGGGCGGCCGCATGGGTCGACCCGGACACCCGCGAGCCACTGACCACCTGGACGGAAGCCCTCGACGCCATCGACGACGACCCGGACGCGGAACCGGTGCACGTCGTGCGCTTCGGCGCCCAGGTCGACGCCCGCGGCGTCATGCCCGGCACCGAGGACGCCGAACGGACCATCCGATACGTCACGAAATACATCACCAAGCACACCGGCGACTGCCACAAAGCGACCACCGACCGCCAGCGCAAGCACCTCGACCGACTCTGGCAGCAACTCCAGCTCACCCCCTGCACCGATCGATGCGCCAACTGGCTGCTCTACGGTGTCCAGCCCAAGAAGGCACACGCCAAGCTCAAGCCCGGCCGCTGCAAGGGCAAGGTCCACCAGCGCGACACCCTCGGCATCGGCGGCCGGCGCATCCTCATCTCCCGCGACTGGTCCGGTAAGACCCTCGCCGACCACAAGCACGACGCGCGGGCCTGGGTGCGGGCACTGCTCGGTGTCACCACCGACGGTACGCAGTTCGTCGACGACCAGGGCGACACCACCGAACGGGTCCGCCACGCCTGGGAACTCGCCCGACCCGACGATCCCGACGTCGGCCCGATGACACACCGGCTCATGCGGTCGATCAGCGAACGCGCCCGCTGGCGATCTGAACTACTCGCCGCCAAGGACCGGGCCGCGCAGGGGTCCTCAGATCTTTCGGCAACTCAGCAGAGCGCACAGCAGGACGGGGAGGAGAGGCAGTGAACGAGGAGTTGTTGACCGTGCCGGAAGTGCTCGCCGAACTGCGCGTACCGCGCTCGACCTGGTTCTACTGGCGGCAGACCGGCAAGGGACCACGGGTAATCAAGCTCCCGAACGGGCAGCTGCGGGTCCGCCGTTCGGCGCTCGGTCGGTGGCTCGGCGACCTGGAGCAGGACGCCGCATGAAGAGTTACGAGGTCCAGATCTGGGAGATCGGCAAGCGCGCTGACCGGAAGGCTCGGCCGTGGCGGGTCCGCTGGGCGGTGAGCGGGCAACGCTTCGAGGACATGTTCCGTACCAAGGCCCTGGCGCACTCGTTCCGCGCCGAGCTGGTCCAGGCGGCCAACGCGGGGGAGCCCTTCGACCCGGCCACCGGCCGCCCGGTCTCCGAGGCCAGAACCAAGAACCCCACCACCTGGTACGCGCACAGCCGTGCGTACGTCGAGATGAAGTGGCCCCGGGCGGCAGCCAAGACCCGGCGGTCGATCGTCGAGGCGCTGACTTCGATCACGGTCACCCTGACCCGTCCGGCCAAGCGGGGCCGACCGACTGACGCGCTGCTCCGTGAGTCGCTGTACCTCTACGGCCTCAACCCGCGCCGCTGGTCCGACGAGATCCCCACCGAGCACGCGGCTGCCCTCGCCTGGCTGGACACCGCGTCCCTCCCGGTCGTCGAGCTGGACTCACCCGCGGTGATCCGCCGCGTCCTCGACAGCCTGTGTGTACGCCTCGACGGCAAGCCTGCGGCGGCCTCCACCGTCCAGCGGAAGCGGGCGACCTTCTACAACGTGCTCGGGTACGCAGTCGAGCTGGAGCTGATCGCCTCCAACCCGGTCGACCGGGTCCAGTGGACCGCCCCCGAGGTAGCTCAGTCCATCGATCGGCGGGTGGTGGCAAACCCGGCCCAGGTCGCCACGCTGCTGGAGGCGGTGAAATCTCTCGGCAAACGCGCCGACAAGGTCACGGCTTTCTTCGGCTGCCTCTACTACGCGGGTATGCGCCCTTCGGAAGCGGCCGACCTGCGGCGAGAGGACTGCGACCTTGCCGGCCGGTGCGCCGACTGCGGGGCGGACTTCGACGACCTGGCGGCGGTGAAGCCTTCCCGGTCCTGCGACCACGAGAAGATCGAACATCGCTGGGGCCGCCTGGTGCTCGCCGGCACCTCGCCGCGCGCCGGGTCGCACTGGACCGATGACGGCGGCTCTCACGAGCGGCGCGGACTCAAGCACCGGGGGAGGGCCGAGACTCGTACGGTCCCGATCCCGCCCCGGCTCGTCGAGCTGCTGTGCGCGCACGTCGAGAATCACGGAGTCAGCCCGGACGGTCGGTTCTTCCGGGGCCTGCACGGCGGGCCGCTTTCCGAGTCGGTCTACGACCGGTGGTGGAAGCTCGCCCGCGAGAAGGCGCTGACCGAATCGCAGGTCGCCTCGCCGCTGGTACGTCGGCCCTACGACCTGCGGCACGCGGCGGCATCGCTCTGGCTGAATGCCGGCGTCCCGCCGACCGAGGTAGCCCGGCGCTTGGGTCACGGTGTCGCCGTCCTCCTCCGGGTCTATGCGAACTGCATCGATGGGGAAGGAGACACGATCAACGACAAGATCGGGAATGCCCTCGGGTGACCCGTTGTTGCGGACAGGGCTGCGGTAGGTGACGGCAGAGTGGTTGGCTGAAAGGGCAACGGCGCTTCGTGAGTGATCCGATGAACTTCCTGGGGGATTTCAGGCTGCAGACCACCGTGTCCAGCCGGTTGGCGGACGAGGTGGCAGAGGCCATGGCCGAGCGTGAGGCCGAGGAGGCAGAGCGTGCGGCCGAGGAGGCCGAGCGCCAGGAACGGGCGGAACAACGTGAGACGGAACTCTTAGAGCAGAACGTTGTCCTTACGCAGCGGTTCTCGGACTTCGTGACGAAGGTGGAGAGCGACCGGGCTGACGACCAGCAACGGCTTGAGCGCGCTGAGCAGAGAGAGCTTGAGGCTCTCGCGCTGGCCAAGGACAGTCGGCGCGTGGCTTGGATTGCACTGCTGGTCGCGATCGTCGCGATGGTTGTGCCCCTTATTTGGCCTTCCGACCAAACCAGCGCCCCGGGGGTGACGCCTTCCGTGTCGGTGCCTACGCCCGCCAGTTCTCCCGCCTCCTCGGGAGAAGTTGGCAGGCTCTCTGGTTCGCCGTTGCCCTCGGCTTCCTGAGACGTTGCGTGAGTCTGGGGCGTGGGCAGATGGTGGGCGGCTGACCGGGCCGCTTCTATCCGGACGAGTAAATTACCAGTTCACAGGCGTTGAGGCAGCCAAGATCGCGGACGCCCTGTAAATCCGTCGCGAAAGCTTCAGAGGTTCGAATCCTCTACCCGCCACCAGGTGCAGATGCGGCCCCTGACCAGCAGAGATGCTGATCAGGGGCCGTTGTCGTTGATCTAGCGAAGTCTGGTTGAGGCAAGACGATTACGACTGGTTGTGGGCAGCAGATCGTGGGCGGTTCGATCTTGCCCCCCCCTGGTGCCGAGGGCACGCCCGCTACCACTTCCGACGCCATTCGAGGCGTCCTGGATGCGCCACGGCCGGAGCGTCTCCGCGTTGGACGTACAGCACCTCATCCTCAACCCACCAGACGTCGCCGGCACGAAGGAAGACCGGAGCTTCCAACGTCAGGGCAAGAAGACAGCCGCCAGAGCTGTCAGGCAACCCTTCCAGGTTGACCACCAGGACCGCCTGGTCGGCGGTGACGGGCTCGGTCATCACGCCACCATTTTGCCGCGAGGGCGCCGCAGCTTTTGTGGACGTCCTGGCGGTGGAGTTGCTTCCGCGGCCCGGTGACACGGTGGTGCCTTCGAGGCAATGTCGTAGGTCATGATCAGGCCGCGTGGGCCACGCCGCCCGGGACCGGCAGGTCAGCGCGGGTGGTAGACGACCGCTCTGACACCTGAGTCCGTGCGGACCGACGCGGCGATGCGGCCACGGTCGTCGAGGTCGACGACCTCCCCGTACGTGCTGATCCCGGCGAGGCTGAGGTCGTGCAGGACGCCTCGTCGCCACAGCGCCGGGCGGGAGCTTCCGTCGGTGGCCTGGGAGATGGCCAGGATCTCGCCGCGGTTGTTGATCGCCCGCAGTTCGGTGAAGCTGCCGCCGAGAGTGCCGACGTCCAGGGCGTGGCCGTGCCGCCAGAGGATGCCGCGGGGGAACTGGTCGGCCGAGAACTGCCAGCCGATCACCCAGCCGCGGTCGTTGAGGGCGTACGTGTTGCTGCGGTTGAAGGGGCCGGCACCGAGGTCGGTGACCCGGCCGTTGTGCCACCGGGCGGCGTGGAAGGCGTCCGGTGGCAGGTACAGCCCACCCGAGACCTGGCCGCGGTCGTTGACGTCGGTCGGGGTGAACGCGCCGAGATCGCTCATCCGACCGTGGTGCCAGAGGAATCCGCGGTAGGTGCCGTCGGTGGCCTGGGCGCGGCCGACCACGTCACCGCGGTCGTTCATGGCGCTGGCGAAGCTGCTGTCGCCGCCGAGGGTGCCGAGGTCCACCAGGCGGTAGCTGACCAGGGCGTCGGGGGCGGACGCGGTTGGTGCGGCCGTCAAAGCGGCCGCGAGGAGGGCGGTGCCGAGGATGGATGGCATGGGACGGCTCCCTTCGGAGCGTCGCCGGGCGAACCGTGCGCTCAGCGTAGGCACGTCCCGTCGCTTCGTCAGGGTGCCGTCACATGGCTGACAGCCTCGCGGTCCGTCCTGCTCACGAACGGCGGGGTGCGGGAACGGCGGGACCCGAGAACCAATGCTGGTGAGTGTCGGCGCCAACCGGGCGAGGCCACTCGGATCTCAGCCGTTGAAGGGTCTGGCCGGCGATGTCTGTCGTGGGTCGGGTGATCATGCAGATGTTCGAGGCCCCGGTCGGCTCGGCATCGGTGACGCGGAGGAATGTCCCGGCGAGCGCGCGGCCGGTGATCAAAAGTAGCCCCGGCTGTCGTAGGGGGCGCTGGCGCGGGCGGTGATCGGCGATATGCGTTTCGGCGCGCGGGACGTGGGCCCGCTGTGAGACTGAGCGAGTGCCGGCACCGTCGCTGGCCGACTCGACCTGGCGGGTGGGGAAGATGTCCGACGACAACGAAATTCGTCCCTTCCGGCTCGACACATCGGAGGACGCGATCGCCGATCTGCGTCGCCGGGTGGCGGCCACGCGCTGGCCCACTCGCGAGTTGGTCACGGATCGCTCGCAGGGGGTGCAGTTGGCGACGGTCCAGGAGTTGGCCCGCTACTGGCTGACCGACTACGACTGGCGTGCGTTCGAGACGAAGCTGAACGCCCTGCCGCAGTACACGACCACCATCGACGGCGTGGAGATTCACTTCATCCATGTGCGGTCGCAGCACGAGAACGCCCTGCCGCTGATCATGACGCACGGCTGGCCTGGCTCGGTCGTCGAACTGCTAGGGGTGATCGGCCCGCTCACCGACCCGACCGCGCACGGTGGCTCTCCCGAGGACGCGTTCCACCTGGTGCTGCCGTCCCTGCCCGGCTATGGCTTCTCCGGCGAGCCGACCGAGCCCGGCTGGAACGCCAACCGCATGGCGAGTGCCTGGGCGGTGCTGATGCAGCGCCTCGGCTGCCCGCGCTACGTCGCCCAGGGCGGCGACGTGGGTGCCGCCGTCACGGACGCCATGGGCCGCCAGGGGCCCGACGGGCTGCTCGGCATCCACGTCAACCTGCTCGCCGGGGCGATAGGTATCAAGGACCAACTGCCGACGAATACGGCGCAGGAGCGCGCGGCGCGCGACGCGCTGAACCTGTTCGCGAAGGACGGGTTCGGCTATTTCCTGGAGCAGTCCACTCGACCGCAGACGATCGGGTACTCGCTGCTGGATTCGCCGGTCGGGCTGGCTGCCTGGATGTTCGACCACGACACCGACAGCTACTACAAGATCTCGCGGGCGTTCCTCGACGGCGCACCGACCGGCGGCCTCACCCGCGAGTCCATTGTCGACAACGTCACGCTGTACTGGCTGACCGGCACCGGCACCTCGTCCGCCCGGTGGTACTGGGAGGCCGGGCGGTTTCAGGCCGCGGCCCAGGGGGCCGGTCAGACCCCGCCGCCGGTCTCGGTAGCGGTCGGCTTCACCACGTTCCCCGGCGAGATCTGGGCCGCTCCGCGGAGCTGGGCCGAGGCGGTCTACCCCGGCCTCTCGTACTTCAACGAGGCTGACCGCGGCGGGCACTTCGCGGCCTGGGAGGAGCCGGAGCTCTTCGCCGCCGAGGTGCGGGCCGCGTTCCGGCCGCTGCGGTAGGCCCGAGCCGCGCGGTAGTCCCGAGCCTGCGGTAACTGCTGGCCCTGTGAGGGCGGGCCACGGGTCCACGTGATGGAGCCGTGGAACTCCAGCGGGCAGCCATGGGGGCCTCGCCGATCGGTCGCGAAGGCTACAGACCCTCGAACCGTCCCCCTCCGGCGGTGATAATCGAGAGACTCCGATCCTATGGATCCGACAGGATTGTTGTGTTCAACTGGTCACCGGTTGCGAACCCGGCCCACCGCACCCATCACCCTGGGGAGTTCGCCTGGTCGGGAAGATCCGGTGCCGCCATACCTGCCGGCTTTGCGTTCGCAGCGGGCTTTGTTACTGGAAGCGGCATCCATGACGTAGATCCAAATTGTGGCTATAACTTGAACACGCATCATCTGCGCGTCTCCTGGAACGAGCCAACGACCTTGCTGGGCTTCCGTCGTTGAAGCGTTCGGGCCGGCTGGACGGGCCCGCGCTGCTCAGCCGTCCGACCGCTTTGCGGGCTGCCTCGTGTGTGGCACCATCGTGGAATCTTGCCTTCCCGACACCCCTGCCATGAGGAGCACACGATGTCTGGTCAAAGGCTGGCCCGGCGGGTCGGCATGGTGTTCGCAGTCTTGGCTTTCGCTGTAATGGCAGGCGGGGCTTCCGGGAGTTTCGGGGAGTTTCAGGCTTTTGACTACGTCTGGACGGCGCCGAAGCACTAGTCGAGGCAGGCGACACCAGGGTCGCACTTGACGGTGTCGTCAGCTTCGTCCCCGGCCGCGCGTCCTTCGCGGCAGTGACCGGTAAGGAGTGGGATGGCTGGCCCCCGGTCCGCGTCGGGTGGCTCGGGGTCTCCTCGGCGCCCGGCCCAGTACGCATGGTTCATCACCGGGCCGTTGATGTTCCTGGCCGTCGTCTGCTCGATGACGATCGGGCTGGTGACCCCGAACCGACCGCACCCCTCCGGGTCCTGGGGGCTAGCCGCGGTCCTGCTGGGCGTGATGGTGATCGCCGGCCTGCCGATGCTGAACTTCGTCATCGGGCGGCAGTCCTTCGGGGTGCGGCTCGTCGAGATCCCGCTGGTGCCGGCGTTCGTCTTCCTGCCGCCGCTGATGGTCGTCCTGGTTTACACCCTCTCCACCCTGATCACCCACCTGCGGTACCGCTTCGGCGCGGAGAAGCTGGCCTTCAACGTCGCCAACGCCGCTGCGGCCGTATCGCTGGCCGGTCTCGTCCTGCTGGCGCTCCCGCCGGTCGTGGGCGTCGGACCGCAGACGTGGGGCGTGCTCTTCGCGTCCGTCGGTACCGTCGTGGTGTCGACCCTCGCTGGCGTGGCCGGAGTGATCGCGATCATGCATGGCCGGCACGCCGCGCTGGGTGTGCTGCGCAGCGGGTTGCCATCTCTGCTGGCCAACGGTGTCAACCTCGTGGTCGGGCTGATCGTCCTGATCGCTGTGGACAGCACCTGGTGGTCGGCCGTGCTGATCGTCGTGCTCGGGGTCGCGCTCGCGAAGGTCTACCGGTCGTACGAGCAGTTCTTCCGCCAACACCGGACGCTCGGCGACATGTACGAGCTCACCCAGGCGATGACCGCCAACGGGCAGAGCGGCAACCTGGCCGACGTCCTGCTCGGCCGGATCCGGGGGCTGATGCAGGCTGAGTACGCCACGCTGTGGCTGCCCGCCCAGGGCCGGCACCCGGAGGTGATGCTCACCGCGCGGGTCGACGACGCCGGCCTGTTGGACACGTCACCGACGCCTGTGGTCGTCCGCGAGGAGGCCCGCCGTCAGCGTCGCAGTCTGGCCATGGGTGTTCGCCTCGGGGACGAGGAGAGCCTGCGGGGCTCGCTGCGCGCCACCGGTGTGAAGGACATCATCGTGGTGCCGCTCTACTCGGGTCAGGCGGTGATCGGCACGCTCGAGGTGGTCAACCGGCTCAGCGACGTCGGTCATTTCACGCCCGGCGACATCCCCGTCTTCGAGACGGTCGCCGCGCACGCGGCCGTGGCCCTGGAAAATTCGCGACTGGTCGACCGGCTCCGGCACGACGCGCACCACGACACGTTGACCCGCCTGCCCAACCGGCGGCGGATCACCGGAGCGCTGGACGAGTCGGTCAAGATCCGCGCGCCGGGCGAGGTGGTGGCGCTGCTGCTCTTCGACGTCGACGGGCTGCGTCAGGTCAACGAGTCCCTGGGGCACGCGGCCGGGGACAAGGTCCTCGCCGAGGTCGCCAACCGGTTGCGGGCCAGCGCGCCGTCGTCGGCCTTGGTCGGCCGTGCCGGCGGGGACGAGTTCCTGGTGACGCTGCGGTTGGAGAGCGCCGAGGCGGCGCTTGAGTTGGCCGCTCAACTACGCGACCAGATTCGCGACGAGATGGTCTTCGACGCGCTCACCCTCGACGTGGACACTGCCGTCGGGGTGGCCGTACACCCGGATCACGGCAGCGACGCGGCGACCCTGCTGCTGCGGGTCGACCTCGCCGCCACCGCGGCCAAGTCGGTGCCGGGCAGCGTGCAGCTGTTCAACCCCGCGCTGGAGTCCCGTTCACTGCGCCGGCTGGGCCTGGCCGGCGATCTGCGCCGAGCACTGGACCAGGACGAGCTGGAGGTCTACTTCCAGCCCAAGGTGACTCTGCGGGACCGGCGCCTGGTCGGTGTGGAGTGTCTGGCCCGGTGGGAGCACCCGACGCACGGCACTGTCGCGCCGGAGGACTTCGTGGCGGTGGCCGAGCACACCGGTCAGTTGAGCCGGCTCACCGAGGTGGTGCTCCGCGAGGGCCTGCGCCGCAGTCGGGACTGGGCGCTCGCCGACCAGCCGCTGCCCATCGCGGTCAACCTCTCCGCTCGTACGCTGATCGACCAGCACTTCCCGGACCGGGTCCAGGAGTTGCTGACCGAGTACAAGGTGCCGGCGCAGCGCCTCACGCTGGAGATCACCGAGTCGGGGGTGCTGGACGGCACGGACCGGCCCATCCCCACCCTGCAACGGCTGCGGGATCTCGGCGTACGGCTGTCGGTGGACGACTTCGGCACCGGCGACTCGTCCCTGGCGCATCTGCGCCGGCTGCCGGTGCACGAGGTGAAGGTGGACCGTTCCTTCGTGCAGGGCATGGCGACCGATCCGGGGGACCTGGCGATCGTCAACGCGGTGGTGACCCTCTCCCAGCAGTTCGGCCTGGCCGTGGTGGCCGAGGGGGTGGAGAGCGAGCTGACCCTGGAGCTTCTCCAGGACATCGGCTGTGAGATCGGGCAGGGCTTCCTGTTCAGCCGGCCGTTGCCGTACGAGCGGTTGGCCGCCTGGTTCGGCGCCCAGGTCGAGCCGGAGACGACCTCCAACGGGGAGCTGCCGCGCCTTCGCGTCGTGCCCTGAACAGGGCGCGGACGATCACCGGGGATCCGATTTCACCTGTCGAGCCGGGCCGTGTACTCTTACTCCTGCGCGCCCCACGGGGAGATCGCGCAGGCCCCCTTAGCTCAGTCGGCAGAGCGTCTCCATGGTAAGGAGAAGGTCTACGGTTCGATTCCGTAAGGGGGCTCGAGGGTTCAGCTGGACCCATCGCAGCGGTGTAGCTCAGATGGTAGAGCAAGCGGCTCATAATCGCTGTGTCGCCGGTTCAAGTCCGGCCACCGCTACTCTCGTCTTCCGGGCTGGTTGCCGGTGGTCGTAAGAATGGGCGCTTCTGGCGCCCACTTTGCATGTCCGCGCTGTCAGCGTCTAGGCTGGCGCGTCGTAGTTTGTTTCCGTTAGCGAGGAAGGCACTCCGCCGTGGCGAAGGCTACCGATGTCCGGCCGAAGATCACTTTGGCGTGTGTGGAGTGCAAGGAGCGCAACTACATCACGCGCAAGAACCGCCGCAACGACCCCGACCGCATCGAGCTGAAGAAGTTCTGCCCGCGCGACGGTCGGCACACCGTTCACCGCGAGACCCGCTGATTGCCGCCGGCCTTGGGGCCGGCCGCTGTCGAAGCTTTTCCATCGCCGATCTGACCGGTTTGGCGCGGCTCCGCCGCCGCCTACCGATCAGGTCGGCGATTGGGCATTCCGTGTAGGTTCGCGGCATGTCTCTGGACCCTTCCTTCGTCGGCCGGACCTATCCGCCGACCGCCCCCTACCAGGTGGGCCGAGAAAAGATCCGCGAGTTCGCCACCGCCATCGGCGCCACCGACCCGGCCCACCATGACCCGGAGGCCGCGCGGGCGCTGGGCCACCCCGACGTGGTGGCCCCGCCGACCTTCCCGGTGATCGTGACGATGGCCGCGAGCAGCCAGATCATCGAGGACCCGGCCCTGGGCGTCGACTACAGCCGCCTGGTGCACGGCGATCAGCGGTTCGCGTACACCCGGCCGGTGTTCGCCGGCGACGAGCTGGTCTGCACCAACACCATCGAGGACGTCAGCACCCGGGGTGGGCACGGCTTCCTGACCACGCGCACCGACGTGAGCACCGTCGGCGGGGAACCCGTCGTCGCAGTCTGGGCCCGGTATGTCGTACGCGGGGAGGCGTGAGATGGAGTTGCCAGCACAGACGTTTCGGGTGACCCGCGCGGACCTGGTCCGCTACGCCGGCGCCTCCGGCGACTTCAACCCGATCCACTGGAGTGATCGGGTCGCCACCACCGTGGGTCTGCCCGGGGTGATCGCCCACGGCATGTTCACCATGGCGTTGGTCGGCCGGGCGGTCACCGAGTGGGCCGGTTCGCCGGACGCGGTGGTCGAGTACGGCGTGCGTTTCACCCGGCCGGTGGTGGTCCCGGACGACGACCAGGGGACCGAAATCGAGGTGACCGCGCGGGTCCGTGAGGTGACCGAGGACGGCCTCACCCGACTCGAGGTGACCGCCACCTGCCTGGGTGACAAGGTGCTGTCGCAGGCGCGGGCAACCATCCGAACGGCACCCTGAACCGAGCCCGCCACGCGTGGCGGAGAGACCGGTTGGGAAAGTCGGGCGGCTACCCGTACACTGGTCCGCCGTGGGGCAAGTGACCCCTGCTCGGTCGTCTGTGGCCGCGTGGGGCGAGTGTTGCCGCATAGGGGTGTAGCTCAATTGGCAGAGCAGCGGTCTCCAAAACCGCAGGCTGCAGGTTCAAGTCCTGTCACCCCTGCGCCTCAGGCCTGACCGTTCCCGTGGGTCGCGCCGCCAGCTTGGCGGCGTCCGGCCCGTGGTGGTGGCATCGGCGGGGTGGTTCCGAGGCAATCGGGCCCTCCGGGTGATCCACCGGCCGCGGCCCGTCGCGGGACGGTTGGGTCCGGCCGGCGTGACCAGCGCCGCGTACGCCGCCCGGCGTGCGACCCCAGATTCCGCGACGGAGGGCGAAGTGGCCGACAACAAGCGGCGCGACGACGACGGCGACGATCGTCTGGACGACGAGGTCGTCGACGACGTGGCCGACGACGACGCCTCCGGCGCGGACGAGCCGGTTTCCCGAGGAGGCACCGCCACGCGGTCCCGTGCCCGGGCGGAGTCGGCGGACAGCCGACCGACCACCCGGTCGGAGACGGGTCGGGTGGGCGTCTTCGGCCGCATCGCCCGGTTTTTCCGCGAGGTCGTAGCCGAACTGCGTAAGGTCATCTGGCCGACCCGCAAGGAGTTGCTGACCTACACCGCCGTGGTGGTGGCGTTCGTCGCGGTGATGCTGACGATCGTGGGTGTGCTGGACTTCGGCTTCGCCAAGGTCGTGTTGTTTGTCTTTGGCAACTCGGACTGACCGGCTGCCTCCAGCCATAGTGACGGAAGTGAGCGAGCGTGCCTGAGTACGACGAGACCGCCGGACCGGTGGACGAGCAGTCCACGGTCGCGACGGCGGCTGGTGACGAGTCGGTTGAGGCCGCCAGCGAGCCGGAGTTCCCAACGACCGAGCCCGCACCGGACGAGGACTACGACCCCGTCGCGGAGCTGAGGCAGAAGCTGCGCTACGCGCCGGGTGACTGGTACGTGGTGCACTCGTACGCCGGCTACGAGAACAAGGTCAAGACCAACCTCGAGACCCGGATCACGAGCCTCGACATGGAGGACTTCATCTACCAGGTCGAGGTGCCGACCCGGGAAGAGGTCGAGGTCAAGAACGGTAAGCGTTCGCAGATCCAGGCCAAGGTCTTCCCGGGCTACATCCTGGTCCGGATGGAGCTCACCGCCGAGTCCTACTCCTGTGTCCGGAACACCCCGGGTGTGACCGGCTTCGTCGGCGCGACCGACCGGGCCGACCGGCCCGCTCCGCTCTCGCTCGACGAGGTGCTGAAGTGGCTGGCGCCGGCTGTCGAGACCGAGCAGAAGAAGGCGAAGCCGGAGATCAAGGTCCTCGACTTCGAGGTGGGCGACTCCGTCACCGTCACCGACGGCGCGTTCGCGTCGCTGCCGGCCACGATCAGCGAGATCAACGCCGACCAGCAGAAGCTCAAGGTGCTGGTGTCGATCTTCGGTCGCGAGACTCCGGTGGAGCTCAACTTCAACCAGGTCGCCAAGATCTGATTGGTCGTCGGCGGCGGGCCCGGCCCGCCGCCGACGTCGGCGTACGCGCTCTCGCTCGACCTCGGCGGACGAGTGGGCTGCGGCCTGCGCTACTCTTGAATGTCGCCGCTGTCGCACCGCGCTGACCGTGCGCGCCCGAGGGCGGCGACAGCCGCATTTTCCCAGCTCCAAGCCCCAGGAAGTGACATGCCTCCGAAGAAGAAGCTCGTCAAGACGTTCACGCTTCAGCTGCCGGCGGGCCAGGCCACGCCGGCGCCGCCGGTCGGCCCCGCGCTCGGCCAGCACGGCGTGAACATCATGGAGTTCTGCAAGTCCTACAACGCGCAGACCGAGTCTCAGCGGGGCGACATCGTCCCCGCCGAGATCAGCGTGTACGAGGACCGGTCCTTCACGTTCGTGCTGAAGACCCCGCCCGCTGCCCGGCTGCTGATCAAGGCCGCCGGTGTGCAGAAGGGTTCGGGTGTTCCGCAGTCCGAGAAGGTCGGCTCGGTCAGCCGCGCCCAGCTGCGTGAGATCGCCGAGAAGAAGATGGCCGACCTCAACGCCAACGACATCGCCCAGGCCGAGAAGATCATCGCCGGCACCGCCCGGTCGATGGGCATCACCGTCAACGACTGACGTCGGCCCCGGCCTTCGACCCGACCGTGGGAGGGCTCGCGCCGAGCGGCCCGCCAGAGACCACAGGAGTAATCAGCAATGCAGCGCAGCAAGAGCTACCGCAAGGCCGCCGATGTCATCGACCGGTCGAAGCTCTACACCCCCACCGAGGCCGTGAAGCTGGCCAAGGAGACCACCAACGTCAAGTTCGACGCCACGGTCGAGGTCGCCATGCGCCTCGGCGTCGACCCCCGCAAGGCGGACCAGATGGTCCGCGGCACGGTCAACCTGCCGCACGGCACCGGTAAGACCGCCCGCGTGATCGTGTTCGCCAGTGGCGCGAAGGCCGAAGAGGCCGCCGCCGCGGGTGCGGACGAGGTGGGCACCGATGAGCTGGTCGCCCGGATCCAGGGTGGTTGGCTCGACTTCGACGCGGCGATTGCCACGCCGGACCAGATGGCCAAGATCGGCCGGATCGCGCGGATCCTGGGCCCGCGCGGTCTCATGCCGAACCCGAAGACCGGCACGGTGACCATGGACGTCACCAAGGCGGTGCAGGACATCAAGGGCGGCAAGATCACCTTCCGGGTGGACAAGCACTCCAACCTGCACCTGATCATCGGCAAGGCCTCCTTCACGGAGACCCAGCTGGTGGACAACTACGCTGCGGTGCTCGACGAGGTGCTGCGTGCCAAGCCGTCGGCGGCCAAGGGCAAGTACCTCCGCAAGGTCATCCTGACCACCACGATGGGCCCGGGCGTCCCGGTCGACCCGAACCTGGTGAAGAACCTTCGGGAGGACCAGGCCGACGCCTGAGTCGACAGTTCGCTCCACCGGGGCGTCGCCACGACAGTGGCGGCGCCCCGGCGCGTTTGAGGTGTGGCAGGCTCGACCCCATGCGGCTGGAGAACGTCTGGTTGCGGTACCACCGGCGGGGGCCGTGGGTGCTGCAGGGCATCGACGTGCGGATCGGTCCCGGCGAGGCGGCGATCGTGCTGGGCCGCAACGGGGTGGGCAAGTCGACACTGCTCCAGGTGGCCGCGGGGGTCCTCCGACCGGGCCGGGGCCGGGTCACCGACCGGCCGGAGCGGGTGGGCTGGGTGCCGGAGCGTTTCCCCGCCGACCAACCGTTCACGGTGACCCGCTACCTGACCGGGATGGCCCGGGTGGCGGGGCTGGGCAGGGCCGCGGCCGACGAGGCGGTGACCTCCTGGACCGACCGGCTCGGGCTGTCCGCCTTCCGCTCGGTCCGGCTGCCGGAGTTGTCGAAGGGCACCGCGCAGAAGGTCGGCCTGGCCCAGGCCATGCTGCGCCCGCCGGGCCTGCTGGTCCTCGACGAGCCGTGGGAGGGGCTGGACGCCACCACCCGCGAGTTGGTGCCCGAACTGATCGCCGAGGTGCTCGCTGCTGACGGGTCGGTGCTGGTCAGCGACCACCGCGGCGAGACGGTCCGACTGCCGGCCGCGCGCCGCTGGTTGGTGGCCGACGGCTCGCTCTCCGAGGAGACGTCGTCGACGGACGAGACGTTCGCGGTGGTCGAGGTCGCGGTGCCGGCCGCGCGGGTCGCCGGCACCGTCGCCCGGTTGCGCGCCGAGGGCCACCAGGTGCTGGGGGTACGCTCCGACGCCGCCCCCGCCGCACTCCTGGCGCGGCCCGCTGAGCCGTTGCGGCCTGCCGGTGCCGCCCGACCCGCCGAGCCGTCGCTCGGGCTGGCCGGGGAGTTGGCAGCGGAGCAGCCGGAGACCGCCGACGCCGCGGTCGAGCCCGCGGCGGGGGAGGCCCGGTGACCGCCCTGGTCCGGATGCGGTTGGCCGGTTTCCTACGGACCGGCCGGGCGCTGGCACCGTTGCTGGCCGGCCTGATCACGCTCGGCACCCTCTACGGCGGTGGCCGCGCCCAGCCGGCGGAGGCGTACGGCGTCTCCGCGGTGGTGCTCTTCCCGGTGCTGGCCTGGCAGACCAAGATCCTGTTGGACGTCGAGCCGGACGTGCAGCGTCGACTGGCGCAGGTGACGGTCGGGGTGGCGCGGGAGCGGTTGGCCGGGCTGTTCGCCGCCGCGGTGGCGGCGCTGGTGACGGTGGCCGTCGCGCTGCTCTTTCCGTGGCTGGTCGGTGGGGTGTCCGGCCCGGTCGACCTGGGGGACCGGTCGATTCCGGTCGGGCTCGCGCTGGGATTGTGGGCGCACCTGCTGGTCGTACCCGCTGCGGTTGCTCTCGGGGCGTTGGCCAGCCGGGCGTCGGTGGGCGGCGCCGGGTACGGCGTCGCTGTGTTGGCCCTCGGCGGGGTCGGCGCTGTGGTGCTCGGTCTGACCGGCTCGGTGGCCCCCTGGCTGGCGCCGCCGATCATGGCCGCCGCTCGCACCACCGGCGGCGACGCCGCCGCGCTGACCCTGCTGGGGCTGAGCGGGTGGGCGGTGGCCTGGAGCGCGGCGGTCGTCGGCGGCTACCTGTGGCGGCGGCGGGCCCAGGGCTGACCTGACCGCAGCCGGTGGCGCGGCTCACAGGCCGCGATTTGGTGCTGATGACCCGGGCGCGTACTCTTCAAACGTCATCCGTGTTCTCATGGATGAGGAACCACCCAAAGACCGCTGGTCACCGTGCTTCGGCACGGTCGAAGGTCCCGCGACGACGGGCGACCCGCGTAGGGCGGCAAGCGTAACTCGGCAGTGAACGTGGTCCGCCGACCATGATGATCCGCCGGCCCTCGCCCCGTGCGCCCTGCGCCGGGGCTTTTTCGTTGTCGTGCTGCCTCCGCCCCCGTTCCGGCTTCGGCCGAATCGGGGACCAGCCTCGAGTAACGAGAGAGGAGGGACATGGCGGACAAGCCGATCCGGGCCGACAAGGCCACGGCCGTCGCTGAGCTGACCGAGAGCTTCCGCAGCTCGGGCGCCACCGTGCTGACCGAGTACCGCGGTCTGACGGTTTCCCAGCTCACCCAGCTTCGGCGCTCGCTCGGCGCCGATACCAGCTACACGGTCGCGAAGAACACGCTGGCCAAGCGTGCTGCGACGGACGCGGGCATCACCGGCCTCGACGAGCTGTTCACCGGTCCTACCGCGCTGACTTTCGTTTCGGGCGACGTCGTCGAGGCGGCGAAGGGGCTTCGCGACTTCGCGAAGGCCAACCCGAAGCTCGTCATCAAGGGCGGTGTCTTCGAGGGCAAGGCCATTTCCGCGGCCGAGGTCACGAAGCTCGCCGACCTGGAGTCCCGCGAGGTGCTGCTGGCCAAGCTGGCCGGCGCGATGAAGGGCAACCTGAGCAAGGCCGCGGCCCTGTTCCAGGCCCCGCTGTCGAAGACCGCCCGTCTGGCGGCTGCACTGCAGGACAAGCGCGAGAAGGAGGGCGCCGAGGCGGCCTGAGGCCCCCACGGCGCACCAGTTCTTACTTAACAGAATCAGGAAAGGACGCCAGATATGGCGAAGCTCAGCACCGACGAGCTGCTCGACGCGTTCAAGGAGATGACGCTGATCGAGCTCTCTGAGTTCGTGAAGCAGTTCGAGGAGACCTTCGAGGTCACCGCCGCCGCTCCGGTCGCGGTTGCCGCTGCCGGTGGTGGCGCCGGTGGCGCCGCTGCCCCGGCCGAGGAGGAGAAGGACGAGTTCGACGTCATCCTCGAGGCCGACGGTGGCAAGAAGATCCAGGTCATCAAGGTCGTGCGTGAGCTGACCGGCCTGGGCCTCAAGGAGGCCAAGGACGCGGTTGAGTCCGCGCCGAAGGCCATCCTGGAGAAGGTCAACAAGGAGACCGCCGACAAGGCGAAGGCCAAGCTCGAGGGCGAGGGCGCCAAGGTCACCCTCAAGTGACCTGACGCTCCACCAACGCGTACCCGGCTCGTGAGCCGGGACACCATCGCGTCGCGGCGGGCGGTGATCCGACACGGATCACCGCCCGCCGTATTGGTGCAGTGCGCTCCGACCGGCCCTGAGCTGGGCTCCGACCAGCGGCTCCGTGGACCGGAACGAGGGCGGCGGGTCGCTCTCCAGGGGGAAACACGCAGCAAGGGGAATACCGGCCCTTGACGCGGCCCGGGGCTGCCAGGCACGCTGACACCAGCAAGACACCGCGCTTGCGACGGCCACGACGTGGGTATGACAGCGGCGGCACCATCGGCCGCGGTAACCCGAGCGGCCCAGTGGGGAGTTGCGTTCTGAGCGGCCCGGCAGACCCCGGTTGACGGGGGCCGAGGCGCGCTCCGCAAACAACCTGCGGGGTGGGCTGGACAGCGGTTAGCCTCTCGGCTACACTGCTAGTTTGCGCTGCCTTCCGACTTGACCCCTGCTCGGAAATGTCCGTTTACGGATATTTCTGGTGGGGTCATTGGAGTGCACGCGTACCAGCCGTTCTGCAGCACCGGTCCTCGGAAGGACGCATCTTGGCAGCTTCCCGCCCTGCGAAGACCAGTCGTACGTCGAGCGCATTCGCTCCCCGCCGAGTTTCATTCGGCAGGATCACCGAACACCTCGAGGTCCCCAACCTCCTTGCCATTCAGAACGAGTCCTTCGACTGGCTCGTCGGCAACGAGGCTTGGCAGGGCCGGTCGGCGGACGACCCGCACGCACGATCGGGTCTCGCGGAGATCCTTGAAGAGATCAGTCCCATTGAGGACTTCTCCGGCACCATGTCGCTCTCCTTCTCAGCGCCGCGCTTCGACGAGGTCAAGGCCTCGATCGAGGAGTGCAAGGAGAAGGACCTGACCTACTGCGCTCCGCTCTTCGTGACCGCGGAGTTCACCAACAACACCACTGGCGAGATCAAGAGCCAGACGGTGTTCATGGGTGACTTCCCGATGATGACGCCCAAGGGCACCTTCGTCATCAACGGCACCGAGCGTGTCGTGGTCAGCCAGCTCGTCCGGTCCCCGGGCGTGTACTTCGACAAGCAGCCGGACAAGACCTCCGACCGCGACCTCTCCAGCGTCAAGGTCATCCCGAGTCGGGGTGCCTGGCTGGAGTTCGACATCGACAAGCGCGACACGGTCGGCGTACGCATCGACCGTAAGCGTCGGCAGGCCGTCACCGTCCTGCTCAAGGCCATCGGATGGTCGGCCGAGCGGATCCGTGAGCGGTTCGGCTGGTCCGAGCTGATGATGACCACGCTCGAGAAGGACCACATCGCCGGCGCCGACGAGGCGCTGCTCGACATCTACCGCAAGCTGCGCCCTGGCGAGCCGCCGACGCGCGAGAACGCCCAGACCCTGCTCGACAACCTCTTCTTCAACCCGAAGAGGTACGACGTCGCCAAGGTTGGGCGCTACAAGTTCAACAAGAAGCTCGAAGTCGACGTGCCGATCACCACCGGCACGCTGACCGAGGACGACATCGTCGCCACCGTGGAGTACCTGTGCCGGCTGCACGCCGGTGAGGACGGCTACGAGGCCGACGACATCGACCACTTCGGTAACCGGCGTCTGCGTACCGTGGGCGAGCTGATCCAGAACCAGGTCCGGGTCGGTCTGTCCCGGATGGAGCGGGTCGTCCGCGAGCGGATGACCACGCAGGACGTCGAGGCGATCACCCCGCAGACCCTGATCAACATCCGCCCGGTGGTGGCGGCGATCAAGGAGTTCTTCGGGACGTCTCAGCTGTCCCAGTTCATGGACCAGACCAACCCGCTGGCGGGCCTGACCCACCGGCGTCGGCTGAGCGCGCTCGGCCCGGGTGGTCTGTCCCGGGAGCGGGCCGGCTTCGAGGTCCGCGACGTGCACCCGTCCCACTACGGCCGGATGTGCCCGATCGAGACGCCGGAAGGCCCGAACATCGGCCTGATCGGCGCGCTGTCCACCTTCGCCCGGGTCAACCCGTTCGGCTTCATCGAGACGCCGTACCGGAAGGTCGTCGAGGGTCGGGTCACCGACCAGATCGACTACCTGACCGCGGACGAGGAGGACCGGTTCGTCAAGGCCCAGGCCAACGCGCGCCTGAAGGCTGACGGCACGTTCGCCGAGGAGCGGGTGCTCTGCCGTCGTAAGGGCGGCGAGACCGAGGACGTCGTCCCCGGTGCCGTCGACTACATGGACGTCTCGCCCCGGCAGATGACCTCGGTCGCGACCGCCATGATCCCGTTCCTTGAGCACGACGACGCCAACCGGGCACTGATGGGCGCGAACATGCAGCGCCAGGCGGTGCCGCTGGTCAAGGCCGAGGCGCCGCTCGTGGGTACGGGCATGGAGTACCGTGCCGCGGTCGACGCTGGCGACGTGGTTGTCGCCGAGGTCGGCGGTGTGATCGAGGATCTCTGCGCCGACTACGTCACCATCCACCAGGATGACGGCCACCGCCGGACGTACCTGCTGCACAAGTTCCGCCGCTCCAACGCCGGCTCCTGCGTCAACCAGAAGCCGGTGGTCTTCGAGGGCGACCGCGTCGAGGCCGGTCAGGTCATCGCCGACGGTCCGTGCACCGACGAGGGCGAGATGGCGCTCGGACGCAACCTGCTGGTGGCGTTCATGTGCTGGGAGGGCCACAACTACGAGGACGCGATCATCCTGTCGCAGCGCCTCGTGCAGCAGGACGTGCTCACCTCGATCCACATCGAGGAGCACGAGGTCGACGCCCGGGACACCAAGCTTGGCCCGGAGGAGATCACCCGCGACATCCCGAACGTCAGCGAGGAAATGCTCGCTGACCTCGACGAGCGCGGCATCATCCGGATCGGTGCCGAGGTCGTCCCCGGTGACATCCTGGTCGGCAAGGTCACGCCCAAGGGTGAGACCGAGCTGACCCCGGAGGAGCGGCTGCTCCGCGCGATCTTCGGTGAGAAGGCGCGTGAGGTTCGGGACACCTCGCTGAAGGTGCCGCACGGCGAGACCGGCACGGTCATCGGTGTGCGCACGTTCTCCCGCGAGGACGGCGACGAGTTGCCGCCGGGTGTCAACGAGCTGGTCCGGGTTTACGTCGCCCAGAAGCGCAAGATCCAGGACGGCGACAAGCTCGCCGGCCGGCACGGCAACAAGGGTGTCATCTCGAAGATCCTGCCGATCGAGGACATGCCGTTCCTTGAGGACGGCACCCCGGTCGACATCGTGCTCAACCCGCTCGGTGTGCCGAGCCGGATGAACATCGGCCAGGTGCTGGAGACCCACCTCGGTTGGGTCGCCAAGACCGGTTGGAAGGTCGAGGGTGACGACGCCGACTGGAAGCGCCAGCTCCGCTCGATCGACGCGCACGAGTCCGAGGGTGACACCAACGTGGCCACCCCGGTCTTCGACGGTGCCCGCGAGGAGGAGATCTCCGGTCTGCTCGAGTCGACCCTGCCCAACCGGGACGGCAAGCAGCTGATCGGGCGTACCGGCAAGGCGCAGCTGTTCGACGGTCGTTCCGGTGAGCCGCTGCCGGACCCGATCGCGGTCGGCTACGTCTACATCCTGAAGCTCAACCACCTGGTCGACGACAAGATCCACGCTCGGTCGACCGGCCCGTACTCGATGATCACGCAGCAGCCGCTGGGTGGTAAGGCGCAGTTCGGTGGTCAGCGTTTCGGTGAGATGGAGTGCTGGGCGATGCAGGCGTACGGCGCTGCCTACGCCCTGCAGGAGCTGCTCACGATCAAGTCCGACGACGTGCTCGGCCGAGTGAAGGTCTACGAGGCCATCGTCAAGGGCGAGAACATCCCGGAGCCGGGCATCCCGGAGTCGTTCAAGGTGCTGCTCAAGGAGCTGCAGTCGCTGTGCCTCAACGTTGAGGTGCTTTCCAGCGACGGTGTGGCCCTGGAGATGCGCGAGACCGACGACGAGGTGTTCCGGGCCGCTGAGGAGCTGGGCATCGACCTGTCCCGGCGCGAGCCGAGCTCGGTCGAAGAGGTCTGAGGTGAGCGGTCGGGGGGGGGGGGGGGGGGCCCCCCCCCCCCCCCCCCCCGGAACGGGCCCCCCCCCCCCCCCGCGGAAACATGGCGGGCGACACACACCAAAAAACACGAAGCAAAAAAAAA
>NZ_JBEXIM010000016.1:0-131628 GCF_040608575.1 Micromonospora sp. NPDC005171 | reverse complement strand
AGCTTCACGGCGGCGAGACGCTGCTCGAGGCGGTGCGCGGCCTCGAGCGCGGCGATCAGGTCCTGCTCCGCAAGGGCCCAGGCGGCGGCGTCGACGCAGGCGGCGACCGCGTCGTCTGCCTGCGCCAACTCCTCGACCATGACCCGACGCTAGAACAGGTGTACGACACCTTCAGGCAAGATGATCAATCTCGACCGGCCCGGCCCAGCTGCTGCGTTTGCTGGCGTCGAGGGCAGCCTGCTCCACCCGCTGGCGGTAGTCCAGCCACCAAGACTCGTCGGCCGGGGGCAGGTTGTCGTTCTGGGACAGAAGCCCGACCGCGCCGTCGATGAGTTCGCGCACGATGTCAGCGTGGCCTGCGTGCCGTTGCGTTTCCGCGATGACGTGGACCAGGACGTGGTGCAACGTGACCGCGGCATCGCCCCACCACGGCACGCGCCCGACCTCATCCAGTGCAAGGGCTTCGATGGTGGTGTCGGCGTGGGCGATCGCACGACGATACAGCGCGACGATCTCCTCGCGGGTCTCATCCGCGGTCGCCCACATGTCGGCGTTCGGCTCCGCTCCATCGCCGACGTACGGCAGTTCCTCTTCGAACGGCCGGCCGAACACGACGCCGAAGTAGAGGACCTCCATGGCCGCCGAGTGCTTCACCAGACCGAGCAAGTTGGTTGCGGTCCGGGTCAACGGACGCCGAATGTCGTATTCGCTGAGCCCGTCGAGCTTCCACAGCAGCGTGTCGCGGCCGCCCGTCAAGTAACTGTGCAGCTCTGCCTTCATCGCGGCACTATGGCATCCGGTTGGGCGTCGGCGCTGCCCCGGACGATCCACGGGGCCGGTGATCGGCGGGAAGCGCCCTGGTCGCCGCCGCCCGGCCACGCTGGTTCCGGGGCCCGGCCTGCCGATCACCTGGGTCCCGGGCAACCTCACGTGAAGTCGTGATCACCTAGTACAGCAGCCGCCGTTCGGGATCTTGCAGCTCGGGTGGGGTGGACGCGAGACGGCCACCGCGTGATCGTCTGTGCGTTGTGGACACAACATCAGACCTTGCGGTGGCCGGGTGCCACAGCGAAGGTGGGATCGGGTGCTGGCCGGCGTGCTAGCCCAGGCCGTAGGCCGCCAGGGCGGCGTCGAGCATGCGTTCCTGCTGATCCGCCGGGTAGGCAGCGGGATCCGCGGCGGCGAGAGCCGCGACACCCTCGGTCATCGCGATCAGCCCCAGGGCGACCGCGCCGACCTGGTCGACCGGCCAGTCCGGGGCAGCCGCGGCGACCAGCCGCTCGGCCCGTTGCCGCCAGGCTCGGTTGTTGCGGCGGTGCATGCCGATCAGTTCGGCGTCCGCCACCGCCGCAGCCAGGAAGCCCAACCAGACGATGCTCCAGTTGGTCGTCTCCTGATCGGTCGCCATGCCCTGGCGGAGGACCGCACGCAGCGCTGCCCGCGGCGAGGTGGCCGCGGCCTCGAGTGCCTCGACCCGCTGCCGGGTGGTGTCGTGCAGCAGTTGCCGGGCGTGCAGCAGCAGCGCTCGACGGTTCGGGAAGCGGTGCATGACCAGGCCCGTCGTGCAGCCGGCCGCCGCGGCGACCGCGCGCACTGTCAGCTTTTCCAGGCCCTGCTGCGCGAGCACGTCCCAGACCGCGCGCGACAGCGCCTCGCCCTGAGCGGCTCGGTTTGCAGGCGGTGACACGACTCTTACCTCTTTATGGTCGTAACGAATGTTACCGTAACGCTTGTTACCGAGTTTTGGTGAGGAGCGGCATGACCTGGATCATCACGCAGCGGCCGTGGACCGACCCGGTGGGCGAGGCGTTGCGTGTGGCACAGAAAGCCGAACTCGACCTCCGCTACGGTACCGACGACCATGAGCCCGGCACGCCGCCGACGGCCGAGAACATCGACCTGTTCCTGGTCGCGGTCGACGAAGCCACCGGCCAACCGCTCGGCTGCGCCGCGCTGCGCCGCCTCGACCCGGTCACCGTCGAGGTGAAGCGGATGTACGTGGTACCGAAGAGCCGCGGCTCGGGGGTGGCGACCGACCTGCTCCGAGGGCTGGAGGAGGCCGCACAGGAGCGCGGTTGGACGACCATCCGGCTGGAGACCGGCCCGGCCCAGCCGGACGCGATGCGCTTCTATGAGCGCGAGGGCTACCGCGAGATCCCGCTGTACGGCGCGTATGTGGGCTCCGACAACTCGGTCTGCTACGAACGCGTCCTACCTGACGGAGCACCCCGGCCGCAGCCCACAGCGCGGCGCCGATAACGCGGTGGCCGCCCCTGCATCCACCGGCCCTGACTTCGATCCCAAACGGCGGCTGCCGTACTAGACGGTGACCACCGGCACGGCGGCGGTCAGCGCCCAGTCGTGCCCGATGTCGGCTGCCGCGCGCAGCAACCTTGGCAGGTGCTCCTCACGCAGCGTCTCCAGCGAGGTCTCGGCGGCGTGCACTGTCACGTTGATGGCGGCGACGACCCGCCCGTCGCCGTCGCGTACGCCGGTGGCGACGGAGCGGATTCCCGGCGCCAGGTCCTGGTCGGCGAGCGCCCAGCCCTTCGCCCGGACCTCACGTAGCACGGCGTCGAGGTCGCCCGGCGCGGGCTGCCAGCGCGGCGTGACGCCGGAGCGGCTGGGCTCGGCGAGGACGGCCGCCAGTGTGTCCGGTGGGAGTGCGGCGAGCAGCACCTTGCCCATCGACGTCGCGGGTGCCGGGAAGCGGGTGCCGATGGTGACGCCCAGGGTGACGATCTTGGGGACGGCCACCCGGGCGACGTAGACGATGTCGCTGCCGTCGAGCTGGGCCATCGAGGTCGACTCGTTGGTCTGCGCCACGAGTCTCTCCATGTGCGGCCGGGCCACGTCCCACATGTTCAGCGCGTTGACGTACGCCATCCCCAGCTCCAGGACGCGCGGGGTGAGGGTGTGGCCGCGGCCGGCCGCGCGGACGTAACCCAGCGACTCCAGCGTGATGAGGATGCGCCGGACGGTGGGGCGGGCCAGGCCGGTGGCGGCGGCGATCTCGCTGAGCGTCATCGAGGGGCAGGCGGGACGGAAGGAGCGCAGGACGTCGAGGCCACGGGCGAGAGCCTCGATGAAGTCGGGCCCGGCGCCCCTTCCGTTGTCACTCATGTCCTAATGCTTCCATTGCGCCGACCCGGCGTCCCACTCGGTGTACTGGTACGGGTTCTCCAGGATCGCGGTCTCGGGGATGTCCGGGTTCATGCCCCGCTGCCACGCCTGCTCCCCCATCGTCTCGCGCAGGTGATCGATGGTCGCGGCCACCCGGGCCCGCGCGGCGGCGAGGTCGACGCCGACGAGGCGGCCGTCCCGCTTCACGACCCGGCCGCCCACCAGCACCGTGTGCACGTCGGCACGCTGGGCCTGGAAGACGACGTGACCGTGCGGGTTCAGGATCGGGAACATCACCGGCGAGGCGTCGTTCTTGATCAGGACGACGTCGGCCTGCCGGCCGGGGGTGAGCGCGCCGATCGTGGCGTCCATGCCGAGCGCGCGGGCGCCGCCCCGGGTGGCCCACTCGACGACCTGCTCGGCGCGCAGGTGGCAGTGGGTGATGGTCTCCTGCTTGGCGTGTGCCTCCAGGTGCTCCCGGGAGCGGTCCGCGCCGAGCGTGCTGCGCATCGCGGAGAAGAGGTCGCCGCTCCACCACACGCTGGTGTCCATCGACAGTGACACCGGGATGTCGTGGTGTCGCAGCTGCCAGGTGGGTGGGTAACCCTGGCCGGCGCTCTGCTCACTCTCGGTCGAGACGGAGACCGAGCCGCCGGTCGCGGCGATCCGGTTGTACGAGTCCTGGGTGAGCGTCGCCGCGTGCACGTAGACGGTGGACGGATTCATGAACCCGTTCTCGTGCATCAGCCGGATGCCGTCGTCGTTGGTGGCGCCCCACACGCCCGCGTGGGTGGTCACCGCGGCGCCCAGCTCCCGGGCCACCTCGAACGCGGCCCGTTCCGGGAAGGCGGGGTCGCCGGTGACATCGAACGCCAGCTGGAAGCCGGCCAGCTTGCCGCCGTCGATCCGGCGGCGGTGGAAGTCGCGGAACTCCGGCGAGGTGGCCCAGTCCCACGGCCCCTGCTGGATGTTGCCGTAGGCGAGCACGAACCGTCCATCGACCGCCTCCAGGGCGTCCACGGCGGCGTCGGCGTGCTCTGGTGTCTGCAGCCCGTGCGACCAGTCGACGGTGGTGGTGACGCCCGCGTCGATCGCCTCGATCGCGCCGAGCAGGTTGCCGGCGTAGACGTCCTCGGGCCGGAACAGCTTGCCGGATTCGAGGTAATACCAGACGAAGTACTGGGTCAGGGTCCAGTCGGCGCCGTACCCGCGCATCGCGGTCTGCCACAGGTGCCGGTGGGTGTCGACCATGCCGGGCATGAGGATGCCGTCGGTGGCGTCGATCTCCAGGGCGTCGTCGGGCGCGGTGAGGCCGATGCCGACCTGCGCGATCCGGCCGCCGATGACCAGGACGTCGGCGCCGGGCAGCACCGTGTGCGCGTCGTCCATGGTGAGAACCAGGCCGTTGCGGAAGACCACCGGCCGGTCGGTTGCGCTCATCGCCACCCATTCCTTTCCGGGGTACGAGGGGATTCCGGACTCCTGTCCGCTGTGCGGTCAGCCCGGGTGGCGCAAGTGTGGTCCCGGTCACCATCCATGTCAAGAGCGTGGCACCGATCGATAGATGCACCGTTGACAGGCGTACCGCCATATCGCAAGCTGTCCAGGCGGACAGGTGTCCGCAGAACGGGCGGAAACATGGTTCAGCATTCGACCGGCCCCCTGGCCGGCCTGCTCGTCGCGGACTTCTCCCGGATCCTCGCCGGGCCGTACGCGACGATGCTCCTGGCCGACCTGGGCGCCCAGGTGATCAAAGTGGAGAGCCCCGGTGGCGACGACACCCGCACCTGGATGCCGCCCACCCGCGACGGGGTCTCGACGTACTACCTCGGCATCAACCGCAACAAGCGGTCCATCGCCCTGGACCTCAGGAAACCCGACGACCTGGCCGCCGCACAGGAGTTGGCCCGCCGCGCCGACGTGCTGATCGAGAACTTCCGGCCCGGTGGCCTCGCCCGGTTCGGCCTCGACTACGACACCGTCACCGCGACCAACGACAAGATCGTGTACGCGAGCATCAGCGGCTTCGGCACCGGAGCCGGCAGGGACTTCCCCGGCTACGACCTCATGGTGCAGGCCATCTCGGGCCTGATGAGCCTCACCGGCGACCCGGACGGCTCGCCGTACCGGGCCGGGATCTCCGTCTTCGACGTGATGGCCGGGCTGCACGCGAACATCGGCATCCTCGCCGCGCTGCACCATCGAGGCGAGACCGGACGAGGTCAGCACGTCGAAGTCAACCTGCTCAGCTCGGCGCTGTCCGGGTTGGTCAACCATTCCAGCGGCTACGTCGCCGGCGGCACCGTCCCGTTCCGGATGGGCAACGCGCACCCCAGCCTCTTTCCGTACGAGCCTCTGCCCACCGCCGACGGCGAACTCATCGTCATCGCCGGCAACGACGGGCAGTTCCGCAAGCTCTGCCAGGTGCTCGACCTGCCCGACCTACCAGACGACAGGCGCTTCGGCCGCAACCAGGACCGCACGGCCAACCGCGAGCAGCTGCGACCCCTACTGGTCGAACGCCTCGCCAAGCGGACGAAGGACGAGTGGTTCCGGGACCTGCTCGCCGCCGGCGTCCCGTGCGCGCCGATCAACACCATCGACGGCGGTGTGGCGCTCGCCGAGGAGCTGGGGCTCGACCCGGTCGTCACCGTCGGCGACGTGCCCGGCGTCCGCAGCCCCATCACCTTCTCCGACACCCCGGCCCGGTACGAGCTGCCGCCGCCCGGGCTCGACGAACACGGCGAGGAGATCCGCGCGTGGCTGAAGAGTTGAGCTTCCCGACCGGGATCGGCACCTCCGACCCGACCACGATCTCGCTGCTCGGGCAGGACCTGGCCGCCGACCTGATGGGCACCGTGGGCTTCGGCGAGCTGGCGTACTGGCTGGTCGCCGGCCGCCGCCCCACCCGGGGCGAGGTACGGGTCTTCGAGGCGGTGCTGGTGGCACTGGCCGATCACGGCTTCACCCCGACGGCGATCGCCGCCCGGTTGACGTACCTGTCCGCGCCGGAGTCGTTGCAGGGCGCGCTCGCCGCCGGGCTGCTCGGCGGCGGCTCCCGCTTCCTCGGCGTCACCGAGGACTGTGGACGGTTCCTCGCCGACACGCTCGCGCAGGCCGGCGACGTGACCGACTACGACGCGGTGGCCTTCGACGCGGTCACCCGGGCGAAGCAGGACCGCCGGCGGGTCCCCGGGCTCGGGCACCCCGTGCACAAGGACCAGGACCCGCGCACCCCCGTGCTGATCCGGATCGCCACCGAGGAGGGCCTGCACGGCCCGCACCTGCGGCTGTTCGAGGCGATCGGACGGGTCCACCCGCAGGTGCTCGGCCGCACCCTGCCGCTCAACGGCGCCGGAGTCTGCGGGGCGGCCCTCGCCGACCTCGGGCTCCCCGTCGAGATGCTGCGCGGTTTCGCCCTGCTGGCCCGCGCGGCGGGACTGCTCGGGCACCTCGCCGAGGAGCGACGACGGCCGCTCGGCATGGACATCTACCGCACCGTGGACCGCAACGCCGTCTACGAACCCTGATCCCCCTCTTCCGCCCCCCGAAAGGAGTGGGAATGGCCTCCATCGTCGCGGTCATCGCCTCCACCCACCACCCCTTCTACTACCGGGCCAGCACCGCCACCGGTGCGGATCGACCACCGTTCGCCGACGAGTGGACCCGCAAGATCCTGGCGTTCCGGGAGACGTTGACCCGTGCTCGACCTGACGTGCTGGTGATGGTCGGCTCCGACCACTTCCACCAGCTCTGGCTGGACAACATGCCGCAGTTCCTGGTCGGCAAGGCGCCCTTCTACGACGCCAACTGGTACAACGAGGAACGCGAGTTCGGGCTGCCCCGGATGCTGCTCACCGGCCAGGAGGACCTGTCCGGGCACATCCTGCGGGCCGGGCTCGACGCCGGCTTCGACCTCGCCTTCAGCAACGAGCTGCGCATCGACCACAGCATCACCTGCCCGATCATCACGCTGCGGCCCGAGGCCGACCTGCCGATCGTGCCGATCTACACCAACATCTTCGCGCCGCCGCTACCGCAGCCCAAGCGCTTCGTCCAGCTCGGCCAGAGCATCCGGGAGATCGTCGAGTCGTGGCCGTCGCACCTGCGGGTGGCCGTCATCGGCACCGGCCACCTGTCGCTGGAGCTGGGCGGCCCCCGACAGTTCGGCCCGCACGGCCCGGACCCGGAGTTCGACCAGCGGGCCGTCGAGTGGATCGCCAACGGCGACCTGGACGAGTGCCTGCGCGAGGTCACCCTGGACAGCCTGCACTCACCGGGCAACGCCACCCACGGCTTCATGGACTTCATGCTGATGATGGGTGTCGCCGGCGCCGGCGCGAAGGCCGACTACGTCGACACCCTCGACCTGTTCCACACCATGGAGGCGTACTTCACCTGGTACCCGAACGGAGCGCCGACGTGAGCAAGTACCTGCTGAACAAGTTCCTCTTCATGGTCGACCGGGACCCGGAGCTGGTGGAGCGCTACCGCAGCGAGCCGCGCGAGCTGGTCGCCTGGTGGGAGGCTGAGTGCGCCAACACGGTGCTGAACTGCCACACCGGCGAGGCGAGCACCTGGCTGCGCTTCGACGACGTGGAGCGCGAGGCGCTGGCCACCCACGACCACGTGAAGCTCTTCGAACTGGGCGCGCACCCGTTCCTCACCCTGACCCTCTTCATCGCCCTCTTCGAGCGGGACAACACCGAGCCGCTGGAATACCAGAAGTCCTACGGCGCACGGCTGGCCCACTTCTCGATGCCCTACCCGGACATCGCGACGTGATCCGCGCGGCAGTGCTCACCACCTGCGGCGCCGCACCGACGATCTCCGAGCGGCCGGCGCCCGTGCCGGCCGACGACGAGGTCGCGGTCACCGTCGAGGCCGCGCCGATCACCCCGCTGGACGTGCTCTGCGCCAGCGGCACCAGCTACTTCGGTACGCCGAGCATCCCGTACGTGCCGGGTGTGCAGGGGGTCGGTCGGCTCACCGACGGCTCCCCGGTCTGGTTCGGCACGTCGGCCGGGATGCGGTCCGGTGTGGACGGCAGCATGGCGACCACGGTCACCGTGCCCACCGCCGACGTGGTGGCGCTGCCGGACGCCGTACCGCTGACCCTGCTCGCGGCCCTCGGCCTCTCCGCGGTCGCCGCGCACGCGGCGCTGACCCAGGCCGGCGGCCTGGCGGCTGGCGACCAGGTCATCGTGCTCGGAGCCGGCGGTGTGGTCGGTCAGGCCGCCGTTCAGCTCGCCCTGCTCGGCGGCGCCCGCCGCGTCATCGCCGTGGCCCGGTCGGCTGCGGCACGGGCCCGCGCCGAGGAGCTCGGCGCCGCCGTCGCCGTCCCGCTGCTTCCCGACGACGATGTCGCGTCGATGACCGACCGGCTGCGCCACGCCGCCGACGGGCCGGTCGACCTCGTCCTCGACCCGGTCTTCGGTGTCCCGGCCGCGGCGGCGCTGCGGGTGCTGCGCCCGGGTGGGCGGCTGGTCAACCTGGGCAGCGCGGCCGGTGCGACCGCCCCCATCGAGTCCGCCGTGCTGCGCAGCGGCGCGCTGCGGATGATCGGCTACACCAACAACGGGTTGTCGACCGTCGAGCGGGCCGGGGCGCTGACAGCGGTGGCCGGGCACGCGGCGGCGGGCCGGCTCACCGTCGACCACGAGATCGTGCCCTTCGACGCCATCGCGGACGCCTGGGCCCGACAGGACGCCGGCAGCACCGCCGGCCGGATCGTCCTCGCACTCTGACCTGGCCTGGCCCCAGCCAGGGATCGCGGAACCGTGGATAAACCGCACCTGGTTGGGGTCCGGCGGCGGTGCGACGGTCGGTCCATGACACCTTCCACCTACACCGTCGCCGGCCACTGGATCGGTGGCGAGATCGTCACCGGCTCCGCCGGCACCCTTCCCGTCGTGAACCCGGCCACCGGCGAGGTCGTCGCCGAGACCCCGGCCGGCACCGCCGCCGACGTCGACAGCGCCGTCGCCGCCGCCCGAGCCGCCTTCCCGGCCTGGTCGGCGACCACCCCGCAGCACCGGGCGGGCGTGCTGCGCCGCCTCGGCGCCGGCCTCGCCGCCCGCACCGAGCAGATCGCCCAGGCGATCACCGCCGAGATGGGCTCCCCGATCGGTATGTCCCGGACCGCCCAGGTCGCGTTCCCGGCCGCGGTGGTCGAATCCATCGCCGGCCTGGCCGACGATTTCCCCTGGACCGAGGAGGTCGGCAACTCGCTTGTCGTCCGCGAGCCGATCGGCGTGGTCGGCGCGATCACACCCTGGAACTTCCCGCTTCAGCAGATCGTCTCCAAGCTGGCGCCGGCCCTGCTCGCCGGCAACACGATGGTCTTCAAGCCGTCCGAGAACGCCCCGCTGACCGCGCGCATCCTCGCCGAGGCCGCCGCCGAGGCCGGCGTACCGGCGGGTGTCTTCAACGTCGTCTACGGCACCGGCGCGACCGTCGGCGAGGCGATCTCCGCCCACCCGGACATCGACATGATCTCCTTCACCGGCTCCACCCGGGCCGGGCAGCGCATCTCCGCGGTGGCTGCGGCGACGGTCAAGCGGGTCGCGCTGGAGCTGGGCGGCAAGGGCGCCAACATCATCCTCGACGACGCCGACCTGCCCGCCGCGGTCGAGCGGGGAGTCATGATGGCGTTCAGCAACGGCGGTCAGGTCTGCGGCGCGTGGCCGCGGATGCTGGTGCCCGCCGCCCGTCAGGACGAGGCAGTGGCGTTGGCCGTCGAGGCCGCGAAGCAGTACACCGTCGGCGACCCGGGCGACGAGGCCACCCGGATCGGCCCGATGGCGTCCGAGACCCACCGGCAGAAGGTCGTCGGCTACATCGAGCGGGGCATCGCCGACGGCGCCCGGCTCGTGTTCGGCGGCCCGGATCGGCCCGAAGGGCTGACCGTCGGGGCCTACGTCCAGCCGACGATCTTCGCCGACGTCGACCCGGCCTCCGTGATCGCCCAGGAGGAGATCTTCGGCCCGGTGCTGACGATCATCCCCTACGCCGACGAGGAGGAGGCCGTGGCCATCGCCAACGGCACGCTGTACGGCCTGACCAGCGGCGTCTTCGGTGAGCCAGAGCACGCACTGGCTGTCGCCCGGCGGCTGCGTGTGGGCCAGGTCGACGTGAACGCTGGCCACTGGAACCCGCTCGCCCCGTTCGGCGGCTACAAGCACTCCGGCAACGGCCGCGAGTTCGGCCGGCTGGGCCTGGAGGAGTTCCTGGAGACCAAGTCCATCCAACGCTGACCGCACGCCCGCGGCCCCAGGATCGTGCTGGATCGTGGAGGTGGTGGCCTCGGAAGCCCCCACACCACTACCAGTGCGATCTTGGGTGGGTGGAACAGCCTGCCGGGTCTCCCCTGTTGCACTCGATGCGCCGCTCGACAGCCGGCACCCACCGAAGGGAGACACCGTGGATCGCGCCCAACTCGCGAGCTTCCTGCGCACCCGCCGCGAGGCCCTCCAGCCCGAGGACGTCGGGTTGCCCCGGGGTCCGCGCCGACGCACCGGAGGGCTACGGCGCGAGGAAATCGCCACGTTGAGCGGAATGTCCACCGACTACTACAGCCGGTTGGAGCAGCAGCGTGGGCCGCACCCCTCGCAGCAGATGCTCGCCGCCCTCGCCCGTGGCCTGCGGCTCTCCCTCGCCGAGCGGGATCACCTGTTCCAGCTCGCCGGGCACGCGGTTCCGCACCGCGCGGCGCGGGCCGACCACGTGAACCCGGGCATGATGCGGATCCTCGACCGGATGCACGACACCCCGGCCCAGGTGGTGAACCACCTCGGCGAGACCCTCGCGCAGACCGCGCCGGCCGTCGCCCTGCTCGGTGACGAGACCCGGTACACCGGGCTGGCGCGCAGCGCACACCACCGCTGGTTCACCGACCCGACGGCACGGCAGCTGCATCCGGCGCAGGACCACCAGACGCAGAGTCGCCTGCTCGTGGCGCACCTGCACGCGGCGTACACCCGCGACGGGCGCGGCTCGCGGGCCGCCGCGCTCGTCGACGACCTGCTGGCCAGGAGCGCGGAGTTCGCCCAGCTGTGGCGGGAGCACCCGGTGCCGGCCGGCTACTGCCCGCCCAAGCACTTCGTGCACCCCGAGGTCGGGGCGTTGGAGCTGCACTGCCAGACGCTTGTCGACCCCGACCAGTCCCAGACACTGTTGGTCTTCACCGCCGTGCCCGGTTCGCCGAGCGACGAGAAGCTGCGGTTGCTCTCCGTCATCGGCGGCCAGCTCGTCTGACCGCGCGTTCAGCTCCGGGCGGGGTAGCGGGCCGGGCTGACGCCCAGGTAGCGCCGGAAGTGACGGGTCAGGTGCGCCTGGTCGAAGAACCCGGCCGCGACGGCGGTCTCGACGGGCCGCTGCCCGGCCAGCAGCAGACGACGCGCCAGCTCGACCCGGCGGCCGGTCAGGTACGAGTGCGGTGGCACGCCGTGCACCTGGGTGAACGTCCGGACCAGGTGGGTCGGGTGGGCGTGCAGCAGCTCCGCGGCCTCCCCCAGCGTGACGCCCTCGACGGTCCGGGCGTCCAGCAGCTCCCGTAGTCGGACCGCGAGGCCGCGTCCGGCCGGCTGGCCAACGACCGGAGGGCGCTGGCGGAGCTGGCGGCGTAGCCGGTCCAGGATGAGCGCGAGTCGACTCTCCGCCTCGAACTCGTCCCCGGGCGCGGCGAGCGCCTGGTGCAGGTGGTGGATCCGGTCGCGCAGCTGCGGATCGGCCAGGTCCGGCTCGTCGACGGCCCGGCCGACCAGCTCGGCGTCGAGCGCCGAGGTGTCGAGGTAGAGGACCCGCTTGCGGAAGCCGTCCGGGGTGGCGGAGCTGCCGTCGTGCGGCACGTACGGCGGGAGCAGCATGACCGACGTGCGCAGCGCGCCGTGCCGGTGCCGGTCCAGGTCGAAGCGGACCGCGCCGTCGTCGACGATCAGCAGCGTCCACACCTCGTGGATGTGCCGGGGGTAGGCGTGGTCCACGAAATGGGCGTGGAAGACCTCGGCGACCCCGGCTACCGCGGGTCGCCACGCGCTGACGTGCGAGCCGGCCGGGCGGGTGGCCACGCTAAGAACGTACAAGACCGGTAGGCGTCGGGGCGGGCAGGCTCGACGGCATGACCGAACCGATCCGCTTTCCCACCAAGATCGCCGTACTGCTCCGCAACGACCTGGCGAGCTGGCAGCGGCTGAACGTCACGGCTTTCCTGGTCAGCGGGATCGCGAGCACGCTGCCGGAGTTGCTCGGCGAGGAGTACCGCGACGCGGACGACACCCGCTACCTGCCGATGTTCGGCCAGCCGGTGCTGGTCTTCGCCGGGGATCGGGAGACGTTGGTCGGCGCGCACTCACGCGCACTCGCCCGGGGCCTACGGCTGGCGATCTTCACGTCCGAGCTGTTCGCCACCGGCAACGACCGGGACAACCGCGCCGCCATCCGGGCGGTCGGACGGGAGAAGCTCGACCTGGTGGGCCTGGCGCTGCACGCACCGCGCACCGTGGTGGACAAGGTGCTCAAGGGTGCGTCCATGCACCCGTAACGGCATCCGTGGCAACGAAGACATTGATATCGGTGTGTATGGCTGTAATGATTAACACACTTTACAGATGTTTCGCCGCCCGGAAGGACCCCCACATGGCGCGACGATTGGCCGGGCTCGTGCCCCGCCGCCCCCGCATCAGACTTACCTCCGCGCTGGCCGCGGCCCTGCTCGCCGTACCGATCGGCCTGGTCGTCGGCGCATCGCCCGCGACGGCGGCCGCGACGGGCGCCATCACCGGGTACGGCGGCAAGTGCGTCGACGTGGCCGCCGCGAACCCGGCCAACAACACCCCGGTGCAGCTCTTCACCTGCAACGGCTCCACCGCGCAACAGTGGACGGTGGCCGACGACGGCACGATCCGGGCGCTGGGCAAGTGCCTGGACATCGCCGCCGCCAGCACCGCCAACGGCGCCCGAGTGCAGATCTACGACTGCAACGGCACCGGGGCGCAACAGTGGTCGCCCAGCGCGGGGCAACTGGTCAACCCGGCCTCGGGCAAGTGCCTCGACGCGACCGGCCCCAGCTCGGCCGACGGCACCCCACTGCAGATCTGGAGCTGCACCGGCACCGCCAACCAGACCTGGGTGCTGCCCACCGGCGGCGGCACCACGCCACCGCCATCGGGTGGGTTCACCCACCCCGGCGTCCTGGTCAGCCGAGGCCAGCTCGACTTCGTCCGCGGCCGGGTGCAGGCCGGTGCGCAGCCGTGGGCGGCGGCCTACAACCAGATGATGAGCAGTCGGTACGCCTCCCTGTCGCGTACCCCGGCGCCTCGGTCGGTGGTCGAGTGCGGCTCCTACTCCAACCCGAACAACGGCTGCACCGACGAGCGGGAGGACGCAATCGCCGCGTACACCGACGCGCTCGTCTGGTACGTCACCGGGGACGCCCGGTACGCGCAGAAGTCGATCCAGATCATGGACGCCTGGTCGGCCACCATCACCGCGCACACCGGCAGCAACGCCCCACTGCAGACCGGCTGGGCGGCCTCGGTCTGGCCCCGGGCCGCCGAGATCATCAAGTACACGTACACGAGCTGGCCCAACGCCAACCGCTTCGCCACCATGCTGCGCAACGTCTACCTGCCGATGGTGCGCAACGGCTCGAACAGCAACGGCAACTGGGAACTGACCATGATGGAGGCCACCGTCGGCATCGCGGTGTTCCTGGAGGACCGGGCCGTGTACGACGCGGCGGCCACCCGCTTCCTCAACCGCGCCCGGGCGTTCGTCTACCTGCCCAGCGACGGCGCGTTGCCGTACACGATGCCCGGCAGCGGCCTGGACACCAGCGCGGAGATCATCGGCTACTGGCAGGGCCAGTCCACATTCGTCGCCGGCCTCGCCCAGGAAACCTGCCGCGACTTCGTCCACACCGGGTACGGGATCTCCGCCATCTCCCACGTCGCGGAGACCTCCCGGATCCAGGGACGGGACCTGTACCCACAGGTCGGTGAGCGACTGCGTCAGGCGCTCGGCTTCCACTCGCGCTACCAGCTTGGCGAGGCACCGCCCTCCTGGCTCTGCGGCGGCAGCCTCACCCGGGGCCTCGGCCCGATCACCGAGGTCGGTTTCAACGCGATGAGCACCCGGTTGGGCAACGTCATGACCAACACCCAGACCCTCACGCTGCAACAACGTCCGGCCGGAACCAACAACCTCTTCGTCGCCTGGGAGACGCTGACCCACGCCAACAACCCCAACTGACCAGGCCGCCGTGGGGTGGCGCCGAAGGCCCGGCGCCACCCCACGGCGGTGCTCAGTTGTCGGCCCCCAGCGCCACCACCGGGCTGACCCGCGACGCCCGACGGGCCGGCAGCACCCCGGCCAGCGCGGTCAGCCCGACCAGCACCACGAAGAGCCCGGCCAGCGGCAGCAGCGGCGCGGTCAGCGGTGCCTCGATTCCGAGGGCCTGGACCGCCAACCAGGCGTACGGGACGCCGAGCACCAGGCCGATGGTCGCGCCGATCACCCCGTACAGGCCGGACTCGACGGTCAGCATGGTGCGCAGACCGGTCCGGGACAGCCCGATCGCCCGGAGCAACCCGGACTCGCGGACCCGCTCGACCACCGAGAGCGCGGTCGTGGAGGCCACGCCGACGACAGCGATCAGCACGGTCAGGCCGACCAGACCGACAGCGATCCAGACCAGGGTGCGCACCACAGCGTCGTTGCGGTCCCGTTCGTCGGCGAGCACCGCGAGGCCCACCCCCTCGCTGCCGGCGATCGCCTGCCGCAGGGCCCGCACACCGGCGGTGCGACCGTCCTCGCCGGCACCGGCCGCGTCGGCCAGCAGACCGGTGTACGCGGTCGGCACGCCGAGCCGGTCCAGGTCGGCCGGGTCGGCGAGGATGCCCGCGTGCAGCGGCCCGTCACCGGGCAGGACCGCGGCCACCCGCACGTCGACAGTGCGGGTGGCGACGGCGAGCGTGACGGTGTCGCCGGCCCGCAGGCCCGCGTCCCGCGCTACCCAGCTGTTCAGCACGACCCGGCCGGGGCCACGATCGGCCAGGGTGCCCTCGGCCACGTCCAGGTCACCGGTGCTCGGCAACGCCGCCAGGTCCAGGTCGCTGGTCGGGTAACCGGACTCGACGTCGCCGAGCCTGTCGGCGCCGCGCAGCAGCCGGGCGTCGTCGACCATCCGGTAGGGCACCACCCGGGCCAGCGCGCCGTGTGCCGCCTCGGCCCGGCTCACGACAGCCGGCGGCAGCGTCCCACCGTTGCTGGTGACCTCGAAGTCGGTCGGGGCCGAGAGGGCCAGTTCGCGGTCGGCGAGGATCTGCAACGACGCGCCGCCGATGACCACCCCGGAGATCAGGGTCACGCCCAGTGCGACCACGACGGAGACCGCGGCGGCGCGGCGGGGCGTCCCACCGATCCCGCCGACCGACATCCGCCCGAGCGGCCCGAGCTGGCGCAGTGGCCAACCCACCACGGCCAGCACCGGGCGTACCAGCAGCGGACCGAGGGCCACCAGCGCGAAGAACGCCAACGCGCCGGACCCGACCAGCAGGAGCAGGGGCATCGACGGGTCGTACTCCGACTGGTCCGGCTTGGGCAACTGGCTGATCGTCGCGACCGCCGCCAGGACCGCGCCGACGGCCAGGAGCAGCCCGAAGACCAGACGCGGCACCCCGATGCCGCGCCGGCCGGCGGTGACGCTCGCCGCCCGCAGTGCCTCCAGTGGGGAGACCCGGGCGGCCGAGAACGCCGGTGCCAGCACGGCCAGCACGGTGATCACGACGGCGCCGATCACCACAGCGACCGCCGCCGGCAGTGGCAGGCCCGGCGAGGAGACCGGGTGGCCGGCGGCGCGCAGGATGGCCGGCAGCGCGTACCCGAGGGCGAGGGCGCTGGCGACCCCGACGACGCCGGCGACCAGCCCGGTCAGGGCTCCCTCGGCGGTCAGGGCAGCCACCAGGGTGCCCCGACTCGCGCCGACCGCCCGCAGCAGCGCGAGTTGCCGCATCCGCTGGGCGAAGACGATGCGGAAGGTCGAGGTGACCACCAGCGCCGCCGCGACGACCGCGATGGAGACGAACATGCCGACCAGGATGAAGAGCCTTCCGACCTGTTGGGCCGCCGCCTCCGCTTCGGCCTCGCGCACCTCGGCGCCGGAGCGGATCGGCTGGCCGGCGACCGCCGCGGTCACCAGTTGCCGGACGGTCTCGGTCGAGGTGCCGGGGGCCACCCGCAGGTCGACGCGCTCCACAGCCGTCAGGCGCGCCCAGGCGATCACGGCGCTGTCCGGGGCGTACGCGTCGTAGCCGGCGTCGGCGCTGCTCTCCACAATGCCGGTGACGGTGAGCGGGGCGGGCGTGGTGAGTTCACCGCCCATACCGCTGGTGGTGGTGCCGACCGACAGCCCGAGCCGTTCGGCGGTACGCGGCGTGATCGCGATCTCGCCGGGTAGGTCCGGGTAGCTGCCCTCGGTCACCCGAACCGCGCTCAGCGGGCCGGTGCCCGGATCGGACTGAAGGTTGAGGTACCCCTCGCCGACGGAGACCCCGGTCGAGACCCGGGCGACCGCCTCGGCCACACCGGGCACGGCCCGGATCTGCCGCACGTCCGTCACTGTGGGTGGCGGCACGCCGGGGCTGCCGATCACCAGGTCGGTGACGGCCGGGGTGCCGCTGAGGTTGTCCCGCACTGTCCGTTCGGTGATCTGTTGCACCAGCACGGTGCCGAAGACGACGAACGACGCAACAAGGATCGCCAGGCCGGTCAGGATGAGCCGGCCGGGCCGCCGGGCCGCTGCGGTCGTCTGGGTACGCAGCACTGTCGCCCTCATCGGCGGGCCGCCAGGTCGCGCAGGGCGTCGGTGACCGACACCTGGTTCGGCTTGTCGATCTCGCCAGCCAGCCGACCGTCGGCGAGCAGCACCACCCGGTCGGCGTACGCGGCGGCGATCGGGTCGTGGGTGACCATGACGACGGTCTGGCCGAGGTCGCGTACCGAGTCGCGCAGGATGGTGAGCACCTCGGCGCCGGAGCGGGAGTCCAGGTTGCCGGTCGGTTCGTCGGCGAAGACCACCTCGGGCCGGGCCACCAGCGCCCGGGCCAGCGCCACCCGCTGCTGCTGGCCGCCAGACAGCTCGCTGGGCCGGTGGTTCAGCCGGTCGCCGAGGCCCAGCACCCGCACCAGGTGCGCCAGGAGTTCGGCGTCGGGCTGCCGACCGGCGAGGTCCAGCGGCAGGGTGATGTTCTGCGCGGCGGTGAGCTGCGGCAGCAGGTTGAAGGACTGGAAGACGAATCCGATCCGCTCCCGCCGTACCCGGGTCAGCGTCTGGTCCGACTGGCCGGTCAGCTCCGTGCCACCGAGCAGGACCCGGCCGGAGGTGGCCGTGTCGAGGCCGGCGAGGCAGTGCATCAGGGTCGACTTGCCGGACCCGGACGAGCCCATGATCGCGGTGAACTCGGCCCGGCCGAAGCCGACCGAGACCCCGTCCAGGGCACGGACGGCGGTGTCGCCGCTGCCGTACACCTTCACCAGGTCGACCGCGGCGACCGCGGCGTGGCTGGTCTCCGGCGGGGCGTGGGTTGTCATTGTTCCTCCAGTGGCTGCGATGTGACCTCCGGAAGCGTCGCCGCCGCCGACGGGCGGGCGCATCGGCCCGGGGCCGGGTATCGCCGTCGTCGGGTCTGCCTTTTGGCCGATCTGCCACCTCCGTCCGGTTGGCTACGCTGGGTCATCATGAGCGCGCCGGATCTTCGACGTTTCTGGGTACGCCTGGCCCAGACGGCCGGGCTGGTGGCCTTTGGCCTGCTCGCCTTCTTCGACTTCGCGGCCAGCACGGCGGATGAACGCAGTTTCGCCGCTCTCGTGCTCCTGCTGGTGCCGATGGGGTTGGCGGTGGCGACCGTGCCACTCTGGCTGCCAGTGCACCGGTCGGGTTCCCGGCGGCTGCCGGTGGCCGCGCTGGCCCTCGCCACCGCCTCACTGACCGTGACCGCAGGGGTGGTGCTCGTCTCCGAAGGCGGTGACCTCCTGCCCGCCCGCACGTGGGGTCTCGCCGAGTCGGCCGGGCTGATCGGCGTGGTCTTCGTGGTGAGCCGTTGGGGCGCGGCCCGGCTCGCCCCGTGGGCGGCGGCGGCCGCCGGGCTCGCCGTCGCCGCGATGCCACTGCGCGTCGGCACCGAGAACCTGCTGGTGATCTTCGGTCTGCTCCAGGTGCTCGCCGCGGCCGGCGCCGCCGGGGTGGGGCTCTACCTGCGGATCATGGCAGCCGGCCGGGAGCGGGCCATCGCGCTGGTCCGCGCCGAGCAGCACGCGGAGTTCGCCCGGGACCTGCACGATTTCATCGCCCACCACGTCACCGGCATCGTGGTGCAGGCACAGGGCGCCCGGTTCGTCGCCGAGCAGGACCCGCGGCGGGTGATCGTCGCCCTGGAGCAGATCGAGCGGGCCGGCGCGGAGACGATGGCCTCGATGCGGCGGATGGTCGGGATCCTGCGCAACCCGGACGCCCCACCGGACGCGCCGCTGGCCCCACTTGCCGGGGTGACCGAGCTGGAGCCGCTGCTGACCGGGTTCAACGGCGCGGCCAACGCGCCGGCACGACTGCACATCGACGGTGATCTGAACGGACTGCCGGTGGAGGTCTCGACGTCGGCGTACCGGGTGGTGATGGAGGGGCTGACCAACACCCGCCAGCACGCGCCGAACGCGCGATCCGTGGACGTGGCGGTGCGGCGTACCCCGAACTGGTTGTTGGTCCGGGTCGCCGACGACGGCGCGTCGCCGCGCACCGCGCCGGCCCGGGGGCACGGCTTCGGCCTGATCGGCCTCACCGAGCGGGTACGCGCCCTCGGCGGCACGATCACCGCCGGGCCCGGCGTCGCCGGTGGCTGGGTGCTCGACGCGGCGTTCCCGCTGCAAGCGGCGGTGGCCCGGTGATCCGGGTGCTGATCGCCGATGACCAGGCCATGGTCCGGACCGGCTTCGGCATGATCATCGGTGCCCAGTCGGACATGGAGGTGGTCGGCGAGGCCGCCGACGGAGTCCATGCCGTCGAACTGGCCCGACGCCTGCGCCCGGACGTGGTGCTGCTGGACATCCGGATGCCCCGCCTCGACGGCCTTGAGGCGCTGCGGCTGCTCGCCGGGCCGGGCGTCGCCGACCCGGTCCGGGTGGTCGTCGTGACGACCTTCGACCTCGACGAGTACGTGCACACCGCGCTCGCCAACGGTGCCTGCGGCTTCCTGCTCAAGGACTCCGGCCCGGCCCTGCTGGTGGAGGCGGTCCGCGCGGCCGTGTCCGGCGACGCGCTGATCAGCCCGTCCATCACGGTACGGCTGTTGGAGCACCTCAGCTCCCCCGCCCCGGCACGCGACCACGGCGGCCTGTCGCCACGGGAACTCGACGTGGTGAAGCTCGTCGCCCGGGGCCTGACCAACGCCGAGATCGCCACCCGACTCTTCATCGCCGTGGGCACTGTGAAGACCCACCTGGCGAGCGTGCAGATGAAACTCAAGGCCCGCAACCGGGTCGAGATCGCCGCCTGGGCCTGGGAACGCCGCCTCGTCGGCTGACGGGACAACGGCGCGACCGACACTGCCCTAACATCAATGGCAGTCAATGACTGGTCCGCTGCGGACACTCGGAAGCGAGGTCATCATCGTGCTTGATCATCCGTTCCGCAGAATCCGGTCGAAGGCCGCTGCGCTGGTCGCGTGCGCGCTGGCGTCAACACTGGTCGCGGCCGGCGCGACCCCGGCGTACGCCGCGGCGGACACCGAACGCCCCACCGCACCCGGCCCGATCACCGTCGTCGCCGTCGACACCACCTGGGTCGAGCTGACCTGGGCCGCCTCCACCGACAACGTGGGGGTGGTCCGCTACCCGGTCGGAGTCCGGTTCGAAGATTTCGGCGCCCAGTATTCGACCGACACCAACAGCATCCGGATCACCGACCTGCGGCCGTCGCGCACGTACACCTTCTTCGTCTCGGCCGTGGACGCGGCCGGCAACAGGTCGCTGAACGATCCGAGCCTGCGGCTGACCATGCCACCGGGGGACGACCAACCGCCCGGCGCGCCCGGCCAACCGGTCGCCTACGACGTCGCCGCCACGCTTGTGTGGCTGCGCTGGACGCACTCGGTGGAGAATGTCGCACTCGATCGGTACGAGGTGTTCCAGGTCGACGCCGGTGGCACACTGACCCGGGTCAGCGAGGTCTACCAGTACCCGCCCGGGCGAAACAGCACCCAGATCAGCGGGCTGACGCCGAACACCACGTACACCTTCGTGGTGCAGGCCCGGGACGAGGCCGGCCACCTGTCACCGCTCTCCACGCCGGTCACCGTGACCACGCTGCCGCCACCGCCGAGCTGCACGGTCCGGTCGACTGTGGGGCAGTGGCCCGATGGTCTGGTGGCACGCCTCCTGGTCACGAACACCGGCTCGACGGCGATCGACGGCTGGACGATGAGGTGGCGGTTCTACGCCAGCCAGCAACTGCGCAGCCTCTGGGGCGCCGAGGTCGTCGACCGCGACAGCAGCTACCTGCGGGTGCGCAACGTCCGCCACAACGCGCTGATCCCGCCCGGCGGCACGGTGTCGCTGGGGTTCGTCGCCACCGGCTCTCAAACGCCGCAGGAGGTGACGGTGAACGGCGGCACCTGCGTGGTGGCGGACGAGTAACACTCGGGTACGAAGTCTGGCGCGCGCCGCGACATCTTGCGACGCTAACGCTCGTGTATGACTACGACCTGTTGGTGCTGGGTTCCGGACCCAGCGGTCAGAAGGCCGCGATCGCCGCCGCCAAGCTCGGCAGGCGGGTCGGCATCGTGGACCGCCGCGACATGATCGGTGGGGTGTGCATCAACACCGGCACCGTTCCCTCCAAGACCCTGCGCGAGGCTGTGCTCTACCTGACCGGCCTGAGCCAGCGGGACCTGTACGGCAGCAGCTACCGGGTCAAGGAGGAGATCACGGTCGGCGATCTGGCCGCCCGGACCCAGCACGTCATCACCCGACAGACCGACGTCATCCGCAATCAACTGGCCCGCAACCGGGTCGCGATGATCACCGGCACCGGGCGGTTCGCCGACGCGCACTCGATCTGGGTCGACGGCGGCTCCGGCCGCGAGTCCACAGTGACCTTCGACAAGATCGTCATCGCCGCGGGCACCCGCCCGGCCCGCCCGGACAGCGTCGACTTCGACGACCGGACGATCGTGGACTCCGACGGCGTCATCAACCTCCAGGCCGTACCCCGCAGCATGGTGGTGGTGGGCGCCGGCGTGATCGGCATGGAGTACGCCTCGATGTTCGCCGCGCTCGGCACCAAGGTGACGGTGGTGGAACGCCGTGACCGGATGTTGGAGTTCTGCGACGACGAGGTCGTCGAGTCGCTCAAGTACCACCTGCGCGACCTGTCCGTGGCGTTCCGCTTCGGCGAGGAGGTCGCCGCCGTGGAGAAGCACCAGACGGCAGCGCTGTGCATCCTCAAGAGCGGCAAGAAGATCGTCGCCGACACGGTGATGTACTCGGCCGGGCGGCAGGGTCAGACCGACGACCTGGCGTTGGAGGCGGCCGGGCTGGAGGCGGACCGACGCGGCCGGATCGCTGTGGACGCCAACTACCGCACCCCGGTGGAGAACATCTACGCCGTCGGCGACGTGATCGGCTTTCCCGCGCTCGCGTCGACCTCGATGGAGCAGGGCCGGCTGGCCGCGCAACACGCCTGCGGTGAACCGATCCGGGAGATGCACGGCCTGCAACCGATCGGCATCTACACGATTCCGGAGATCAGCTTCGTCGGGCAGACCGAGGCGCAGCTCACCGAGAGCTCGACGCCGTTCGAGGTGGGCATCGCCCGGTACCGCGAGCTGGCCCGGGGTCAGATCGTGGGCGACTCGTACGGCATGCTGAAGTTGCTCGTCTCCCCCGACGACGGCCGACTGCTCGGGGTGCACGTGTTCGGCACCGCCGCCACCGAGATCGTCCACATCGGTCAGGCGGTGATGGGCTGCGGCGGCACGATCGACTACCTGGTCGACGCGGTGTTCAACTACCCGACGCTGGCCGAGGCGTACAAGGTCGCCGCTCTGGACGCGTCCAACAAGATCCGCAACATCACCCGCATCGACGGCTAGCCACTGCCCCCGACCTCCACCAGCTCCGCCAACCGGTTGCGGTAGTTCGGGCAGGTCGAGATGTCTTCGTGTGAGCAGTTCAGCCCGGCCTCCAGCAGGTCGAGCGCCGACTGCAGCGCGGCCATCCTGGCCCGCAGCGCGCCGTGGTTGCGGCGCAGCACGTCCTTGCGGACGGCGGGGTCGCCTGCGGCGAGGAACGCCCGGATGTCCGGCAGCGACAGGCCGGCCTGTTTCGCACGCAGGATCGAGGCCACCCGGAACAGGTCGTCGCGGGTGTAGCGGCGACGGCCGCCGGTGACCCGGGCGGGGCGGAGCAGGCCCACCGATTCCCAGTGCCGCAGGACGTGCGCCGGCAGGCCGAAGTGGTCGGCCACCTCGCCGATCGTCATCGGGCTTGACTTCATGTTGACATTAAGTCCGACCATGGCGGGCATGTCCAGCCTTCTAGCTGTCCTCGATGCCATCGAGAGCGAGCCCGCAGCCGTCGAACTGCGCGCCCGTTCCTACGAGTTACTCGGCGACCTCACCGGTCGAACCGTCGTCGATGCTGGCTGTGGCAGTGGCCGCGCGGTAGCCGAGCTGGCCGAGCGCGGAGCGCACGCGGTCGGCGTCGACCTCGATCCCGACATGATCGCCGTGGCCCGGACGCGCTGGCCGGCCGGCGAGTTCCACGTCGGCGACGCCACCGCGCTGCCGATCGAGACCGGATCGGCCAGCTACTACCGGGCGGACAAGGTGTTGCATGTGCTCGACGACCCGGCACTCGCCGTGGCCGAGGCCCGGCGGGTGCTCACGCCAGGCGGTCGAGCCGTGCTGCTCGGCCAGGACTGGGATTTGATCGCCATTGACTCGGACGACTCGGAAACCACCCGTCGGCTGGTCCACGCGAAGGCGGACTCGCTACCGTCGCCCCGCGTTGCCCGCAGGTATCGCAACCTGCTGCTCGACGCCGGGTTCACCGACCCGATCGTCGAGGTGCACACCGCCGTGTTCACCGACGACACCGCGCTCGACGTGTTGAAGCGGATCACCGACGAGGAGGGCTGGCTCGCCGAGCAGGCCGAGCGTGCCAGCGCGAACCGGATCCTCGTCGTCGTGCCGATGTTCCTCGTCGCCGCCCAGGCCTGACCGGGATGACGCACACCTCCTGGTCAACGAGGGCGGGAGGTGGGCCGGTGCGGAGGCGGCAGGCCTCCGCACCGGCCGGTGGGCTTTAGCCTGCCGAGCAGGTTGGGCTGATGCTGCCGGCGGTGCCGTTGGCCTGGAAGCCGAACTCGGTGGACTGCCCGGCGCCGACCTGGCCGTTGTAGGCCACGTTCCGCCAGTTCGTCGTGCCGGTGTTACCGCTGCGGTCGGCGCTCCACGCGTTGGTGACCGTCGCGTCCGACGGCAGCGCGATCGTCACCGTCCAGCCGCTGAGGGCCGATGAGCCGGCCGTCACCCGAACGTTCGCGACGAAGCCACCCGTCCACTGGTTCACCGTCACCGTCGCGGTGCAGCCACCCGGCCCCGGCGGCGGGGTGGTGGGCGGGTCGGTGGGCGGGTCGGTGGGCGTGGTGCCGTTGTTCAACGCGGCGAGGACCGCGTCGTACGCGGGCTTCTTCGAGCCGTTGCTGTTGAACAGCAGCGGCGTCTGCGAAGCCCGCCACGAGTCACTGTCCCGGATGCCCCACACGGTGATGCCGTTGCAGCGGGCCACCGCCAGGCAGTCCTCCACCACGCTGCGGTAGGTGCTCGCCGAGGCACCCTGGATGTCCAGCTCGGTGATCTGCACGTCCACGCCCAGCGCCGCGAAGCTCGACAGCGTGGTGCGGTAGTTGCTCACGTACGGCGAGTCGTTGTTGAAGTGCGACTGGAATCCCACGCAGTCGATCGGCACGCCACGGGCCTTGAAATCCCGGACCATGTTGTAGACGCCCTGCGTCTTGGCGTGCGTCCAGTTGTCGGTGTTGTAGTCGTTGTAACAGAGCTTCGCACCCGGATCGGCGGCACGCGCGGCCCGGAACGCCGCCTCGATCCAGTCATTGCCGGTGCGCTGGAGGTTGGAGTCACGGCGGCCACCGGAGCTGCCGTCGGCGAACGCCTCGTTCACCACGTCCCACGCCACGACCTGGCCCCGGAAGTGCGTGGCCACCTGGGTCACGTGGTTGAGCATCGCCTGCCGCAGCGCGCTGCCGCTCATGCTCTCCATCCAGCCGGGCTGCTGCGAATGCCACGCCAGGGTGTGGCCTCGCACGCTCATCCCCCGGCTGCGGGCGTGGTTGACGATCTGGTCCGCCGCCCCGTAGCTGAACTGATTCTGCTGCGGCTCGGTGGCGTTCATCTTCATTTCGTTCTCGGCCGTCACCATGTTGAACTCACGGTTCAAGATCGTGGTGTACGCGCTGTCCGAGAGCTTGAATCCGGCCACCGCCGTGCCGAAGTAGCGCCCCTTCTCGGCGGCGGACGCGCCGAGCGTGGTCCCGGCGGCGGCCGGCGCCGTCAGGAACAGCGCCATGCCGGCGGCGAGGGCACCCGCGCTGGTCAGCGCGATGGCGGCTCTCGATGCCACCTTCCATCTCGTGGTTCTCATCGTGTGACTCCTTCTGAGGGTGGTGGGGTGGAAGGGGAAGTCAGGACACCGAACAGGCGGCACCGTTGAGGGCGAACGACGTGGGCTTGCCGGTGCCGCCCTCGTGGGTGGCCTGGAAGCCGATCTCGACCGACGCGTTCGGGGCGATGGTGTTGTTGTAGGAGACGTTGCGGGCGGTCACCGCACCGCTGGTCGGGGCGTACTGGGCGTTCCAGCCGCTGGTGATGCGCTGCCCGGTGGGCAGCGTGAAGGTCAGCGCCCAGCCGTTCACGGCGGTGGCACCGGTGTTGGTGATGGCGACACTCGCGGTGAGACCGCTGTTCCAGGCGTTGACCGTGTAACCGACCCGGCAGGCGCCCTCGGTCGGCGGCGGCGGGGTCGGCGGTGGGGTGGTCGGCGGCGGAGTCGTCGGCGGTGGCGTGGTCGGCGGCGGGGTCGTCGGCGGTGGGGTCGTCGGCGGCGCGGTGCCGTCCAGCCCGAAGAAGCGGATCACCTGCGCGGCGTCGACCGGCAGGTTGTGCGTGACACCCTGCATGCTGATCGCCTCGACCGGCGCCATCGGGCCGCTGCTGCCGTAGCGGGTGCGGGTGTAGCCGGACTGCGGGGAGTCGGTGTACGTCGGGGTCTGGCTCAGCCCGTGCACATTGGTCCACTGCTTGACCTGCTCGCCGAAGTTCGGGTAGCGCAGCGTCTCGTCGTTGGTGCCGTGCCAGATCTGCATCCGGGGCCGCTGGCCTGTGTAACCCGGGTACGCCTCCCGGACCAGGTCACCCCACTGTTGCGCGGTCCGGATGAGTTGCCCGTTGGCGCACTGGCTGTTCCACTCCGAGCTGCCGCCGGTGGCGAAACAGGCGAACGGCACCCCGGCGAACGAGGCGCCCGCCGCGAACACGTCCGGGTAGACGCCCAGCATGACGTTCGTCATCATCGCGCCGGAGGAGGTGCCGGTGGCGAAGATCCGCGCGGGGTCGGCGGAGTAGCGCTGCCGCACGTAGTCGACCATCGACATCAACCCGACCGGGTCGCTGCCGCCGCCGCGGCGTAACGCCTGTGGCGAGTAGACGTCCCAGCATTTGCTGCTGCGGGTGGCCGACGGGTAGATCACGATGAACCCGTACCGGTCCGCGAGGGACGCGTACTGGGTGCCCGAGTGGAACGCGGGGCCCGTCCCGGTGCAGTAGTGCATGGCCAGGAGGATCGCCGGTCGGGTCGCCACCCGGTCCGGGACGTACAGGTGCATCTGCAGGTTGGTGGGGTTGGTGCCGAAGTTGGTCACCTGCGTCAGCGTCGCCGCCGACGCGGGAGTGGCGAACGTCAGCGCGGCGGCGGCCAGCGTCACGGCAGCCATGACGACGCCAAGCGTTCTCGTCTTCAGTGTCATCGTCGCGATCCCTTGCGAAAAAGGCGCGTGGAAGGGGACTTAAGTCGAGGACTGCCCTTCGCCCGACCTTGACCGCGGCTCGCGTGACCATGCCAGCTTCAATCGAGCACACTCGATTGTCAAGACTTCCGGAAACCTTTCGGCGCAACGCTTCCGGCGGCCACCTGCGTAGCAATGGGCATTGACGGGCATTGTCGGCGCCGACAGATGCCGAGAAATTATCGGGAGGTTTTCGGAACCAGGCAGACCTCTGGTGGGCACGGCACGCGGGGCCGTCCGACCGGACGGTCAGGCCGCCCCGCGCCGCCGCTCAGTAGATGTCCCGCCCTCGCTCGTCCGGCACCCCGGACTTGCGGAAGAAGTACGTGTTGATCTGGTCGCGCCACTCGGTGGCGCAGCGCACCTGCTCGTCGAGGCGTTCGGCGACCCGTTCGTAGACGCTCGGGTCGATCATGCCGGTCAACGCCTGCCACCTCCGACGCATCGCCGTCACCTCCTCGACCCCCGCGAAATGGGTGTCGTAGATGTGCTGGATGACTGTCGAACCGCTGTGCAACACATGTCCGTACGGCACATGGTGGAAGAAGAGCAGCAGCTCGTCGGGGCAGCTCTCGGGTGACTCGTACACCTGGGCCCAGTACGGCGGGTACTGGCCGGCGAAGCCGGTGCCCGACGCGCGGCTGCGGTCCACGCCGACGCCGTCCCGGTCGGCGAAGTGGTAGGTGCCCCACCGGGTGTACTCGTACCCGTCGACGCCGGGGCCGTAGTGGTCGCCGGGGCTGACCATGAAGCCGACGCCCAGCGGGGCGGTGTAGCGCTCATAGGTGCGCCACGAGTCGTCCATGATCTGGTGCAGGGTCCGCCGCACCAGCTCGGCGTCGGCTGTCGCCGACGGCGGAAACGTCAGCGTGATCCACTCGTCGAGGATCGCCGTCGGGTCCCGGCGAGGGTCCCAGGCCAGCCGACCAAAGGTGTACAGATTGGCCTGCGCCAACGGATGCCCGGTCCAGAAGAGGTCGTCGCCGACGTTGGCGACCGCGACCAGCCCGCCGCCGGCCGCCGCCTCTCCCGTGACCACGTCGGCGATCGTCCGTCCGCCCGGCCCCCACGGGGCGAAGCTCAGCACCTCGCTCCACCACGGGCCGAGGTGGCAGACGTGCCGCTGTTGGCCGGTGTACTCCTGGGTGACCTGCAACTCCACCGCCAGCCGGGTCGCCGGCATCGCGGCGAGCACCGGCGAGACCGGCTCGCGGGTCTGGAAGTCCACCGGGCCGAACTTCACCTGGACGACCACGTTGGTGCGGAACCGTCCGTCGAGCGGGGCGAAGTGGTCGTACGCGGCCCGAGCCCGGTCGGTGGACCGGTCCCGCCAGTCCTGGTGGTGGTTGTAGACGAACGCCCGCCAGTGCACCACTCCCCCGTGCGGAGCGAGCGCCTCGGCCAGCAGATTCGCCCCGTCGGCGTGGTCACGGCCATAGGTGAACGGGCCGGGTTGCCCCTCCGAGTCGGCCTTCACCAGGTAGCCGCCGAAGTCCGGGATGCGGTCGTACACCCGCCGGGTGGTAGCGGCCCACCAGGCCCGCACGGTCTCGTCCAGGGGGTCGGCTGTGGGCAGGCCCCCGAGGACCACCGGCGCGGCGAAGCTGACCGACAGGTGCACCCGGATGCCGTACGGGCGCAGCGCGTCCGCGATCTCGGCCACGTCGCCGAGCCGTTCGGTGAGCAGCAGCGCCTCCGTGCGGGCCACGTTGACGTTGTTCACCGAGATCGCGTTGACCCCGCAGGAGGCCAACAGCCGCCCGTACTCCCGCACCCGGGCCAGGTCGCCGCGCGGACGGCCGTCCCGCCAGAAGATCGAACCGCCCGCGTACCCCCGTTCGACCTGGCCCATCACCGGGTGCACGGCCACGTTGTCCCAGTGGTTCAGCATGCGTCGGCGCAGCGCCGGGCGGTGCCGCTCGGCAGGTCGGGCCGGGTCGAAGGCCGCCGCGCAGAGCCGGACCACGTGGAAGAGCCCGTACAGCAGGCCGGCGGGCGCGTCGGCCACCACCGCTGTCACGTCACCGGCCCGTGCCAGCACGAAACCCTCGTCGCCGAGCGTCCCGCCGTCGCCCAGCTCGGCCAGCGCCGCCTCGCCGGCGGCGCGCGCCGCCTCCACCGTCGGGTTGGGCAGCTCAGCCGCGTCGCGCAGGGCGAGCACCAGGTCGACGTCGACGTCCCAGGACGGGGAATGCCACACCCGCCCGCCGTACCGCGCGCAGGCGCGCGAGACCTCGTTGAGGACGGTGTCGACGAGCAACCCCTCGCCGTGCAGGAGGATGCGGCGCGCACCGAGCGACCGGAACGCCTCCGGGGGCAGCCAGGCCGGGTGGACGCGCGGCTCGTCACCGTCCATCGGCTCCTCGACGAACATCAGCTGCTCCAACTCCACCGACTCTTCGGCGTTCACCTGTCCTCCTCCAGCACGACAACCCCGTACGCCGGCAGCCGCAGGGCAGCGCCGGCCGCCGTACGGTCGCCGGTGAGCAGGTCGACGCCGCCGGTCCGGGCGGTCACCTCGACCGGCTCGGCGCGGTGGTTGAGCAGAAACAGCAACCGCGCCCCGTCCTCGGCGACCCGGACGGCGGATTCCAGGTCCGGTACGTCCGGGTGGGGCCCGAGGAGGTCGTGCCGGGCGAGCACCTGCCGCACCACCCAGGACACCCCGGCCTGGTCCAGACCGGCGGCGACGTACCAGCCGTCGCCGGCGCCGAAGGAGTTGCGGGTCACCGCCGGGGTGCCCGCGTAGAAGTCGGCCTGGTAGGTGCCGACGACCTGCGCGCCCTGCGGGATCACCAGCTCGAACAGCAGCCGGGCGTCGACGTCGACCTGATCCGCGCCGTCGCCGAGGCGGACCGGGTTGACCACCTCCGGGCCGCGGGCGTCCCACTCGTCGACCCGGACACCCATGAGCTGCCCGAGCGGTCCCGGCACGTCCATCAGGAACGCCTGGTCGTTCTCGTCCACCCGGCCGGACAGGTAGGTGGTCAGCACCGACCCGCCGCGCGCCGCCACCCCCTCCAGCCGCTGCGGCAGGTCACCCTTGAGCAGGTGCAGGGCCGGGGCCACGACCACGTCGTAGCGGGACAGGTCGGCGGTCACCGCGACGACGTCCAGGTCCACACCGGCGTCCCAGAGCGCCCGGTGGTACGCGAGCACGACCTGCTGGTAGCGGACCAGCCGGGACGGGCCGTCGGACAGCTCCAACGCCCACCAACTGTCCCAGTCGAACAGCAGCGCCACCCGGGCCGGCGTCCGCGCGCCCAGCGAAGCCGGGCCGAGCCGTTCCAGCTCGGCACCCAGCTCGGCGACCTCCCGGAACACCCGGGTGTCGGAGCGACCGGCGTGGCCGATGACCGCCCCGTGGTACTTCTCGCTGGCCCCGCGGGAGGCGCGCAGCTGAAAGAAGAGCACCGCGTCGGCGCCGTGCGCCACGGCCTGCCAACTCCACAGCCGCATGAGACCGGGGCGCTTCAACGGGTTGACGTCGCGGCACGCGGTGCAGCTCGGGGTCTGTTCCATCAGCCAGAACGGCTGGCCGTCCTTGAGCCCCCGCATCAGGTCGTGGGTCAGTGCCATCCGCGCTGCCGACTTGTCGTCGGGCGGGTAGTTGTCCCAGGAGACGAAGTCCAGATGAGGGGCCCAGCGATGGTAGTCGATCGGCCGGTACATGCCCATGAAGTTCGTCGTCACCGGCAGCGTCGGGCTGGATTCCCGGACGGCGGCCTTCTCGTCGCGGAAGTTGGTCAGCATCGCGTCGGAGGTGAACCGCAGGTAGTCCACTGTGATGCCCTGGAACGCGGTGTGGTCCGGGCCGCGCCAGTGCTCGGTCAGCGCCGACGGCGCCTCGATCTCGTCCCAGTCGGTGAAGGTGTGCGACCAGAAGGTGGTGTACCAGGCCTCGTTCAGCTCGTCGAGGGTGCCGTAGCGGTGGCGCAGCCAGTTCCGGAAGCCGGCCGCGCACAGCGCGCAGTAACAGGCGCCGCCGTACTCGTTGCCGACGTGCCAGGCGAGCACCGCCGGGGTGTCGGCGTAGCGGCGGGCGACCCGGCGGGCCAGCTCCGTCGAGAGCCGACGGAAGACCGGCGAGCTGGGGCAGGAGTTGTGTCGCTGACCGAACCGGTGCTTGCGGCCCTCGAAGTCGGTCCGGGTCACCTCGGGGTACGCCTTCGCCAACCACGGCGGGTGGGCTCCGGTGCCGGTGGCCAGGCAGATCCCGCGTCCCTCGGCGCTGGCCCGCTCGACGATCCTGTCCAGCCATGTGAAGTCGTAGGTGTCCTCGGCGGGCTGGGTGAGCGCCCAGTCGAACACGCCGAGGGTGACCAGGTCGATCCGTGCGCTGTCGAAGAGACGGTAGTCCTGCTTCCACACGTCCTCGGGCCACTGTTCCGGGTTGTAGTCGCCCCCGAAGGGCACCTTGGCGCTGAGGGGCAGGCTCATGCGATCGGTCCCGAGGATCCGCCGGCTTTAGGCGTGGGGAGGTGAAAGATGTTGTTAAGCGTTGCGCTGGTCTTCGACATAGCGCTCGACGACCTCCGAGGTTGCGCCACCGGTGGTGGCGACGAAGTAACTGTTGGTCCACAGGGTTGGCAACCGGGACTTGAGCTGCGGGAACTCTTGGCGCAGCAGTCGTGACGATCGGCTTTTGATCTGCTTGACGAGGCGGTGGATGCCGTACTGCGGATCGCAGACGACCAGCAGGTGCACCCGATCCGGCATCGTCTCGATCGCCTCGATAGGGGCGTCTCGTTCGGCACACACCTCGCTGATGATCTCCTTGAGGCGGCCGTCGACTGCTCCGGTAAGCACCGGCCTGCGGTACTTCGGACACCATACGACTTGGTAGTTGCACCGATAGACGACATTGTTTCTCGACCTGACCTCATCCACGGCGACACTATATAGCGCACTGCTGTATAGTTCGTGATGTGATCGAGGTGGTGCGCTATACCTACCGGCTGCGCCCCGGCGCGACCGCGACAGGCGCACTGTTGGCTGAGTGGGGCCGCTGCCGGTGGTTGTGGAACGAAGCCGTCCACCAGCACAAGAGCGGCAACAAACCCACGTTCGGTGCCCTGTCCAAGATGCTCACCGAAGCGCGCGCCAGATACACGTGGCTGCGTGACGGATCCCAGGTCGCCCAGCAGCAAACCCTGCGCACCTACGCCACAGCGGTGCGGCACTCTTTCACCATCAAAGGCAGGAGGCGGCCAACGGTGAAAACCCGCAAGCGTTCGCTGCCCAGCCTGGAGTACACCCTGCGTGGGTTCACCCTTGCGGACGGCCGGCTGCGCCTCGCTGGCGGCATCACCATGCCGATGGTGTGGTCTCGCCCCCTGCCGTCTCCACCAACCAGTGTCCGAATCTACCAAGACAGCCTCGGCCACTGGTATGCGTCGTTTGTGGTCCGGCGTGAACGCCCTGACGCGCCAGCGTCGTCCGGGACGATCGGCATCGACTGGGGCGTGACGACCACCGCAACGACCACTGATGCCCGCTTCGACCTGCCGCACCTCGGCCACCGCAAGCGGTGCGCCGCCGAACTGGCCAAGACGCAGCGGAAGATGGCCCGACGCCGCCGCCCGAAAGGTCACGCACAGTCCAACGGCTACCGCCGCGCCAAACGTGCGGCAGCGAAGCTGCACAAGAAGGCCGCCCGGCAGAACACCCACGACGCCCGCCAGTGGGCGAAAGCCATCGTTGACAACCACCAGGTGATCGCGGTGGAAGACTTCAAGCCGAAGTTCCTCGCCAAGTCGACCATGGCACGCAAGGCCGCGGACGCCGCGATCGGCGCGGCCAAGCGGGAACTGATCCAGCAGGGCATGCGGGCAGGCCGGAAGGTGTTGCTGGTTCCGCCCGCCTACACGACCATGACGTGTTCCTCGTGCGCGGTGAGAGCCAAGCAGCGCATCGGGTTGAACGTCAGAGTTTTCGAGTGCGCGGCCTGCGGCTTCACCGCCTGCCGCGACCTCAACGCCGCGAGGACGATCCTCGCCACGGTAGAGCGCGACCGTGCCGGTGCTGACGACGTAAGACATACGATCACCTCCCCTCGGGGTGCGGGGTCAAATGCGGTCCGAGCCGTAAATCCCCCGGACTCATCGGGAAGCGTTAAGAGGTGAACTCCTTCCGGATCAGGTGGATCATCGGGTCGCTGATGCGCAGGTACGCCAGCACCGCGATCGACGTCAGCAGCATCAGCACCGCCTCGGAGAAGACCGCTGTGATGCCGGCCGCCGCGGCCAGCAGCAGCGCGTTGCCGACGGGGACACCGGGGGTACGCACGAGGAAGTGCACGGCCAGCCGGAGCACGTCGCGGGTGCGGAAGTCGAACAGCGAGGTGATCACCAGGGCGTTGGCGGCGCAGAGCGTCACGCCCACCGCGATCAGCACCAGCGGCACCGCCCACCAGCCCGGAAGGCCGACCGCGCCGGAGTAGGCGAGGTTGACGGCGAGCACTGTCAGCCACAGCAGCGTCGGCACCCAGATGCGCAGCACCCCGAACGCGTTGGCCCGGTAGCCGCGCCAGAACAGGGCCGCCGGGTGCAGGTCGGTCAGGTCGGTCTGCTGGTGGCGCAGGGCGTACAGGGTGGCGGAGATGGCCGGGCCGACCGGTACCAGGAGGAGCGCGGCCAGCGGCAGGTTGCTGCGGTCACGGCCCAGGACCAGTAGCGGGAGCAGGGCGGGCAGGGTGGTGAGCAGCAGGAGCATCTCGACCACGAGCAGGATGTAGACGCGCGAGGTGATCCGCGACAGTGGTCCGTCGCCGAACTGTCGCCAGGTCTGGGCCGCGCCACTCACGATCGCTCCCTCTGCTCGCCGGGGGTCCGGTCGGGCCGCGACAGGCACCCGACCGGACCCCCGCTGGTCAGCCGTTCTTCTTCTGGAACCGCTCGTACGCCTTGTTGACCAGGTCGATGTACTGGTCGGAGTTCTTGGCCTTCAGCTCGGCCACGTACGCGTCCCACTCACTGAGTGGACGCTGCCCCAGGGCGAACTTCAGGGTGTTCTGGGTGACGAAGTCCTTCAGCGGGGTCTCCCAGAGCGACACCTGCTCGCGTTCCTCGTCGGTGAACGGGCGCGGCGGGGGGACCTCCCTCGGTTTGCGGGCGTCCATCACCTTCTGGAACTCCAGCTCCTCTGGGGAGAAGAACCCGCGGACCAGGTCGGGGCTGCCGCCGTAGGCGAAGACGCCGTTCTGGAAGCCGAAGTCCTTCTGCAGGTGCTTGGGCGCCTTCGGGTTGAGGCCGAGGAAGTCGACGCCGGGGTTGAGCGAGCGCTTGCCGGACGCGTCCTTGGTGAAGGTGGTGCCCTCGACGCCCCAGCGGGCGAACTCCAGGCCGGCGTCGGAATACCAGAGCCAGTCGATGAACTGCATCATGGCGACGAAGTTCTTGCTCTCCCGGGCCTTCGTGGAGATCATGATGCCGTTCTCCAGGCGGGGGAACGGGTTGATCTCCCCGGCCGGGCCGATCGGCAGCGGGATCTTGGCCATCTTGGCGTTCGGCAGGGTCTTGGCCAGGTCGGGCCGGTGGTTGTTGACCAGGGTCTGCGCGTTGCCGGTGACCACGAAGGACTTGCCGTTGGCGAGCTTCTGGCGGGCCTGGTCGTCGGTCTGGGTGAAGCTCTCCGGGTCGAGCAGACCTTCGGCGACGAGCTTGTGCAGGTAGGTGACCATCTGCTTGTACTGCTCGGACGCGCCGGTGTAGGTGAACTTCTTCGCTGCCGGGTCCCAGGTGGCGTGCTGGTAGTCCCAGCCCGCGTAGGTGCCGTGGGACGAGCCGAGGAGGTTCAGCAGCGCGCCGGTCGGGTTGGGCTTGCTGAACAGGTCGGAGTACGGGTACACGTTCGGGTACTTCGCCTTCATCGCCTTGAGCACCGTGTACAGCTCGTCCCAGGTCTTCGGGACGGCGAGCTTCAGCTCCTCCATGATGTCGGTGCGTACCAGCACCGTGTAGTCCTGGGTGGGCTTCTCGTGCAGGCCCGGCAGCAGATAGAACTTACCGTCGGCCTGCCGCAGGTTGTCGATCTCCGGCTGGAGGTTCCACTTGGTGATCTTGTCCTTGAGGTTGGGCATCAAATCCAGGTAGTCGCTCACCGGGAGGATCGCCCCGGAGGACACGAACGCGTCCTCCTGCGGGTGGTACGTCTTCGGGATGATCAGCGGGGCGTCGCCGGCGCCGATCAGCAGGCTGCGCTTCTGCTCGTAGTCGCTCAGCGGCACGGCCACCGGATCGATCTTGACATTGGTCCGCTTGGTGAGCTCCGACCAGAACAGCCAGTCTTCCTTGAGCGGATAGAACGTGTGGTTGTTGTAGAGGGTGGAGAACGAGAGCGCCTCGGTGGCCTTGAACTGGTCGCCGATGCCGTAGTTGGCCATCGCGCCAACCCGGTTCTCGGAGAGGTCCGTCGACTCACCGGGGTCCTCGGAACAGGCGGTGGTGAGGGAGAGCGCGAGCAGACCCGCGGTGGTCAGTGCCACGCGGCGCCACGTCTTGTGGAGCATGGCTCGTCCTTTCGGTGGTGGGGTTCGGAGGTGCAGCGGTGCGGCGCTCGCCGTCATCCCTTGACCGCGCCGAGCATCACGCCGCGGACGAAGTACCGCTGGACGAAGGGGTAGATCGCCAGGATCGGCAGGGTGGTGAGCACGATCGTCACGGCCTGGAGGGTGGCCGCGGCCTGAACCTTGTCGGCGTCGGCCGCGGCCGACTCGGCGCTCGTGGCGCCCGCGATGAGATTGCGGAGGTACACGGTGACCGGCAGCAGATCCTGCTGGTCGATGTAGAGGAACGCGGTGAACCACGAGTTCCAGAAGGAGACCGCGTAGAAGAGCACCATCGTCGCGATGATCGCCTTCGACAGCGGCAGCACGATCCGCAGCAGGATGCCGTACGTGTTCAGCCCGTCGACCGCCGCGGCCTCCTCCAACTCGCTCGGCAGACTCTCGAAGAACGCCTTCATGACCAGCAGGTTGAACACGCTGATGGCATTGGGGATCACCACGGCCCAGATGGTGTTCTTCATGCCCAGGCTGGTGACCAGCACGTAGTTGGGTATCAGGCCACCGGAGAAAAACATGGTGAACAGCGCGACACCGATGAGAAAGGGGCGCCCCTTGAGCTGCGGCTTCGACAGCACGTACGCGTAACACGTGGTCAGCACGATCGAGATGAGCGTGGCGACCACCGTGTACACCACCGTGTTGCGATAGTTCGTCCAGAACATCGCGTCCGACATCAGCAGCTTGTAGGCGGTCAGGTCGAACCCACGCGGGACGATCGTCACCTTGCCGGCGATGATGTACGCCTCTTCGCTGAGCGAGCGGGCCACGATGTTGAGGAACGGGTACAGCGTCACGACCACGACGCCGAGCAGGACGATCGTGTTGACCACCCGGAAGATCCGGTAACCCCGGCTGTCCACCGGCCCCCGCGTCTTCGGGGCGTCGATCTTCGTACCGAGGGTCACCACAGGCTCGTCCCCACCGTCCGACGGGAGATGACGTTCGCCGACAGGACCAGGATCAGCCCGATCACCGCCTCGAAGAGGCCGATGGCGGCCGCGTAGCTGAAGTTGCTCGACTGGAAGCCCATCCGGAACAGATAGGTGGACACCACGTCGGCTGTCGGATACGTCAACGGGTTGTAGAGCAGCAGGATCTTTTCGAACCCAACCGCCAGGAAGCTGCCGATGTTGAGGATCAGCAAGGTCACCATCGTCGGACGGATGCCGGGCAACGTGACGTGCCAGGTCTGCCGCAGCCGGCCGGCGCCGTCGATCCGGGCGGCCTCGTACAGGTCCTCGTCGATGGTCGTGAGGGCCGCGAGGTAGAGGATCGTGCCCCACCCGACGGTCTGCCAGACCTCGGACGAGACGTAGATGGTGCGGAACCACTCCGGTCTCTGCAGGAACGCCACCGGGTCGCCACCGAACAGACTGACAAGTTGGTTGGCGGTGCCCTCGATCGAGGTCAACTGCATGACCATGGCCGCCACGATCACGATCGACAGGAAGTGCGGCAGGTACGACACGGACTGGACGAACCGCTTGAAGCGGCGGGCCCGGACCTCGTTGAGCAGCAGCGCCAGCACGATCGGCAGCGGGAAACAGAACAGCAGGGTCAGCGTCCCGAGCACCAGGGTGTTGGTGAACACCTCCCAGAACGTCGGGTCGGTGAGGAACATCCGGAAGTAGCGCAGCCCGACCCAGTACTCACCGAAGATGCTGCCGCCCGGCTTGAACCGACGGAACGCGATGATGTTGCCGATCATCGGCAGGTAACGGAAGACCAGGAAGAACAGCAGCGGCAGGATGGCCAGGGAGTAGAGCTGCCAGTCCCGGCGCAGCGCCTGCCGCCAACTGCGACGGCGTCGTGGCGAGCGCGGGGCAGGGTTCTGCGCCTGCTGCGGAGAACTCGGCGGCGCCGGCGGCGGTGGCCGCAGGGTGGATGTCATCCTTGGCCTCCTATGCCGACTGTGCAACAGCCACGAGGGGCTCGATCCGCACCGAGGTGAGCAGTTCCCGCTCGTAACCGACCTGGCGTTCGGTGCCGACCAGTCGCAGCGGTAGGACCGCCGCCACGTCGCCGCTCGACCGGCCGAACCGCAGCTCGACGGCGCCGGGCTCGACGATCCGCTGGCCGGTCAGCCCGGTGAACGACGCCACGTCGGCCGGTACGCCGAACGTCACGTGCGCCACCTCGCCGGGCGCCAACGGCAGCCGGGTGTAGCCGATCAGCCGCACCACCGGACGGGTGGTCTGCGCGACCGGATCGTGCAGGTAGAGCTGCACGACCTCGCTGCCGGCCCGCTCACCGGTGTTGGCGACGGTGATCCGCACCCGGATCTCGCCGTCGACCGGCCAGGCAGCCGGATCTTCGCGCGGCTCGACCACCGTTGCGTCGGACCATTCGAAGGTGGTGTAGCTCAGCCCGTGGCCGAACGGGTACGCCGGGGTCGGGTCGATCGAGGAGACCTTGTTGCGCCGGCCGAGCGGTGGCGCCAGGTAGGTGCTCGGCAGCCCGCCGGCGTCGCGGGGAACGCTGACCGGCAACCGCCCGGACGGGTTGACCGCGCCGGTGAGCACCTCGGCCAGTGCCTGACCACCGAGCTGACCGAGGAAGAACGCCTGCACCACGGCCGCCGCGCCGTCGAAATCCGGGCCGAGCGCATAGGGGCGGCCGGTCATCAACACCAGGACGACCGGGGTGCCGGTGGCGAGGACGGCGCGGACGAGGTCGGTCTGCAGCCCGGGTAGTCGCAGGTCGACGGCGTCGCAGCCCTCACCGGAGGTGCCCCTGCCGAACATTCCCGCCCGGTCGCCGACGGCAAGCACGCACACGTCGGCGGCGGCGGCCGCCGCGACCGCGGCCGGAATACCTGAGGTGTCCTCGCCGGTGATGGTGCATCCCGGCTCGTAGGTGAGCATCGGGACGCGTCGGGCCAACTCGTCGTGCAGTGTGGGGATGTCCAGGCCGAGCCCGAAGTCGCTGTGGTGGACGCCCACGTGGTTGGGGAACGAATAGCAGCCGAGCATGGCCATCGGGTCGTCGGCGGCCGGGCCGACCAGGGCGACCCGGCTGCCCACGGGCAGCGGGAGGACGCCGGTGTTGCGCAGCAGGACGACGGACTCCCGGGCCAGGCGTACGGCAATGTCCTGGCTGGCCTCGTCGTCGAAGCGCAGCGACGCCACGTCCTCTGGCAGCTCCTGCCAGCCCTCGTCGAGCAGACCGAGCTCGATCTTCTGGATCAGCACCCGACGCAGCGCGCAGTCGAGCAGCGCCTCGTCGACCTCGCCGCGGTGCGCCGCCTCCACCAGCGGTGCGCCGAAGGCGTCCACTGTGGGCAGCTCGACGTCGATCCCGGCCCGCAGGGCGAGCCGGGCCGCGTCGGCGGCATCCTCGGCGACTCCGTGCAGGGTCTGCAGGAACCGTACGGCGAAGTAGTCGGCCACCACGGTGCCGGTGAAGCCCCACTCGTCACGCAACAGCCCGGTCAGCAGCCCACGGTCGGCCGCGACGGGCAGGCCGTCGATCTCGGCGTAGGAGTTCATCACCGAGCGGGCGCCGCCGAGGCGCAGCGCCATTTCGAACGGCGGCAGGATGACATCGGTCAACTCCCGGCGGCCCATCGGCACCGGCGCGAGGTTACGTCCGCCCCGAGAGGCGGAGTAGCCGGCGAAGTGCTTCAGCGTGGCCACCACGCCGGCCCGCTCCAGACCCCGCACGTAGGCGGCGCCTGTCGTCCCGACCAGGTAGGGGTCTTCGCCGATCGTCTCCTCGGTACGGCCCCAGCGGTAGTCCCTGGTGACGTCCAGCACCGGGGCGAGGCCCTGATGCACACCGGCGGCACGCATCGACCGGCCGATCCGGTCGGCCATCGCCTCGACCAGTTCGGGGTCGAAGGACGCGCCCCAGCTCAGCGGAGTCGGGTAGACGGTGGCCCGCCACGCCGCGAACCCGGTGAGGCACTCCTCGTGCACCTGCGCGGGAATGCCGAACCGGCTGGCGGCCACGATCTGCGCCTGTGAGGCCGCCAGCGACCGGGCGCCGGACACCGGGTCGACCGGGGCGGTGCCGAACGGGCGGGTCAGCTGGCCCAACCCGTACTGGATGACGGTGCTCCACTGCGGCAACTCGCTGATCATGTCGGACTGGTGCGGTGCCACACCCTCGCCGCTGGCGTCGGCGCCGACCCAGACCCCGACGAGTTGGGCGATCTTTTCTTCGAGGGACATCAACGGCAGGAGCGCATCGGCCCGCTCTGTCGGCGACAGCCGCTGATCACGCCACGGCGCAGCGCTGCCGTCCTCGAGCGACTGACTACCCATGCCATGACCCCTCAGCTCCGGCCACATCCCGGTGTCCTCGTGGAACCAGCTCAGTGGCGGACGTTTCTCACGATCCGAAACTTTCCGGAAACCTGCGTAACCTTTTCGGCAACCTAAGTGCCCCATCGATGCCTGTCAAGAGCCTCAATCGGACTACCAGGGGGTGTTTCCAGCACACGGTGACTCCACAATCGGCGCTCCGTCGCCGACGAGCGGCACAATAACCCGTCAATGCGTGACCCGACTGCGGCACCGACTGGCGTGAATGTCTCATCATGTTAAGGTCGCCCGAAACTTTCGGATGTCGTATGAGGCCGCGATGACAGAGCACCGCCCGCTCGACCCACCCGCCTCCACCACCATCGCGACCATCGCCAACGATGTCGGTGTCTCGGTCGCGACCGTGTCCAAGGTCCTCAACGGACGCGGCGATGTCGCCCCCGGCACCCGGGCCCGGGTGGAGGCGAGCCTCGACCGCCACAAGTACCAGCGCCGCGCCCGGCGACACGCGACCAGCGGCGGCCGGGTGGACCTCGTGTTCCACGAGTTCGACACCGGTTGGGCGATGGAGATCCTGCGGGGCGTCGAGGCGGTGACCTCCGCAGCCGGCATCGGGCTGTCGATCGCCCAGCTCGACGGCGCGCACCGCCCGCCCGCACAGTGGCTGGAGGCGTTACTCGCCGACCGTCCCCTGGGCGTGGTGTTCGTCCTCTCCCATTTGGCCGAGGCCCAACAGCAGCACCTGCGCCGGCAGGGCATACCGTTCGTGGTCGTCGACACCGACAGCGCCACCTCGGCCTCCGTGCCCACCGTCGGGTCGAACAACTGGAACGGCGGCCTGCTCGCCGCCCGGCACCTGCTGGAGCTGGGGCACCGACGGATCGCCATCATCTCCGGGCCACCCGACGTGCTGTGCAGCCGCGCCCGTGCCGCCGGCTTCCAGTCCGCGCACGACGAAGCCGGGATCGTGGTCGACCGCGAGCTGATCCGGTACGGCAGCTTCTCCGCCGGAGCCGGGCACGCCCACGGGCTGCAACTGCTCCAGCGGCCGGACCGACCCACGGCGATCTTCGCCGGGTCGGACATCCAGGCCATGGGGGTGCTCCGGGCCGCCCGTCAGTGCGGTCTGCGAGTGCCCGAGGACCTTTCGGTGATCGGGTACGACAACCTGCCGGTCTCCGCCTGGACCGACCCGGCCCTCACCACGATCAACCAGCCGTTGCGCGACATGGCCGGCATCGCCACCCAGATGTTGCTCGACCTGACCAGGGGGAACCAGCCGGCGACCAGCCGGATCGACCTGGTGACCGAACTGGTCGTCCGGGAGAGCACCGCCCCACCCGCCGACCCGCGCTGACCCCCGGCCCCTGCGAGGACCCGTGCCCCACTCCGCCTTCACCTTCGACGACCTCCAGCGGTACGCGCCCGAGGTCGCCGAGCCCGACGACTTCGACGAGTTCTGGCGGGACACGCTCGCCGAGGCGGCCGCCGTGCCGGTGCTCGTCGACGTCCGTCCCGAGCCCACCGACCTGTGGCTGCTCGACTCCTGGGACGTCACGTTCGCTGGTTTCGGCGGTGACCCGGTGCGCGCCTGGTACACCCGCCCCGCCGGGGTTCGGGAGCCGCTGCCGGCCGTGGTCGAGTACGCCGGCTACGGTCGCGGGCGCGGCCTGCCCCACGAACGGCTGACGTGGCCGGCGGCCGGGTACGCGCACCTGCTGATGGACAACCGGGGTCAGGCGGGTCAGCACGGCGCCGGGGACACTCCCGACCCGCACGGCGCGCCCGGCGGGCCCTGGCCGGTCACCTGGGGGATCCTCGATCCGCGGAACTACCACTACCGCCGTCTGATCACCGACGCGGTCCGGGCGGTCGAGGCGGCCCGCGCGCTGGCGGGGGTCGCGGCTGACCGGATCAGCGTGGTCGGCAACAGCCAGGGCGGTGGCATCGCGCTGGCGGTGGCCGGTCTCGTCGACGATCTCAGCGCGGTGCTGACCACCGCCCCGTTCCTCTGCGACATGCGCCGGGCCGTCGCGCTCACCGACCTCGCGCCGTACGGCGAGATCGCCCGGTACCTGGCGGTGCACCGGGAGGTCGAGGAGGCGGTGTGGCGCACCCTGTCCTATGTCGACGGGGTGAGCTTCGCGCGGAGGGCGACAGCGCCGGCGCAGTTCGGGGTCGGCCGGCGCGACACCGTCTGCCCACCGCGAACCGCCTTCGCCGCCTACAACCACTACGGCGCCGCGAACGGGAGGCCGGTCCCGCCCGAGCGGGAGATGCACGTCTACCCGTTCAACGGTCACGAGGGCGGCGAGGCCGTCCACGTCCGGCGTCAGCTGCGCTGGCTGCGCTCGGTCCTGGACCCGATTCCCGCGCCTCGTTGAGCAGTCACCTTGACTTCAACCAAGATTCAAGTCGTAGCGTCGCCACAACAGTCGTCGAGGCCGGTCGAAACGGCGGGCCATGGCCGAGTGGGGGCAGCTGCGTGCGTGCGATACAGGTTTCCGAGTACGGCGGGCCCGAGGTTCTGGTCCCGGTGGAACTGCCAGACCCGCAAGCCGGCGAAGGGGAGGTGGTGGTACGGGCCGAGGCGGTCGACACCATCTATGTCGAGACCCAGATCCGCCGTGGCTGGGGCCCGAGGTTCGGCGTCATCCCGCCGTACGTGCCGGGGGGCGCAGCCGCGGGAACCGTGGTTTCCACCGGTCCGGGCGTCTCCCCGTCCTGGGTGGGCCGCCGGGTCGTCGCAGGCGCTGGAACGCGCGGTTCCTACGCCGAGCTGGTTCGCGCCGCCGTCGACCGGCTGGTGCCGGTCCCGGACGGGTTGGACCTGCGGGAGGCGGCGGCTCTCGCGCACGACGGGGTGACCGGCACCGGGATCATCGAGCGCGCCGGCATCACCCCCGGCGACCGGGTGCTGATCCTGGGGGCTGCGGGCGGCATGGGAACGCTACTGGTCCAGCTCGCGCGTTCCCTGGGTGCACAGGTCGTGGGAGCCGCGCGGGGCGCGGACAAGCTCACGCTGGTACGGCAACTCGGCGCCGACACCGCCGTCGACTACACCGAGAGCGGCTGGACCGACTCGGTGCGCCACGCGTTCGGGGGTCTGCCCGTCGATGTGCTGCTGGACGGCGTCGGAGGCGACCTCGGCAGCGAGGCATTCCACCTGGTGGCGGACGGTGGGCGCGTGTCGGCCCACGGGGCGGCCAGCGGCGACTTCGCCACGATCGACGCGACGGACGCACGCGCCCGCGGCATCGTTCTGCGTGGTATCACCGACGTGCAGTTCGAGGCGTCGGAAGATGACGCGGCTCGCCGGTACGGCCCTCGCAATGGCCGCGGAAGGGCTGATGCGCCCGGTGATCGCACGTACGTATCCGCTGTCGTCGGCGGACGAAGCTCACCGTGCGATGGAAGCCCGCGCGATTTCGGGAAAGGCGTTGCTCATTCCCTGACCCCGATTGTCGGCTCGCTCCGGGCACCGCAGGCAGGGCCCGGAGCCTGCTGCAACGGTAGACAGCGATCGCTATCCGTCTATTGCTTGTGTTAACGATAAGACGCTATGGTGCGTCCGGCGAGGTGCAGGGCACACGTCGCCCGGCTCAGCGATACGACCACCAGCGACGACATCCGGGCTCTGGTCGTTCCGCGCAGCGGCACTTTCCCCGTACCGCACGAATGGCGGCTCCCGTCTCGTCGGTGGCCGCTGTCGTCACGCACCCCACCACCAGAGGAATCCCATGCCCAGTCCAAGGCTTGCCCAACCCGTCCCTATCGCATCGACCCGCAGCGTGCCGACGTCGAGGCCCCGGCGGGTCAGACGGTGGTGGACGGCGCTGGCCGCCGTCGCCGCCCTGGTCGCCGCCGTACCGATCGCGACGACCCCCGCCAGCGCGGAGTCCAACGGCGGCGTACGGGTGATGCCGCTCGGCGACTCGATCACCGACGGATTCAACGTTTCCCGGCGGTTACCGGATCGAGTTGTGGCAGCGGTTCACGTCCGGTGGTTACCGGATCGACTTCGTCGGCTCCCAGTTCAACGGGCCCGCGAGCCTCGGCGACCACGACCACCAGGGCCACTCCGGCTGGACGATCGCCCAGATCGACGCCAACGTGGTGAACTGGTTGCGGGCCACGAACCCGCGGACCGTGCTGCTGCACATCGGCACCAACGACATGTACGGCGACACGTCCGGGGCCCCGTCCCGGCTGGCCACGCTCGTCGACCGGATCACCACCACCGCCCCGAACGCGGACGTGTTCGTCGCGACGATCATCCCGAAGTCCGGCGCGGACAACCAGGTCCGGGGCTACAACGCCGCGATCCCCGGGATCGTGCAGAGCAGGGCCGCCGCCGGTAAACGCGTACACCTGGTCGACATGTACCGCGCCCTGACGCTCAGCGACCTGGCCGACGGGGTGCACCCCAACGCCACCGGCTACCGCAAGATGGCCGCCGCCTGGTACGACGCTCTCCGTACGGTGCCCGGCAGCATCGGGGGCGACACCCCTCCGACCACTCCCGCTCCCACCACTCCCCCGCCCACCACTCCCCCGCCCACCACGCCCCCGCCGGCCGGTGACTGCCGCGTCACGTACACGGTCAACGCCTGGAACAGCGGTCTCACCGCGTCGGTCTCGGTGATCAACACGAGCAGCGCACCGGTGAACGGCTGGGCCCTGGCGTTCACGCTGCCCGCCGGGCAGAGCATCACCAGCGGTTGGAACGCCACCTACTCGCCGTCCAGCGGAGCGGTGACCGCCCGCAACGTCTCCTACAACGCGACGATCGCGCCGAACACCTCGGTCGACATCGGCTTCCAGGCAACCCACACGGGTGGCACCGGTCGTCCGCCCGCGTTCACCCTCAACGGCACCGCCTGCACTGTCGCCTGACACCAGCCGACGCGGTGCCGGGCCCCACGGGCCCGGCACCGCGCTCGGACCCAACTGCCCGTACCCGGGGGCGACCGGACGGCCAACCGTCGAGGCGTGACGGTGCTATGTTCGATCGTCATCGATACCGTTCGTCGGCCGCTTCTTTCGACAAGAGCGTCGACACGTCAGCGACGGGGAGATCATGACGAGCCAGAACCCAACACGCCGTGCGATCTGGTCCCGCGTCATTCCCACAGCCATCGCGCTCTGCTCGCTGGTCGCGTCCACGATGACCGGGCCGGCAACCCGCGCCGAGGCCGCGGCCCCTGGCACCGATCCCGCCAATCCGGTGGTCACCTGGGATCTCCATGCCCAGACGGCGATCTGGGACGTCGCGGCTCAGCAGCCGAACGAACAGGTGCGGAGCTTCGCGATGGTGAACGGGGCTGTCTACGACGCGTTGAACGCGATCGCCGGCACCCCCTACCAGCCGTACCTGACCGCACCGCCGTCGAGGGGGACCGAGTCGGCGGACGCTGCCGTCGCCGCCGCCGCCCACGACGTACTCGCCGCCCTCTTCCCCGCTCAGCAGGACCGGCTCCGCGCACAGTACGACGCGGCTCTCGCCGTCATTCCCGACGGGCGGTCGAAGCAGGGCGGCATCGTGATCGGAGCACGAGCCGCGGCCGCGATGGTCACCGCGCGGCAAGACGACGGCGCGTTCGGGGACCAGCATTGGAAAGACGGGACACGACCCGGCCAGTGGCGACCGACGCCGCCGCTCTTCCTGTCCCAGGGCGCATGGACCGGCCACATGCGGCCGTTCCTCATCCCTCGTGCGTCGACGTTCCGCACACCCCCGCCGCCACGACTGAGCAGCAGCGCATACGCCCGCGACCTCAATGAGGTGAAGGAGGTCGGCTCCACGACGAGCACGGTGCGCACCCAGGACCAGACGGAGGCCGCGATCTGGTGGCACGACCGGCGCTCCGCCTCCTGGGAGATCAAGCGACAACTCGCCACCACCCAACGACTGGACGCCCTGCAGACCGCGCGATTCTTCGCGATGACCGATCTCATCGTGGCCGACTCGGGAGTAGCTTGCTTCAGCCAGAAGGACCTCTGGAGCTACTGGCGTCCGGTCACGGGGATCCAACTGGCCGACACGGACGGCAACCCAAGGACGGCGGCCGAGCCAGGCTGGCAGTCGCTGCTCGTCACGCCCCCCTTCCCCGAATATCCCTCCGGCCACGCCTGCGGCACCGGCGCGCGCATGTCGTTGTACCGGTACTTCTTCGGCCGAGACGACATCGCGTTCAGCGGTTCCAGCGTCGACTCCGGCACGACCAGGCACTTCACCAGCTTCTCCCAGGCGCTCAGCGAGCTGATCGGCGCACGTGTCTGGGGCGGCGTCCACTTCCGCACCGCTGATGTCGAGGGGGCGCATCTGGGTGCGGAGGTCTACCGCTACGCGGTCCGGCACTACTTCCGCCCCCTGACGTAAAGGGGGCTTACGAGACCCAGCCCTTGCCGAGCTGAGCGGTCACTGCTCCGCGGCGCGGTAGAGCCGGCTCACGGTCTCGGCGACGCAGACCGGCTTACCGCCGCTGTCGCTCTCCACGGTGGCCGTCACGACCAGCTGCACACCGCCGCTCACCGGAGACACGTCGGCGATGGTGGCGGTGGCGCGGACGGCCGCGCCGACCCGGAGCGGCGCGGGAAAACGCACCCGGTTCAGCCCGTAGTTGACCCCCATCGTCACTCCCTCGACCCGGTAGAGCCCGCCCGCCAACGCCGGCAACAGCGACAGGGTGAGGTACCCGTGCGCGATCGTCCCGCCGAACGGCCCCGCCGCGGCTCGGACCGGGTCGAGGTGGATCCACTGGTGGTCGTCGGTGGCGTCGGCGAAGAGGTCGACGCGACTCTGCTCGATGCGCTGCCACGGACCGGGCCCGATGCTCTCACCGGTGGCGGCGGCCAACTCCTCGAACGAGGTGAACACTCTCATGCCAGGTCTCCCTACAGCTACTAGAAGGCGTTGACGCCGGTGAGCGCACGTCCGATGAGGAGTTGCTGAATCTGACTGGTGCCCTCGTAGAGCGTGGCCACCCGCGCGTCGCGCAGGTACTTGCCGACCGGGTACTCGTCGATGTAGCCGTACCCACCGAAGACCTGGACCGCGTTGTTGGCCGCGCGGACGGCGGCCTCGCTGGCGAAGAGCTTGGCCATCGACGCCTCGGTGGCGAACGGCTGGTCGCGGTCGATCAGGTCGGCCACCTGCCACACCAGCAGCCGGGCGGCGGCGGTGTCCACCGCGATGCCGGCGAGCAGTTGTTGGACGAGCTGATGCCCGGCGATCGGCTTGCCGAACTGGGTGCGCTGCCCGGCGTAACCGACCGCCGCGTCGAGGCAGCCCTGGGCGATGCCGACACACCCGGCGGCCACCGACATCCGGCCCTTGGCGAGGGTGGCCAGGGCCAACCGGAACCCGGCCCCCTCGGCGCCGAGGCGGGCCGTGTCGGGCACGCGTACCTCGTCGAAGCCCAGCTCGCCGGTGGCCTGACCGCGCAGGCCGAGTTTGCCGTGGATCTCCCGCCGGGTCAGCCCCGGGCTGCCGGTGGGCACCAGGAAGGCGGTGATTCCCCGGTGCCCGGGGCCGCCGGTGCGGGCGAAGACCAGCGCGACGTCGGCGGTGGTGCCGTTGGTGATGAACGTCTTCGTGCCGGTGAGCAGCCAGTCGGTGCCGTCACGGACGGCACGGGTACGCAGCGCGGCCGCGTCCGAGCCGCTGTCCGGCTCGGTCAGCGCGAAGCAGCCGAGTGCGCTGCCGGCGCAGAGCTTTGGCAGCCACTCGGCCCGCTGTTCCGCACTCCCGTGCGCGGCGATCGACTTCGCGACCAGGCCGAGGGAGACCGAGACGATGCCGCGCACCGCCGAGTCGCCCCGGCCCAGCTCTTCCAGGACCAGGCAGTACGCGAGGTGGTCGCCGCCGGAACCGCCGTCGGCCTCGGCGATGGTCAGCCCCAGGAAGCCCAGGTCACCAAGCATGCCGACGATGGCGGGGTCGACCGATTCGCGGCGATCCCAGGCAGCCGCGTGCGGCAGCAGCTCGCGGTCGGCGAACTCGGCGGCCAGCTGGCGGACCGCCGCCTGCTCGGCGGAGAGGGTGAGGTCCATGACGCTCAAACTAGCGGTGATAGTTTAACGCGTCCAGACCGGAGGGTCACCGGTCGGAGGCCAGACCGACGTGCCGTTCGGCGGTGAACGCGCGGGCCAGCTCGGTACGTGAACGGATGCCCAGCCGGTGGAACACGTTGCGCAGGTGGTGGTCCACAGTGCGGGTGGAGAGGAACATCCGGGCGGCGATCTCCCGGTTGGTGGCCCCCTCGGCGACCAGCTCCGCGATCCGCAGTTGCTGGCCGGTCAGCAACCGCGCCGCGGGCAGGTCCGGCGGACCGATCGACTCCCCGGCCGCCCGCAGCTCCGTGGTGGCCTGCTCGGCCCAGCACTCCACCCCGAGCAGGCTGAACATCTCGCGGGCCTGGTGCAGGTGCGTCCGCGCGTCGCGAGGACGTCGACTGCGGCGCAACTCCTGGCCGAAGAGCAGTTCGGTGCGGGCCCGCTCGAACGTGCCGGCCTCCGTCGGGTGCAGGCGCAGCGCCGCCTGGAAATCCCGTTCCGCCTCGGCACCGCCACGGGGGGCGAGCAGCGCGTGGCACCGCGCGGAGAGGGCCCGGCGCAGCGGGCTCGCGGTGCTGCTGGCCCACCTGTCGAACGCGGCGAGCGCGGTCGTCGCCGCCGGTCGGTGCGACAGGTGCGCCGCCGCCTCCACCAGGTACGGGGTGGCCATCACCTGCACGAGGACCTGACCTCGACCCGTGCCGATCCGGGCCAGCGACGCCAGCCGGTCCGCCGCCTCGGCGTGCCGGCCGTCGACCAGGTCGAGCACCGCCAGGGCCCACGCGGCGAACGCGTGCGGGCGGCTGCCCGGCGTCGGCGACTCGCCGATCTCGCGGATCCGCCGCAGGCTGGTGTCCCGGTCGGCCCGAATCGCGGCCAGGACGGCGAGCATGCCCAGATGGACGTTGGCGTAGTTGACCTGGCCGGTGGCCCGGGCGACGCGCAGCCCGTCGCGGGAGGTCTCCGCCGCTGCCTCGTGTCGACCGAGCCAGTACTCGGCGACCGCCCGCAGCTCCAACGCCCGCGACAGCATGGACAGTTCGCCCCGTTCCTGGGCCAGCTCGACGGCGCGCTCGGCGAGCCGGTGGGCCGCCCCGTCCACGGCCACCAGCAGTCCGGCCGCCGCGGCGCAGCTGAGCGCGGTGGGGGTCAACGCCCGACCGGTCAGCCGGCCACCCAGCACCACGGCGCGGCGCAGCGCGGGCCCGGCGCGTTCGTGGTCACCCCGCAGGGTCGCCGCCACGCCGGCGATCAGACAGCCCATGACCTCCATGGCCGGCGGGTCGTCCGGGCTCCGCAGGGCCAACGCCCGGCGGCCGACCTCGGCGTACCGGTGCTGGTCGCCGGTGAAGCAGACCGCCTCGCCGGCCCGCACCAGCCCGGCCAAGGCCAGGGCTCGGTCGGTGCCCTGCACCGCCGCGGCGGAAGCCAGCAGCGTGACCGACGCGCTCGACGCAGGGCCGCAGCGCAGCTCCAGCTCGCCGCGGAGCAGGTCGGCGCGTCCTCGGACGACCGGGTCGGCGCAGACCGCGCGGAGTCGGTCGAGCAGCGGCCGGGCCGCGTCGGGTTGCCCCCCGGCCCAGGCGTAGCGGGCGGCGGTCAGCAGGCGGGCGGCGGTCAACCTCGGTTGGTCGCTCAGCTCGGCGGCCCACCGCAGGGCCACCGAGGCGGCGGCCCAGCCGTCGGGTCCGCCGACCGCCGCCTGTTCCAGCTCGGCGGCGAGGGCCGGATCGGCACCCGCCGTGGCGGCGGCGAGGTGCATCGCCCGGCGAAGCCGCTGCCCGTCCCCGACCAGCACCTGGGCGATCAGTCGGTGCGCGGCGCGGCGCTCCGCGAGCGGCGCGCTGGCCGCGATCATCGTGCGTACCAGCGGCTGCGGAAAGGTGACGCCGTGTTGCTCGACGCGGACCAGGCCGGCGACCTCCGCCGGGGCGAGCGCCTCGACCTCGGCGCCGGCTGCCGCCGCGGCCCGGATCAGGGTGCCCGGCTCGCCGTCCTCGTCGAGCGCGGCGAGCAGGAGCACCCGTCGGGTCTCCGGTGGCAGCCGGTCCAGCCGGGCGCGGTACGCGCGACCCAGCGTCCCGTCCGCCGGCGGCGCGGCGGGCAGCGACTCCTCGCCCCGCCACTGCCCCGGGGTGAGCATCTCGGCGAGGTCGACCAGGGCCTGCGGGTTGCCGCCCCCGATAGTGGCCAGCGCGGTCACTGCCGACGCGGCGGGCCGGTCGGGGAGCCGCTCGACGCCCTCGCGCTCGATCAGCTGGTCGAGCCGGTCGGTGAGGACGGCCGTGCTCTCGCGCTCGGTCAGCGCGCGCAGCCGGTGTGCCGGTATCCCGTCGAGGTTGGCGGTGACGTCTGCGGTGAGCAGGACGGCGAGCGGCAGGTGCCGCAGTCGGCGGGCCACGAACGCCAGCACCCGTGCGGTCTGCGGGTCACCTCGGTCGACGTCGTCCATGGTGGCGAGCAACGGCCGGTCCCGGGCGGCGGCGGCGAGCAGCCCGAGCACCGCCATCGACAGGGTCAGTTGCCGGTCGGCCGGGCAGCTCTCCCCGGCCAGCGCGCGCCGCAGCAGGTGGCGCTGCTCGTTGGGCAGGGCGGCGGCCCGGTCGAGCACCGGGTCGACCAGACGTTGCAGGCCGGCGTACGGCAGGGCGGCCTCCTCGGCGAGCCCGCTGCCGGCGAGCACGGTGCGGCCCTCGGCGTGCCGGTGGGCGTAGCCGACAAGCGCGGTTCGGCCCGATCCGGGCTCTCCGCGCAACAGCAGGGCACCGCCGGCGTTGGTCATGCCGTCGAGCAGGCTCCGGACAGCCCGGCACTCGTCGTCCCGGCCACGCAGCACGGTTAGTTGCACTCTTGATGCAGTAACCATGCCTGCCAGTGTTACCCATCGGAAACCGAATGGAAAGAGGCGGCGATATCGGCCCGGGCCGCGATCAGTCGGGCGCGACCTCGGCCAGCAGGGCGCCCACGGTCCGGGACATCACCGCGCGGGCCTGGTCCACGCCCAGACCGAGCCCGTAGCGCAGCATCGACCAGGCCTGCCACGTGCTCGCCGCCACCAGGGCGTTGAGCAACTGCTCCCGGCCCGGCCCGGCCTCGGCCAGCTCGACGGCGAAGAGCTCCTCGACCTCGTCGCGGACCCGTTCGATGTGCTTGAGTTTGTTGCGGTGCAGCTGCTCGGAGACCGGCTCACGCATCTGGGCGGCCCGCGCCGACGGCGCGATGAGCTGGAGCAGCCGGGCCCGCTGCCGGCAGTACGCATCGACCCGCTTCGCCAACGGCAGCCCGGTCGAGATCGGCCGGTAGGCGGCGTCCTGCTGGCGGAGCACCTCAGCGCCGCTCGCCTCGAAGAGGGTCTCCATGTCCTTGAAGTTGGTCCAGAGGGTGCGCAGCGAGATGCCGGCCCGTTCGGCGATGCGTTCCCCGGTGGGGCGGAGGTCGCCCTCGGAGATGAGCGCGAGGTGCGCCTCGACGATGGCCGCGCGGGTCCGCTCGGCGCGGGCGGTGCGCCCGTCGACCCGGCCCGCCACATCGACCCCGTCCATCCGCCCCCGCCCCCTCACCGCCATGGCGTCCACCGACGCACCGCCGAGTCTAGACAGGCGTTGATCAGCGGCCCCGGACGCTCCGCCGACGTCGTCATCCGGCCCGGCCGGTCAGCGAGACGCCGCCGTCGCAGACGATGGTCTGCCCGGTGATCCAGCTGGCGTCGTCGGAGGCCAGGAAGGCGACAGCGCCCGCCACGTCCGACGGCAGGCCGAGGCGCCCGAGCGGGTACCGCGCGGCGACCTCGGCCTCCCGCCCCTGGTAGAGGGCGGCGGCGAAGCGGGTCTTCACCACGCCGGGGGCGACCGCGTTGACCCGGACCGTCGGCCCCAGCTCGGCGGCGAGGCTGGCGGTGAGGTGGTTGAACGCGGCCTTGCTGACCCCGTAGCAGGCGATGCCGGGCGACGGGCCGAGGCCGGCTATCGACGAGACGTTGACGACGCTGCCGCCGCGCTCGGTCATGCCGGCGGCGCAGACCTCCTGCACCCAGCCGAGCGCGGCGACCACGTTCACGTCGAGGATCTTGCGGGCGGCGGCCAGGTCCAGCTCGACCAGCGGGCCGTGCACCGGGTTGATGCCGGTGTTGTTGACCAGCACGTCCACCGGCCCGAACGCCGCGCTGACCTGGCCCACTGCGGCGGCCCGGTGCTCGGGGTCGTCGGCCCGGCCCGGCACCGCCACTGCGTGTGCCGGCCCGCCCAGGGTGGCGACCGCCTCGGCCAGCCCCTCCGGACGGCGGGCGGTGAGACCCACCCGCGCGCCCTCGGCGACGAGGCGTTGGGCGATGGCCAGACCGATCCCTCGACTGGCGCCGGTGACGATGGCGACCCGGTCCGCGAGTCGGCCCGAATATGCATTCACGGTGCAGATAGTAGGAGCGTCGATCGGTATCGGTCAACGCCTCGGACGATCGGCGGCAGGCCGCGCCAGCAGCACGCGCGCAGCCGTCCGACCGGGTGTGGTCACGCGCGGCCACACCCGGTCGGACGGCGGGACTACCGCCTCAGGAGACGGTCGGCACCCCGTTCGCCGGCGGCGCCGCCGGGGCGGCGGTGTACTCGTTGACCGGCCCGTCCGCCTCGTCGGTCTCGTACGCCGGCCCGAAGTAGCTCTGCACTCCCCCGCTCACCCGGCTCAGCCGCTGGCCGCCGTACCCGGAGTGGTCAGTCGCGGAGAAGCGCAGCGGCACCAGCCCGGGGCCCTGGAAGCCGCCCTTCTGCACGGCGTCCAGCACCTTCTCCCGGGTGAGGTCCTTCCCGGCAGCGAGCAGCGTCTGCACGAAGAGGTAACCGACCGACATGCCGTAGACGGTGTTGCCGTCGAACGGCGCGTCCCCGTTGTGCTCCTTGTTGATTTTGGTGAAGAGCTGGATCCACGGGTTCGCGGTGTCGTTCTGCATCGGCAGGTAGTTGGTGCCGACCATGCCCTCCAGCAACGGCGCGGCGGCACCGAGCTGCTTGGCCAGGGTCGGGTGGTCGGCGCCGACGTTGGAGACCAACCACTGCGGCTTGAAGCCCAGCCGCGCCGCGGTGCCCACGGAGAGCGCGGTGAAGCCCGGCACGGTGGCCAGCACGACGACCTGGCAACCGGCCGCCTTGAACGCGCCGATCTGCGGCGCCACGTTGGTGTTGCTGGTCACGTAGGTCTGCTTGACCGCCACGGCTGCGGCGCCGAGCACCTTCTCCACGCCGGCCAGACTGTCCCGGCCGAAGTCGTCGTCCTGGCCGAGGAAACAGACCTTCTGCCCGGCCAGGTCCCGCTTCGCGTAGTTGGCGAGGATCTTGCCCTCCACCGTGTAGTCCGGGTTGAACCCGAACGTGCCCGGATACTTGTCCGGCTGGTCCCAGCTCCGGCTGCCGGAAGCGACGAAGAGATCCGGCACCCGATTGCTCTTGAGGAAGTCGAGCACCCCGGTGTGCGTCGGCGTGCCCAGACCATTGAGGATGGCGAAGACCTTGTCCTGCAGGACGAGCTGACGGACCACCTGCTGGGTGTTCGCCGGGTTGTAGCCGTCATCCATGATCTTGTAGGTGATCTCCCGGCCGTGCACACCGCCGTTGGCGTTGACGTAGTCGAAGTACGCCTTCGTCGCCGGGGCGATCTTCGAATAGCCGGCCGAGGCCGGCCCGGTCAGCGGCATGTGGGTGCCAACGACGATCTCGGTGCCGGTGACACCCGGCACCGACGCCCCGCCGGAGCCGGGGCCGTCGTCGCCGCTACAGCCGGCTGCGGTGATGAGCAGGGCAAGGGTGCTGGCGATCGCGAGCCCGCGATGCGCTTTACGGTGCATGGGAAACACCGACCTTTCTCGGTCCGGTTGTCTGGGGAACGGTGTGGTGGTGGGGCGCCCGGCCGAGGCCGGACCGAGGACAGCTCAGGAACGCCGGGTCGGCCGCCTGGCCAGCAACGCCCGGCCGAGACGCGACAGCAGACCCTGCACACCGCCGGGGGCGGCGATCATGACGACGATCAGGGTGAGTCCGAAGATCGCCAGGGGGAGGTTGCCCTCCAGCCGCTGCGCCACCGCGGGCGAGAGCGTGAGCAGCTCGGTCACCGAGTGGGTCAGATCGGGCAGGGCGACCAGCAGGACGGCCCCCCACAGCGCCCCGGTCAGTCGACCCAGGCCACCGATCACCACGGCCATCAGCAGGAACAGCGACAGGGTCAACGAGAACGCCCCGGGTGAGACGCTCTGCGCGAGCACCGCCAGCAGCGCGCCGCCGAGCCCGGCGGTGGCGGCGCTGACCACGAACGCGAGGACCTGGGTGCGGGCCACGTGGATGCCGGCGAGGCGGGCCGCCACCTCGTCGTCGCGCACCGCCCGGAAGGTGCGCCCGTACCGGCTGCGGATCAGGTTCGCCAACAGCAGCAACGCCAGCAGGGTCGCCGCGCCGGTGACCCAGAGCTGCCACCGCTCGTACGGGAAGTACGGGCCGAGCGACAGCGGCGGCGGTTCCACCGGCACCGACAACCCCTGCTCGCCGTTGAACACGCCGTCGAAGGTGACGGCCAGCGCCGGCACCACCACCGCCACCGCGAGGGTCACCCCGGCCAGGTAGGGGCCGCGCAGCCGGGCCGCGGCCACCCCGACCACCGCGCCGACCGCGACCGTGCTGACGATCGCCGCGCCCAGCGAGAGCGGCAACAGCCAGCCGCCGGTCATCCCCCGGTCGGCGAACGCGGTCTGGCACAGGGCCACCGTGTACGCCCCGGTGGCCATCAACGCGCCGTGCCCGAGCGACAGTTGACCGTTGAGCCCGGTGAGGACGGTCAGCCCGGCGGTCGCGCAGAGGTAGGCGGCCACTGTGGCGAGCTGAAAGTTACGGAACGGCTCGACGGCGTAGCTGACCGCCACCAGCAGCAGCGCGGCGGCCAACACCACCGCGAGGTGGCGCAGCAGGGTGGAGCCGCGTCGCCGGTCGACAGGTCGGGCGCCCGGGTCGTCGAGCTGCTGTTGCGGCGGCAGTGCCGCCCTCGTGGCGCTCACACCCGCCTCGCCGCGACCGGGGCGAACAACCCACCGGGCCGGACCAGCAGCACCGCCAGCAGCAGGACCAGCACCGCGAGGGGGGTGAGGTCACTGCCGGCGTAGCCGCTCACATAGGAGAGCAGCAGCCCCACCACCAGACCACCGACCACCGCCCCCGGTGGACTGTCCAGCCCGCCGACCACCGCCGCGGTGAACGCCGAGACGAACACCAGGTCCATCGCGTGCGGGTGCAGGCCCAACTCGGTCGGCAGGACCAGCATGGCGGCCAGCGCGCCCACCCCGGAGGCGAGCGCCCAGCCGAGGGTCAGCATGCCACCGACGTTGACCCCGAGCAGCCGGGAGACCTCCGGGGCGAAGGCTGCCGCGCGCATCCGCAACCCCACCGGGGTACGCGCGAACATCCAGGCCAGGCCGCTGACCACCACGCCGATCGTGGCGAAGACGAACAGGTCGTACGGGGACAGCACGGCGACCCCGCCCACGGTTAGCGCGGACCGGCTGAACGGGGCCTCGGCGGGGCGGAACTCGCTGCCGTACACCATGCCCAGCACGGCCTGGATGAGCAGCACCAACCCGAGCGCGACGATCACCGGGTTGAGCGGTGAGGCGTGATCGACGTGCCGCATCACCACCCGGTCCACCAGCGCGCCGAGCAGCAGGCCGGCGACGATCGCGACCACGAAGCCCAACCAGTAGGAACCGGTCGCGGTGCTGACGGTGTAGGCGACGTACGCGGCGGCGACGGCCATCGCCCCCTGGGCGAAGTTGACGACCCGCGCCGCCCGCCAGATGAGCACCAGGGCCAGCGCGAACGCGGCGTACACCGCGCCCCGGGACAGGCCGTCGACGGTGAGGAAGACGAAGCGGTCCAACAGTCCTCCCTCCGGGGGACGAGGTGGTGGTCAGAAACCGAGGTACGCGTGGCGCAGGTCGACGTCGTCGCGTAGCTGCGCCGCCGGGGCGGCGATCACCACCCGACCGAGGGACATCACGACGCCCTGGTCGGCGACCGCGAGCGCACTGCGCACGTTCTGCTCGACCAGCAGGACGGTCAGGCCGGTGCGGTCGCGCAATTGGCGGAGCAGCGCCATGGTCCGGGCGACCACCCGTGGCGCCAGACCGAGCGAGGGCTCGTCCAGCAGCAGCAGACGAGGTCGGCCGACCAGGGCCCTACCGAGCGCGAGCATCTGCCGCTCACCGCCGGAGAGCTGGTGGCCGAGGTGCCGACGGCGGCGGGCCAGGGGTTCGAAGAGCTGGTAGACCTCGTCGAGGGCCCTCCCCGCGTCCGCCCGGTCGCGCCGCCACAGCCCACCCAGCCGCAGATTCTCGTCGACGGTCAGCTCGCTGATCACCCCCCGGCCCTCCGGGACGTGCGCCATGCCGCGCCGGACGAGCTGCTCCACAGGCGTACCGCGAAGGTCCTCCCCGGCCAGGAGGACCTGGCCGGCGGCCGGGCGGATCATGCCGGAGAGCGCGCGCAGCAGGGTGGTCTTGCCGGCGCCGTTGGCGCCGACGACAGCGGCGATGGTGCCGGCCGGGACGGTGAGGTCGATGGCCCGCAGCACCGGAGCGGCACCGTAGCCGGCGACCAGCCCCCGCACCACCAGCAGATCGGTCCCGGTCATGTCGAGCCACCTTTCGTTCGCGACTGCGGGGCTCGCAAACCCGGCTCACTCCTCGCGCTCACGGGGACACCTCCTCCTCGACGGTGGCGCCGAGGTACGCGTCGGTGACCGCGGGGTCGTCACGGATCTCGTCCGGGGTGCCGGCGGCGATGACCCGGCCGAAGTCGAGCACCACGAGCTCGTCGCAGACGGCCATCACCAGGTCCATGTGATGCTCGACCAGGAGCACCGCACACGGGTCGGTGTCCCGCCGGGGCAGTTGCCGGACCAGCTCCCCCAGCTCGGCGATGTCGTCCGCGCCGAGGCCGCCGGCCGGCTCGTCGAGCAGGAGCAGCCGGGGCCGGGCGGCGAGCGCGCGGGCCAGGGCGACCCGTTGGCGTACGGCGAAGGGCAGGGTGGTCGGCGCGGCCTGGGCGTGCTCGGCGATGCCCAGTTCGTCGAGGATGCTCAGGGCGTCCCCGCGGAGCCGGCGCTCGTCGCGGTCGCTGGCCGGCAGCCCGAGCAACGCCGGGACGAAGCCGGCGCGGGCGGTGTGCGAGGCGCCGGTCATCACGTTCTCCAGCACGCTCAGCCCGGCGAAGAGCCCGGTGCCCTGCAAGGTCCGGGCGATGCCGAGCCGGGTCAGCCGGTGCGGCCGTGGCCGCAGCGGCCGGCCGTCGAGGGTGAGTGAACCCGTTTCCGGTGCGACGAAGCCGCAGATCACGTTGAAGAGCGTGGTCTTGCCCGCGCCGTTGGGCCCGATGATGCCCACCACCCGGTTGGGTGGCACCCGCAGGGAGACGTCGTCGAGGGCGGTGAGGCCGCCGAAACGGACGCCGATGTGGTGCAGTTCGAGGCCGCGCTCCATCACCCATCCCTCGGTCGTGGCGGGTGTTTATTTACACTCGCAGTGTACGTTTCTCGGGTTTGGCGTCAAGACCTTCAATGCTCCTGCGCGCACGTGGACGGGGCGGCCGCCAGCGGCGACCGCCCCGTGACCGCCGTCAGGCGCTGGGACAGGTGTTGCGGTACTCCTCGATCTGCGTCCCGCTCGGGCCGGGGCAGAGGAACTGCTCGTAGCGGGTGTCGTCGTCGACGAACCGCTTCAACCAGGCCACCATCTGCCGCGCGGTCGGCGTGTTCGTGGTCTGCGGGAAGAAGTGGCTCGCCCCGTTCAGCTCCAGGTAGGCCTTCTCGGCGGAGGTCGGGATGCTGTTGTAGAAGGGCACCGAGTGCGACGCGACCGGCGCGACGGTGTCGCTCTCACCGCCGATGATCAGCGTGGGCACCTGCAGTTCCGACCAGCTCTTGTCCAGGTTCCACGGTGCCAGCGGCACCGCGGCCTGCAACGAGGGTCGCGACGAGGCCGCCTCCAGGCTGCCCCCGCCACCCATCGAGTGACCGGCCACCGCGAGTCGACTGCTGTCGATCCGGGTGCGCACCGAGCTGCGCTGGGTGAGGTAGTCCAGCGCGGCGAGCAGCTGCCGGCCGCGGCTGTCCGGCTGGTCCAACCGGCTGTTGGTCTCGATGCCGATCACCACGAAGCCGTGCGAGGCGATGCGCGGTCCGAGCCAGCTGATGCTGGACCAGGCGGCGGTGTAACCGGGCGAGATGGCGATGGCGCCGAAGGTGCCCTCGCTGGTGCTGGTCGGGTAGTAGATGACGCCGCCGCCGAAGCCGGTGACGCTCAGCGAGGACACGCTCAGCGAGGAGGTCGCGAACGGGCCGCGGCTGGCCTCCAGGATGGCGGTGGTCGGGGCGGGGCCCCGCTCGTACGGGCCGGCGGCCTGGGCGGCGCCGGACGATCCGGCCAGCACGCCGCCGGCGGCCAGGACGGCAGCCAGCGCGAGCCGGGTGGCACGGGCTGCGACGGAACGGGGACGGGTGGTGGTTGGTGACGACACGTCGGGCACTCCCTAAAGTCGAGGGATATCGACGTGTGTCAGTTTTGGCTGCTTCGCCCGTCCCGGCATCGGCGAAATCACCAGTCCCGGCGCAGGATGGCGGCGCGAGTCGTGTTTCGACCCTCTGACCTGGGGTAGCAGGGCAGGCGCCGGCCCGCCCACGCGCCATGGAGAGGTTCATTCAGTGGATTCCAGCAAGCCCGCCGAGGCGGTCAAGAACGTCGTGAAGACCGCCTCAGGAAAGATCGCCGACGCCCTCACCCCGGATGTCCCCGGTGCGCCGGGGAGCGCGCCACCGCCGCTCGAGGAGCCGACGACGCCGCACGACCCGCTGCCGCCGAAGCCGGAACAGGGGGCACCGCAGACGCGCACGCCGACCGGCGCGGAGACCGGCGCGCCGACGATCGCGAACGGTCAGCAGGGGGCCTACCTCACGACCGCGAACGGGGCGCGGCTGCGCGACACCGACCACTCGCTCAAGGCCGGCCCGCGCGGCCCGGTGCTCCTGCAGGACCACCACCTCCGCGAGAAGATCATGCACTTCGACCACGAGCGCATTCCGGAGCGTGTGGTGCACGCTCGGGGCGCCGGCGCGCACGGGGTTTTCACCGCGTACGGCACCGCCGAGGCGGTCACCAGGGCCGGGTTCCTCAAGAAGGGGCGTGAGACCGAGGTCTTCGTCAGGTTCTCCACCGTGCTCGGTTCGCGGGGTTCGGCCGACACGGTCCGCGACACGCGTGGCTTCGCCACGAAGTTCTACACCGACGAGGGCACCTTCGACCTGGTCGGCAACAACATCCCGGTCTTCTTCATCCAGGACGCCATCAAGTTCCCGGACATCATCCATGCCGGCAAGCCGCACCCCGACCGGGAGATCCCGCAGGCGCAGAGTGCCCACGACACCTTTTGGGACTTCGTGTCACTGCACACCGAGGCGCAGCACCACACGATCTGGAACATGTCCGACCGAGGCATCCCGCGGTCGTACCGGACGATGGAAGGCTTCGGCGTGCACACCTTCCGCCTCGTCAACGAGGCCGGGGAGACGGCGCTGGCCAAGTTCCACTGGAAGCCGAAGCTGGGCGTGCACTCGCTGACCTGGGAGGAGGCGCAGCTGCTCGGCGGCATCGACCCGGACTTCCACCGGCGCGACCTCTACGACGCCATCGAGGCCGGCGCGTACCCCGAGTGGGAGCTGGGCATCCAGGTCTTTCCGGACACTCCCGAGGAGACCTTCGCCGGCATCGACCTGCTCGACCCGACGAAGATCGTGCCGGAGGAGTTGGCCGAGGTGCAGCCCATCGGGCGGCTGGTGCTCAACCGGACGCCGACGAACTTCTTCGCCGAGACCGAGCAGGTCGCCTTCCACCTCGGTCACCTGCCCCCGGGCATCGACGTCACGAACGACCCGCTGTTGCAGGGCCGGCTCTTCTCGTACCTCGACACGCAGCTCACCCGGCTGGGCGGGCCCAACTTCACGCAGATCCCGATCAACCGCCCGCACGCCGCCGTGAACGACATGCTGCGCGACGGCTTCCACCAGCACGCCGTGCACGCGGGCGTCGCGCCGTACCGACCGAACTCGCTCGACGGCGGCAACCCGTTCCCCGCCGGAGACGCCGAGCACGCTTTCGTCGACGTGCCGGTCACTGTCGCGCAGGCACCAAAGGTACGCGCGAACCCGGCCTCGTTCGACGACCACTACAGCCAGGTCCGCCTGTTCTGGCTGAGCATGTCGCCGGTCGAGAAGGAGCACATCATCCGGGCGTACACCTTCGAGCTGGGCAAGTGCTACCACCAGGCGATCAAGGAGCGTCAGCTGCGGAGCCTCGCCAACATCGACCCGGTGCTGTGCGAGCAGGTCGCCACCGGCCTGGGCCTGCCCGCACCACAGCCGACCGTGCCGCTCCCCGACGTCACGCCCAGCCCGGCGCTGTCACAGGTCGGTCGGGAGTGGCCGAGTGACGGCCGTACGGTCGGGATCGTCGTCGACCCCGACGGCGACCTGGACGACGTCGACGAGGTCCGCCGGGCCGTGTTCAGCGCCGGCATGGTGCCGCTGCTGATCGCCCCGCACGGCGGCATGGTGGGTGACCTGCCGGTGCAGCGCACCTTCGCCACCGGCCGGTCGGTCGAGTTCGACGCGGTCCTGCTGGCCGGAGCGCCGGCACCCGCGCCGGACGCCCTGCCCGCCCGCGACGCCAAGGCGGGCACGCCGAGCCCGACCACCGTCGATCCCCGCGTGCTGCTGCTCGTGGAGGAGTGCTGGCGGCACGCCAAGGCGATCGGCGCCTGGGGCGCCGGCGTCACCGTGCTGGAGCAGGCCGGCGTCGCCGGCACCCCGGGCGTCGTGGCGGCGGGCTCGGGCGCCGAGGCGCTGACCGCTGTGCAGCAGTTGATGGCCGCGCACCGGGTGTGGGAACGGTTCCCCGCCTCGGTCGCCTGACCGTAGTCGATCAGTGACGAGGGCTGCCCTCCGCTTCGCCGGGAGGGCAGCCCTCGTCGTCGCCAGCTCCGGCCGACCCGAGAGGCGGCATTGCCTTACGCTGAAGCCTGTGTTGTCCCCTTTGAACAGTCGCGATCCGCGGGAGATCGGCGGGTATCGCCTGCGCGCCCGGCTCGGTGCCGGCGGCATGGGCGAGGTCTACCTCAGCTTCGCGCCGGGAGGACGCCCGCTGGCCATCAAGGTGATACGCCCGGAGTACGCCGACGATCCGGCCTTCCGAGCCAGGTTCGCGCAAGAGGTACGGGCGGCCCAGGAAGTGTCCGGCCGGTACACGGCGCCGCTGCTGGAAGCCGGCTCGGACGCACCCGTGCCGTGGCTGGCGACGGCATACGTGATCGGGCCGACGCTGCTGGACGCCGTTCGCGCGCATGGCCCCCTGCCGCTGGCAACCGCGCAGACGCTGATCGCCACGGTCGCCTCCGCGCTGCAAAACATCCACTCCTGCGATGTCATCCACCGGGACCTCTCGCCGGGCAATGTCATCCTCGCCGCCAACGGCCCGACGGTCATCGACTTCGGCGTCGCCCGCGCGACAGACATCGCCAGAAGCCTCATGACGCGCACACCCGTCGGCACGCCCGGCTTCATGGCTCCGGAGGTCGCGCTCGGTCAGGAGGCCGTGCCAGCCTCCGACGTCTTCGCCCTCGGCGCGATCGCGTACTTTGCCTCGACCGGCCGGTCGGCCTACGGTGACGGGACGCTTACCAGCCAACTCCTGCGGATCACCAACGGCGAGGCGGACCTGACCGGCTGCCCGCAGGAGCTGCGAGGCCTGATCGAGCGGTGCCTGTCGGTCGACCCCACCGCTCGGCCGACCACCGCAGAGGTGATCGCCGAATGCGCCGGCACGCCCAGGCCGGCCGAGGGCTGGTTGCCTCCGGCGTTGACGGCCGACATCGCCGCACGTACGGCGGAGCTGGCTCGCATCGCGGCCCAACCCGCACCGCCGGCTGAGGTCCAGCCTCGCCGGGCCAGCGTCCGGCGGTGGCTGATCGCCGCCGGAACCACAGCCGTGGTGTTGACGGCGGCGATCCTGGTCACGGTCAAACTGCTCGCCGACCCAACCGACAGTGGAAGGGACCCCGGAGGGCTGGCCGGCTCGTCATCAACGCCGGCGGCTCAGGTCAGCAGCACAGCGGCGGCGTCCAGCCCGCCATCTCCGTCCCCGTCTGCGCCTGCGTCCCCGTCTGCGACAGCGGACGAGGTCCGGTGGACGGGGGTCATCCGGATCAACGGCGATGGCATCGACATGGACCGTATCCCTCCCACCGTGGACCCGACCGCCGGCGTGGTCGATCTGAAACTCGGCCTCACCGACGACGTGGAGTCCACGATCCTCGGGAGCCGCGGCGGATACGAGACCAGCGTCGCGAACCTGCTCGCGGGCACCCAGCCGTCGCCCCGGACCTGCCATGACCAAATCGCGACGGCCGGGACCACCCGTGTCGTGGTCCAGAAGAACTCGATTTTCTGCTTCCAGACCGAGAAGGGCCTGGTGGGCTACGCCACCATCAAGAACATCAGTGGCGGCTTCACCGCGGGGGACACCGCGTCGGCGACGCTGTGGGCCACTACGGAGTTCGCCTGAGCTCGGCATACGCCCTGATCCGACGCACCAGCGAATGGTCGGGCCCCAGCTCCACCCCGGCCCGGGCAAGCAGCCGTACCAGCGCGAAGGCCGCCAACGCCTCGCGTCCCTGACCGAACTGGACCTGGATCTCGGTGAACTGGCCGGCCAGCCGGGAGGCGACGGCCTCCGCCGCGACGCGCGCCCCGCCGACACCGGCCAGGGCGTCACGGACCTCCGCCGCGCCGGGTCGCACGGCCGGGTCAGCGGCGAGCATGCGATCGACGAGGTCCGCCAGGCCGGGCGGCAGCGCCGGCCGCAGCTGCGCGAGCGATCGGGCGGCCCGTCCGGAGGCCGGGTCCGCCGCGACCGGCATCGACCCGCTGAGCAGCACGTGCAGGATGACGCCGAGCGCGTAGACATCGGAGGGCGGACCGCTGGGGAGTCCGTTGCGCCGCTCCGGCGCCATGTAACCGGGCGTGCCGACCACCACACCGATCTGGGTCACCCGGGTCAAGTTCGGGGCGGCGGCGAGCCCGAAATCGACGAGCTTGACCTGCTGACGGCCGCGCTCACCGTCCAGCATGATGTTCTCCAGCTTGAGGTCGCGATGCACGATCGGGTCCGCCCGGTCGTGCAGAACCGTCAAAGCGCCGGCCAGCGCGACCCCGTAGCTGGCCGCCTCGTCCACCGGGAGCGGCAGCCGCGGCCTCACGAACGTCAGCAGATCCGGACCGGTGAGCCGTTCCATGACGATGTAGTCGTCACCGACGTCGAGAATGTAGACGATGTTGGGGTGTCGGATCCCGGCGAGCACCTTCGCTTCGCGCAGCAACCGGGCAAGGTGAGCCGGCTCTCCCTCATCCTTGACCACCTTGATCGCGACGTCCCGGTCCATTTTCGTGTCCCGGGCCAGGAACACCTGCCCGAAGCCGCCGGCGCCGATGCGCTCACCAAGGGTGTAGCGATCATCCAGCCGCCGGACGGTCACCGCTGATCCCGGTGCTGGCGAGTCTGCGCGTCGAACGCCACAGCGGGCGGCTCGGCAGGCGATGACGGCCCGACGTCAAAGACGTAGTGTCGGCCGCTGACCACCAGCTTGACCCGGTCATGCAGGGCGACCGCGTCGCGGAAGTTCCACCGCTCCGGCCGGCCGGGCGTGAGCCGGCGGCCTTTGACGCGCACACCGTGGCTGCTGCGCAGATCGGCGATCGTCAGCGCCTGGCCGTCCCAGCGGATCTCGGCGTGTCGCCGGCTGATCCACTCCAGGAGCGCCGGAGGCACGCGCTGAAGCAACTCCCGGCCGACGATCACCGGCTCTCCCGGCGGCACCTGAAAACGATCGACCACTTTACGGTCCACAGATACCTTGATCTGCAACGGGCGTACGAGCGGGCCGAGGTCGGCCATCGCCTGCCGGTGCGTCGGGCAGCACACCCGACCGTTGCGGTACACCGGAAGCGGTTGACCATCGGCACGCTCGGCGCTGAACAGCGGGCACTCCGGCTCGGGGCACAACCAGGCACGGGACAGAGGCGCGCGCCGCAGCTGGCGTTCCCGGTCGTACAGCCCCGCCTCCCGCAGCAGATCCTGCTCCTCGGCGCTGGACAGCACACGCTCGGGGTAGATCGGGATCTCCCGCGCGACGACCCGGACGCCCTCGCCGTCGGGCTCCATGCCGAGGAAGCGGTCGGAGCTGCCCGGGATCCAGGGAAAAGCCCGATGCCTGCCCTTGAAGGTGTCGTGGCTGACAATCCTGGCGCCGGTGACATCAGCGATCTCAAGGACGCGATCGTCCGCCCCGTCGCGGGCCTCGACCCAGCCGAGATCAATCCAGCGCTTCAGGGTGCGCCTGTCGGCCTGCGGCAGCAGGTCCTCCCGGCGCCACAGCGACCAGTCGGTCACGGTGTACACCCGAACGGTCTCGTCCTGCAGGTAGACCTTGAGACCGTTGATCAAGGCTGGCAGGCGACGCAGGTCGGCTTTTCGTTCACTGCAGAGCCCACGCTCCCGCACAACATTGGATAGATCAAGTACGACATCAGTCACGTCCGGGACCGTGGTTAGATGCTCTTCAATCCACACCGTCCACACTGTACGTCTCAGCAGTGGCTACGAGGCCCCAAACCGGGCCCACCGATAATCCTGTTCAGAGTTGGCGCCCGCAGCGTCGTAGCGGAATCAGCCGATGTCGGCCAACCGGGGCAGCACCTCGTCGCCGAGCCGCTGGGCGAACTCCACCGGGTGCCGATCCGGCGTCACCTGCACCTCGCTCACCCCGAGCGCGGCGTACTCGGACACCTCGGCGAGAAACGCGTCGGTGTCGTCCAGCGGCGCCTGCGAGGCGACCACCGTCTTCTCGATGGTGTCGTAGTCGCGGCCCTCGGCGGCGCAGTGCCCGCGCAGCACATCCAGCTTGCGCGCGACGTCGTCGGTGCCGCCACGGCCAAACAGGTTGCAGGCGTCGGCGTACCGGGCCACGAGCAGCAGGGTCTTCTTCTCGCCCCCACCACCGATCATGATGGGCGGGTGCGGGCGGCTCAACGGCTGCGGCGAGTTGATGGTCTCGGCGAGCTGGTAGTGCTTCCCGTTGAACGGGCCGTCGTCGGCACTCCACATCTGACGGCAGATGCGCAGCGTCTCCTCCAACCGCTCGAACCGTTCGGCCACCGGCACGACCGGCACGCCCAGCCCGAGCTGCTCCCGCTCGTACCAGGAGGCACCGATCCCGAGTCGGGCCCGGCCGCCGGACAGCACGTCGAGGGTCGTCACGGTCTTGGCGAGCAACCCCGGGTAGCGGTACATCACACCGGTGACCAGCACGCCCAGCGTCATCCGCTGAGTCGTCGCAGCGACGTAGCCCAGCGTGGTGTACGCCTCCAGCATCGGCTCCTCGGCCGCGAACACCGCGTCCATCTGGAAGAAGTGGTCCATCACCGTGAACGACGCGACGCCGGCCTGCTCGGCGGTGGCCGCCGTCTGGGCCAGGGTCGGTGCGATCGCAGCCGGATCGGCCGGGGTCGAGTAGTTCCAGTAGTGCAGCCCGAGCTTCATGTTCGGCACCTCCGCAACGAGCCTAGTGCCCCCGGCGTCCGCCGGGGGCGGCTCGGAGCTGCCCACGAACCAGGTCCGGCGGCGTCCATTACCGGATCATGACAATTCGCGGATCACGTGCGGATATCCGGCTGGCAGTTTTCGGTGGGTGATCCAACAGCTGACCGAGTCCCGGCCCGCCGAACTCGAGCCCGACGCGACGCACGTCCGGTTCCGCCACCGCCAACGGACCGGACCCGCCCCTGCCTCCGCGCCCGCAGCCGGAGCACACCGGGCGCAGTGGGCCGATGCCGCGAAGGGCGTCTGCATCATCCTCGTCGTGCTGTGGCACGTCGTCGTGAAGGACTACCTCCAGATCGACTGGCACGTCGGCGCACCGGTGCCGGGCTTCTGGGGAACGCTGGGTGAGCAGTTCCTTCCGCTGCGGATGCCGCTGTTCTTCACCATCTCGGGCGTCTTCGCGGCGAACGCCGCCCAGCGGCCGTGGCGGGTCGTCGCCCGCAGCCGGATCGCCGGGTTCCTCTACCTGTACGTGGTCTGGCTGCTGATCCACACCGTGGTCCTCGCCGCCGCGCCGGAACTGCCGACCGACCGCGCCACCTCGGCCCTCGGCCTGCTGGAGCAGCTCACCGTCACGCCGTCCAACCTCTGGTACCTGTACGCGCTGGCGCTGTACTTCACGATCGCCAAGGCGACCCGTCGTCTGCCCCGGGCGCTGGTCCTGGCCCCCGCCGCCGCGCTCTCCGCCGTCACCGCCGCCGGCCTGCTCGACACGCCGGGCAACCGCGCCGGTCTCTACCAGAACCTGGTCTTCTTCCTCGTCGGCCTGCACCTTCGGGCGCAGATCCAGCAGTGGGCCGGCACCGCCAGCCGCCGCCGGCTGTTGCTGACCTCGGGCGCCTATGTGCTGGCGCTCGCCGCGATGGCGATGACCGGTGCCCAGCAGTGGTTCGGGGTATGGACGATGGTCTCCGGGGTGGCAGTGATCTTCGGCATAACCGCCGCTGCCCGGCTGGCCCGGTGGTCGGCGCTCAGCAAACCGCTGGCTAAGCTCGGCCGCATCACGCTGCCGATCTACGTCATGCACATGCCGGTCCTGGCCCTGCTGCACCGGCTGTTGCTCGTACCGGTTTCCGGGCTGACTGGGTCTGCTCAGGGCCTGATCGTGCTCGGTTATCCGATTCTGCTGAGCGGGCTGGTGATCGGCCTGAGCCTGGCCGTCCACCGCGGGCTGCTGGCGGTTCGCGCGGGCTGGCTGTTCGCGCTCCCCGGCCAGCGCCGGGTGGAGGTGGCCGGATGAACGCCCTCGCCGAAGCCCTGGTCGACCTGGACGCGATCGCCACAAACGTGCGGACGATCGCGTCGGTCACCGGCACCGGGCTGATGGCCGTGGTGAAGGCCGACGGGTTCGGCCACGGCGCGGTGCAGGTGGCCCGGGCCGCGCTGCGTGCCGGTGCCGCCTGGCTGGGGGTGACCTCGGCGGCCGAGGCGCTGACCCTCCGCGCGGCGGGTGTGACAGCGCCCACGTTGAGCTGGCTGCACGGCCCGAATGACGACTTCGGTATGTTGATCAAGGATGGCGTCGACGTCGGCGTGTCCACGACGACGCATCTGCACGCCGTCGCCGACGCGGCCCGTCTGTTCGGCGTACCGGCGATGGTGCAGCTCAAGGCGGATACCGGGTTGTCCCGCAACGGGGCCGCCGGGGACGACTGGCCCGAGTTGGTCGGTTGGGCCCGCAAGTACGAACGGGAGGGCGGGATCCGGGTGCGCGGGGTGTGGTCCCACCTCGCCGACGCCGATGTGCCGGGCGCCCCGGCGCTCAACCGGCAGGTGGCGATCTTCGAGGAGGCGCTGCGGACCGCGCGGTCGGCTGGTCTGGACCCCGACCTCGTCCACCTGGCCAACTCGGCGGCTGCGCTCTCCGCACCACGGACCCGCTTCGACCTCTGCCGGATCGGGATCGCCCTCTACGGCGTGGACCCGTTCGGCGCGAGCGGTCCGGGCGAGTTCGGGCTGCACGCCGCGATGACAGTGCGGACGAGCGTCGTCAACGTCAAGCGGGTGCCGGCCGGCACGGGCGTCTCCTACGGGCCGGAGCACGTGACCGGCGCACCGACCACGCTGGCGCTGCTGCCACTCGGCTACGCCGACGGGCTGCCCCGGGCTGCGGGTGGCCACGCCTCGGTGTGGCTCGCCGGTCGGCGATGCCCGATCGTCGGGCGCATCGCCATGGACCAGTGCGTGGTCGACGCCGGGGATCTTCCCGTGGCGATCGGCGACCCGGTCGTGGTGTTCGGCCCCGGCGAGGGTGACCAGAGCCCGCCGACGGTCGTCGAGTGGGCCCGTTGGGCCGACACCAACCCGCACGAGATCTTGACCGGCATCGGGGCCCGGGTGGCCCGCGAGCACCTCCACGGAAGGGCACCGAATTCATGACAACCCGACTGGCAGTGCTGTACGGCGGGCAGAGCGGCGAGCACGAGGTGTCCTGCCGCTCGGCGGCGAGCATCCTCGCCCACCTGGACCGTGAGCGGTACCAGGTGACCGAGGTGCTCATCGACCGTGACGGCGGGTGGCATGTCGACGGCCGACCGACGCCTCTGCCTGCGGCGTTGCGTGTCCTGCGCGCCCAGGATGTGGTGTTCCCGGCCCTGCACGGCCCGTACGGCGAGGACGGCACCGTGTCGTCGCTGCTGGAATGGCTCGGTGTGCCGTACGTCGGCAACGGCGTGTTCGCCAGCGCCGCCGGCATGGACAAGGGGGTCACCAAGCGGCTCCTCGCGGCGGAGGGCCTGCGGGTCAGCCCGGGGGTGACACTGCGCGCCGGCGAGGACCTGTCGCCCGAGGACCAGCGTCGGCTGGAGCTGCCGGTCTTCGTGAAGCCGGCCCGGGCCGGGTCGAGCCTGGGCGTCGTCAAGGTGAACGACTGGGCGGGGGTTCCCGCCGCGCTGGAGCAGGCCCGCCAGGTCGACCCGAAGGTGCTCATCGAGCAGGGTGCGCGGGGGCGCGAGATCGACGTGGCCGTCCTCCAACACCCGGACGGCCGGGTGCAGGCCGGTCCGCCGCTGGAGATCCGGGTGACCGGCGCCGGCTTCTTCGACTACGACGCGAAGTACGACGGCGGGGCGATCTTCCAGATTCCCGCCCCGCTCGACGCGACGACCACCGAGGTGCTGCAGGACCGCGCGATCCGCGCCTTCCAGGCCCTCGACTGCCGCGGGCTGCTGCGGGTCGACTTCTTCCTGCCCACCGAGGGGTCGTCGGAGCCCATCGTCAACGAGGTCAACACCTTCCCCGGTTTCACCGCCGCGTCACAGTTCCCGCAGATCTGGCAGCAGGCCGGCATCGGGTTCGCCGCCCTGATCGACATCCTGATCGCGGGCGCGCTGGCCGACCAGGACCACGGCCAGCACAGCGGGTTGCCCCGGCAGGCCCGAGCGGTCGACCTGGTGTGAGGCGGTGGTCGGTGCCCGGTCACCTGGCGGGACAGCGGCGGGCTGGTTGGGCACCGTCGGACCCGACGATGGTGACCGGGGCCGAACTTCCCACCAGGCCATTCTGGGCGGCGGCGTCGGCCACTGTGCAGATGATCTGGTCGCTCGCCGTTGGCGCCAACGCCCGCGCCGTCCCGGTGATTCGCACCGTGAGGGCACCGATTTGACCGGCCCCGGGCGTCACCTCGACGACCGGGGTCAACCCGGTTGGCACGTCGCTGGTCAGGCCCTGGCTGCGTTCGTTCTGCTGCGGGCCGGCGGCGAGCAGGGCAAGCGCCTCGCTCGGTGAGGCACCTGCGTTGACGCTGCGGAGGACCAGCACGAGTTCGCCCTGCGCGACCAGGTAGAGCCCGACGCCCTGCCCCGGGCCGCTGACAGCGGGACGACCGGTGATGACGGCGCTGGGGCGTACCCCACAACCCGCTGTCAGCAGCGTGCCGAGCAGCAGTCCGCCGGCGAGCAGCCGGCGGCCGGTCCGCCGGCCGGTCACCGGGCACCTCCGGCGTCCGTCGTCTCGCGGGGCAGCCGGAGCGTGAAGACCGCGCCGCCGCCCGGGCCGTTGCCGGCGACGAGAGTCCCCCGTCGCTCGCCGTGGCGGTGCAGCCGCGCGTTCTCCCAGGAGATGGCGAGGCCGAGGCCGCTGCCCTCGGAGCGGGTTCGCGCGGTGTCGGCCTTGTAGAAGCGGTCGAAGACGTGTGGCAACACCTCCGGGTCCAGTCCCGGCCCCTGGTCGGCCACCTCGATGGTGACCCAGTCCGGGTCGGCGCTCAGGCGTACGGACACCGGCTCGGCACCGTGCCGGAAGGCGTTGCCGACCAGGTTGGCGACGATGACGTCCAGCCGGCGGGGATCGAGCCGGGCCACCACTGCGGGCGGCAGGTCCGCGCGTACCCGGTCGGCCCAGCCGCGGATCCGCAGAGTCGCGGTCACCGCCGCGGCCACGTCCACGTCGTCGAGGGCGAGCCGTGCCGTACCGGAGTCGAACCTGCTGATCTCGATCAGGTCGTTGACCAGTTGGGTGAGGTTCTGCGTCTCCTGGCTGACCAGCCGGGCGGCCCGGCCCGCGTCCCCGGGCAGGTGTTCGGCCTCCTCGTCGAGCACGTCGGTGACCGCCGTCATGGCGGCCAGCGGCGTACGGAGTTCGTGCGAGACGTCGGCCACGAAGCGGCGGGCATCGGATTCCATCCGCCGCAGCTCACCGACCTGCCGCTCCAGCGTGCCGGCGGTGTCGTTGAAGGTCCGCGCCACGTCGGCCAGCTCGTCGACCCCCCGGACCGTCAGCCGGGTGGTCAGGTCGCCCTCACCGAGGCGGCGGGCCGCCCGGCCCAGTTCGCGGACGGGTCGCAGGACGCCGCGGGCGGACAGCAACGCCAGCAGGACGGCGAGGAGCAGGGACAACCCGCCGGTCCGCCACGCCCTGGTGGCGAGCCGGTCGATGCTCTGCTGCTCGGGCACGAGATTGCGCACCGAGTAGACCTCCAGCCCGGACGGTCGGGACGCGCCGTCGGGTCGGTCGAGCCTCAGTTGGGTGCCGATGAGCAGCCACGGCTGCCCGTCCAGCGAGACGCGCTGCCAGGCGATGTGGCCGTCGCCGACCTCCTGCCGCAGCTCGGGGGTGAGCGGGGCGGGGGTCGGAGAGCCCTGTGCCCGCATGTCCCGGTAGACGACGACAGCGAACCCCTCGCGGTCGGAGAGTCGCTGGGCCAACAGGTTCAGCTCGTCCTGGGTCGGCGGAAGCTGGGCGATCGGATAGACCTTCGTGAGCTGGTCGGTCAGTGACGTCACCGCGGCGTCCTGCGCCTGTTGGAGGATGACGGTCCGGGCCTGGAAGTAGCTGCCGCTGGCCACGACTGCCGTGGTGGTGACCCCCAGCAACCCGAACGCCAGGAGCAGCCGGACCCGTAGGCCGGAGACCTGGGCGGCGACCGAGCGCCAGAACGTCACAGTGGCCCGAACCGGTATCCGAAACCACGCACGGTCTGGATGAAGACCGGCGCCGACGAATCGGCCTCGATCTTGGCGCGTACCCGCTGGACGCACGCGTCGACGAGTCGCGAGTCACCGAGATACCCGTGCTCCCACACGGCCTCCAGCAGCTGCTGGCGGCTGAGCACCTGACCCGGCGTGTGCGAGAGTTCGAGCAGCAGCCGCAGCTCCGTCGGGGCGAGGCTGACCGGCGCCCCGTCCTTGCTGACCACCAGCGCGGCCCGGTCGATGGTCAACGCGCCGTGTTGCTCCAGGCCGGCCCGGTCACCGCCGCGCCGCGACTCGCCACCGGTCCGTCGCAGCACCGCGCGGATGCGCGCCTCGAGGACCCGGGCCTGCACGGGCTTGACCACGTAGTCGTCCGCGCCGGCCTCCAGGCCGGCCACCACGTCCATGTCGTCGTTGCGGGCCGTGAGCATGATGATCGGCAGGTCACCGAGCTGCCGAATCCGGCGGCAGACCTCGAACCCGTCCATCCCGGGCAGCATGAGATCGAGGACCACGACGTCGGACTGGGCCGTGCGCAGCCGCTCCAACCCCTGCTCACCGGTCTCCACGGCATGCACTGTGTGGCCCTGTCGGGTCAGCGCCAACTGCAGTCCGTCGCGCACCGTCTGGTGGTCTTCGATCAACAGCACCTGGGACATGTCGTCAAGTATCCCATCATGAGTTGTTTCGGGTTTCCGTCGACGGCGGCGGCTGCTCAAGGCTCCTCGAGGGAACCGGCACCGCGAAATCCGACGACCGCACCAGGAACACCACAGCGCCCACCAGGAACATCGTCGACGCGGCCGCGGCCACGATGGCGATCAGCACGCCGCGCTGCACCGACGCCGCCAGACCGGGCACGACCACCACCAGCGCCCAGACCAGCACGACCAGCCCGGCCGCCGTCTCGGTCAGCCTGCGCCAGAGGCTGCCACCGTCCGAACCGCCGGCCGCGTCGCGATCGCCGGGCCAGGCCGCCAACGCGGCCGCGGCCAGGCAGAACAGGGTCACCCCCAGGAGTACGCCACCGAGCACGTCGCTGAACCGGTGCCAGCCCGCGATCATCGTGGCGGAGCCGATCACCGAGACCCCCGCCGCGCCCGGCACCGCCAGCCACCGTCGGCCCCACCCGGGCAGGACCAGCATGAACGCCAGCAGCAGGGCGGTCGCCGCCGCGACATGGCCACTGGGGAAGCTGTTGTGGGTGGTGGAGCTTCCGATCTGCAGATCCGGGCGAGGCAGCGCCGACTTCACCGCTCCGGCCACCAGCACCGCGCAGACGACAATGCCCACGCCGACGACCCCGGCCACCAGCCGTCGGCGGAGCACACCCACCAGCAGCACCACGCCGAGCAGGGCCGCGAGCAGGGCCGGGTCGCCGAAGGTGGCCAGCACGCTCCTGGCCGGGCCCACCAGTACGGTCTGCTGTTCGTACCCTCCGCCCCGCTCGGCGCGCGGCACGAGCACCCCGTCCAGCCACTGCCCGGGGTACGTCCGCACGAAGACGGCGGCGGTGAGTGCCAGGGCGACCAGACCGCACAGCGCCGCAGCGAGCAGTCGGAGCCCCATCGGCACCGCCGCGCGGGCGTGGGGCAGCGGTCGCGCCGGGCCGGGCGTCGGCCGCCCGACGGAGTACGACGATCCGATGGACATGGCGACAATGCTCGCCCCGGCAGGTCCGTACCCCGTACTCGAATTGTCTTGGTTCTGTCACAACCACCCCGACCGCTTCCGGAAAGCGGATCGTCGGCGGTGGGCCAGGGCGGCCGGGACGGCGCGGCGGGATTCACATGCTTCCATGCAACTATGTTTTACCCAGCCGAGATCAGCCACCACTAGGGTCAGGACGCCGATCGATGTCTCGGCCGGCGGTGCGAAAAATCCATCCGGAGTGAGTTGGGGAACCGGAAGGTGTTGGCAAATGCAGGAAATTCCAGTCGCCAGCCTGGTCATCGGCATCGCCTCCTCGCCGGCCGAGCGGCGACAGCTGGCCCGGCTGCTCGGCGGCAGTGATGCCTTCCTGATCGTCTCGACCGTCGACCAGGCACGAGAGTTCCTCGGGGTGGTCGAGGCGCCTCCCGCCCCGGCTCCCCCGACCAGGGCGGCGCTCGCCGAGGTGGCGCCGAGCCCACCGCCACCGGACCTGGCCGTCGACTCCGACCGCCGGGTGCTGCGCTGGCGCGACCAGGAGATCGACCTGACCCGATTGGAACACGACGTGCTGCTCTGCCTGGTGCACGCGCCCGGTCAGGTCTGGACCTACGAGCGTCTGCACCTTGAGGTCTGGGGCAACCGGCACCTCGGCCGGGGCTCGGACATGCACTCGGTGGTCCGCCGGGTGCGCGGCAAGCTCGCCCGGCTCAACGCCGCGGCGACGATCCACTCGGTGCGCGGCGTCGGCTTCCGGCTCGCCCCCGTCTGATCCCCCGGACGCGGTCCGGCCCGCCTGGTCGAGGACCAGGCGGGCCGGACTATTTCGGCTAGTGCTCAGGCGTCAGCACCTGATGGGCGCCAGGCCGAAGTTCTCCACCGTCGGAGTGGCGGTGTCGATCCTCGTCTGACGGGTCTGCGGCTTCCAGCCGTCCTTGGCCACGATCATCGTGAGCGGGTTGTTACGGCGGTCCACCCAGTAGGCGTACTTGCCCTCGGCATCGGTGGCGAAGGTGTACGACGCCGCCCACGAGTCGACCTGCACGACCGCGCCGGTCAGCGGCGAGGTCGCACCCTGGCAGCTGGTGCCGGTGACCGTACCCATGAGCTTGCCCCAGGTCTTCGGGGGGTTCGCGGTCATGGTCACCGCCACCGGCGGCACCGAGTACGGGGTGTTCTCGGAGATCGCCACCGCGCCGGAGTAGGTGCCCGGCTGGTCCACGTTCGCCGTCAGACCGACGGTGACAGTGACCTTCGCACCCGGTGCGAGGGTGACCGCCGACTTGTCGATGGTCATCCAGCTGACGTCGGCCGCCGACTCGGAGCATCCCTCGAAGCCCGGGAGCACCTCGCTGTCCGGAGCCGCGTTGAAGCTGCCGGACGAGCCACCGATCTTGTAGAAGCCGCAGGCCGCGCCGCCGCGGTAGCGCGCGGTGTTGGCGTTCGGCAGGTTGGACCACGAACCGGTGGCCGGGTCGAAGGCGAAGCCGGCGTTGCTGATGGCCCCACCCTGCGAACCACCGACGACGAGGAGCTTGCCACTGGCGACGGCGTACGAGCTGGCCCAGTTGTCGGCCGGCGCGTCGGCGATGGCGGTCCACGTGTTGGCACCCGGGTCGAAGGCGTAGCTGGACTTCTGCGCGGCGGAACCGTCGTTGCCGCCGGTGCAGTAGACGACGCCGTCGATCCCGCCGCAGGAGGCGAAGGCCACCGACTTCGGGTAGTTGGCCATCGTCTCCCAGGTGTCACTGGTCGGGTCGTACCGGACGACGCTGTTCGACATCGGCAGGCAGGCCGCCGTCGTGCAGCCGCCGACCGCGTACAGCTTGCCGTCGACGACGGCCTGACCGGCCGCAGCCCGCGGCGCCGGGTTGTCGGCCAGCTCGGTCCAGGTGTTGGCTCCCGGGTCGTACGACCAGGTGGCGGAGTCCGGGCCGGCGTCGGCCCAACCACCCGTGACAATGATCTTGCCGTTCACCACGCCAGCGGTCACTGCGTTGCGCGCGCCGGGAAGGTCGGCGACAGCCGTCCAGGTCTGCGCGGCCGGGTCGTAGGCGTAGTTCTTGGTGGTGGAGGCCTCACCGTCGCCGCCACCGAGCGAGTACACCTTGCCGTCCAGGTTCACCACCCGGTTGTCCATGATCGTGGCCGGGTAGTTGGCGATGTCGGTCCACGGCGCCGCCTGCGGGCCGACCGCCGCGGCAGCGGCCTTGGCCTCCTTGCCGGACGCCTTGGCGGCGAACGACGTCGGTACAGTGAGCCGCTGCTCCGGCGCGCCGCCGGACCCGAGCACCTGCTGCCGGGTGACAGTGGAGCCGTCCGCCCGCAGCAACTCGAATCCGTTGTCCCGCTCACCGAACTTGACCTCGACCGGCGCGCCGCCGGTGTTGGTCACCGTGAACGACTTGCTGGTCTTGCCGCCGGGCATCTGGAGCGTCGCGCTCAGCTGCGTCGGAGTCACCGACAGTCGACCGGCCGCCAGTTGGAAGTTCGCCGTGGTCGCCCAGTCGGCCTCGACGTCGACAGTCTTGGTCTGGCTGACGTAGTTGCCGGCGGTCGCCGTGAACGGGTGCTCGCCGGTGAGCGACGAGTACATCCAGTAGAAGCCGTCGGCCAGCCCCGGGTCGTCCGGGGTCGCCACGGTGACGGCCTTCTCGGCGGGCCGGTCCTTGCTGGTGACGGTCGCGCCGTTGACGTAGCTGTCGTCGTTCTTGTCGCGGACGTTGCCGACGACCAGACCGCCGTCGAGCGGCACGCACGTGACCTGGCTGCCGATCAGGACGTTGTCGACCTCCCACCACCACTCGTACGAGGCGTCGTAGTAGTGGAACCGGACCTGCACCTGCGCCTTACCGGCCGCCTGGGGGATCGGGATCTCGGTCAGCTTCGGTCCCCGGACGTCGGTCTCCTGCCGGAGCACGTTGGTCCAGGTGGCACCGCCGTCGATGCTCAGGTCGACGTCGGCGGTGTCGTCGTTGAGCTGGTTGAAGTCCTGGTTGAACCGGATGACCGGGGCCGTGACGCTGGTCAGGTCGACCACCGGGCTGACCAGTGAGGTGTCCTGGCTGGTGCCCGCTCCGTAGGCGTCGCTGTCGACCATCGCGAAGTTGCCGGTGCCGCCGGTCAGGTTGCCCCGGTCGCCGTCGTCGGTGAACTTCCAGACCTGACCGCTGCCCGCGTTGTCGACGACGGTCCAGCCGGCCGGCGTGGTCGTGGCGTCGAAGGTCTCGTACTCACCGTCGGAGCCTGTCGTGTATCCGGGCGCGGTGGTGCAGACGCTGCTGTCCACCGGCACGGCGACGTTGGCGGTGGCGTTGCCCGAGCCGACCACGACCTCCTTGGTGACGGTCTGGTAGCCCGGGTACTGCGACTCGTACTTCAGGGTGTACGTCTGCCCGGCCGGCAGCTTGATGCTGTAGCGGCCGTTCGACGGGGTGGTGTAGTCGTAGACACCTGACACCCCCGTCACTGTCACCTTCGCGTACAACGGCCAGCCGTGACCGGAGCCGTCGGTGACCGCTCCGGTGACGTTGACACTCGGCACCGCCGTGAGGGCGACGTTGAGCGTCGTGGTGGCGCCCTTGGCAACGGTTGCCGTCCTGGTGGTGCTGCCGTAGCCGAACGCCGCGACGGCGACCTGGTAGTCGCCGGTGGGGAGTTGGGTCGAGAACGTGCCGTCCGCGCCGGTGGTCAGCTCACGCGCGGACGGGCCGGTGAGCGTCACCGTCGCGCCGGCGATCGGGGCGCCGGAGGTCGCGTCGGTGACGGTGCCGGCCAGCGTGCCGATGTCGCCGGTGGGGGCGGCGTTGAGCAGCGCGAGGGCGTCGAGTCGGCCTTCGCCGTAGACGTTGTTGTCCGCGGCGGTGCCACCGCACTGGTCGTCGGCCTTGTCGATCGCGGCGCCGTTGAGCAGCGCGCGGGTCGCGTTGACGTCGCCGACCAGCGACGGTGCCGCCGAGTACAGCAGCGCGATCGCGCCCGCGAGGTGCGGTGCGGCCATCGAGGTGCCGCTGATGCTGCCGTAGGCGTTGCCCGGGATGCTCGACCGGACGTTCACGCCCGGTGCCGAGATGTTGGGCTTGATCTCGCCGTTCTGACCGGCGCCGCGGGAGGAGAAGCCGGCGATGTTGTTGTTGACGTCGTACGCGCCGGTCGAGTAGTTGCTGACGAGGCTGCCCGGCGAGCCACTGGTCTGGCAGGCCGGCCCGCTGTTGCCGTTGGACCAGGTGCCGAAGATCCCGGACGCGGTCCAGGCGTCCGTCACGTCCTCCATGAACGGCTCGTTGGACGGGTCCCGGGTGCCCCACGAGTTGTTGATGATGTTCGGTCGCTTGCTCGCGTCCGCGTTCTGACCGTTGAGGTCCAGCGGCTCGAGCATCCACTGACCGGATTCGACAAGAGCGGCGTCACTGGGGCAGCAACCGTTCGCCGCGATCCATTTGACCCCGGGGGCGACACCGATCTGGTTCGCGCCGTCGGAGCCGGCCATGGTGCCCATCGTGTGCGTACCGTGGCCGTCGCCGTCGCAGGGGGCGGTCGCGCAGGCTCCGGTGGCGTTTGCGGCGTTGAACCAGTTGTAGTTGTGGTCGAACGTTCCGTCGCCGTTGTTGCCGCGGTAGGAGTTCACCAGCGCCGGGTGGTTGAACTGCACCCCGGTGTCGATGTTCGCGATGGTGATGCCCTCGCCCTTGACGCCGTACTGGGACCAGACGTCGTCGGCGTTGATGTTGGCGATGCCCCACTCCAGGGCGTTCACGGTCTTCTCGTCGGTGCCCTTGGTCGTCTCCGGCACCTTGTACGCGACGGGCGCGTAGAGGCCCTCGACCTCCGAGTGCCCGGCGAACTTCTGGGCCATCGCCAGCGAACCGCTGTTCACCTTGATGGCGTTGGTGGCCCAGAAGGTCTGGTACTTGGTGCCCGAGCTGTCGAGGTCGGCCCGAATCTTGCCCTGGCTCGCCGCGGCGGTCTGGCGCAGCGCGTCCGCCACCGCGGTCCCCCGCTTCGACCAGTCCTTGATGGCGCTGGCCTTGCTCAGGTCCGCCCGGTCCTTGAACCGGATCCAGAAGTCCCCTTCACTCTTGGCCTGGAGCTGTTTGGCGAGTTCCGGTCGGATCTTCTCCCCGGTCGGCGCGCCCGCCCCCATCGCGCCACCCGGCGCGGCCTGCGCGCCCGAGCCGATGGTGGCCAAGCATGTCGCGGCGAGGATCGTCGCCGCACCGGCGCTCACCAGTGATCTGGCTGCGCGCCGCCATTGTGGACGTCTGAACATAGGTGCTGCCTCCCTCAGAACGACCCAGGGTGTAAATGGGCCATGGTGGACCTCCCCATGCACCGCGCGGGTCACGCCGGTTGCCCGAGTGGACACTATGATCGAGAAGAACGGACGATCAAGAACTTGCCGTGAGCAACTTGTCGCTAAGAGTTGCCCTGGCTTGCGGCGCGCTTGCCAATCATTGTCAGGACCGTGACGAGAGTTGGGCAGGGATGCCCATCGATCCCGGGTGGTGCGGTGGCCGAGGACGAGGCAACGGTGAACAGGGGTGGTCCGGCCGACGAGCCGTTCCCACTGCTGATCGCGGTGACCCCGTCGCCGGCCGAGCGCATCCGGCTCGCGGAGCTTCTCGACGGCATCGCACCGCTGCTGCTGGTCGCCGACCTCGACGAGCTGCGCCGGCTGATCGCCGCTCCGCAGCAGGTCGCCGCCGCGTCCGAACCGGCGTCGGTCGCCGCCCTGGTGATCGACTCAGCCCGCTCCAGCGCCCGCTGCGGAGAACGTGAGATCGACCTCACCCGCCTGGAACACGACCTGCTGACCTGCCTGATCACCGAGCCGGCCCGGGTCTGGAGCTACGCCGAGCTACACCGCTCGGTCTGGGGTGACGAGGGGCGCGAGCGCAAGGCGGACGTGCAGTCGCTGGTGAAGCGGCTGCGCCGCAAGCTGCACGACCTGGGCACCGGCGCCACCATCGATGTCGTCCGCGGGGTGGGGCTACGGCTGACCGATCACCGGCAGGCGCGGGTCGAGCGGGCCTGACAGCGTCGCCTGAACTGAGCGACAAGGGTCAGATGAGCCCGGCTCGGGCCCACAGCAGACGCCCCGGCCCAGCCACCAGGCCAACGCCCGCCAGGTTGTCGTGCACCCGCGCCGCCGACCAGCGCAGGGTGGCACGCCAGTGCGGGTTGGCGCGGGCGGCGGCACGACCGGCCGCCGGTGCAATGCCCACCGCCGCGTACACGTCGGGATGGACCAGGCGGTTGGCGATCGTGTAGGCGGCGCGACCCACCAACAGTCGGGCGTACGCCATGCCCACCGGGCCGGTGGCCGCGACCGCGGCGGCCAGTTCCTCGCGGGCGAACCGGACGTGTCGCGCCTCCTCCACGACGTGGATGCGGGAGACCATCCGGATGAGCGGCTGGAGCGACTCGTCCCCCATGATCTCGCGCTGGAACGCGTCGAGGATCTCCTCCGCGATGAGGATCGCCGCGTACATGCGAGGGCCGCTGGCAGTGGCCTTGAGAAAGCGCCCGAGGTGGTGGTCGATGCTGCTCGCGCGGTACACCGGACAACCCGTCGCCTCGATCAGCCGGCCGAACATGATGGAGTGCCGACACTCGTCGGCGACTTCGGTCAACGCGTACTGGGCCTGCCGGCTGGTCGGGTCCGCACGGTAGTACTCGCGGATCAGCATCTGCATGAGGATCGTCTCGAACCACAGCCCGGCGCTGGCCGCGCTGGCCACCTCGTGCTTGGTGAGCTCGACGCGCTGCTCCTCGCTGAGCTGCTCCCACAGCGGCGTGCCGTAGAGGCTGCTGCGCTGTGGCGGGAGCCAGTAGGCGCCGGGGGTGTGCGGGGCGTCCCAGTCGATCTCGACGGTGGGGTCGTAGCTGGTGCGCACTGAGGACGTGAGTAGTCGCTCGGCGACCGCCGCGCGCCCGGTTTCCGCCGCCTTCATGACTCCTCCATATTGACGTGACGACCGGTAACTGTTACGAGTAGTAGCATGCAATCGCCGCTCACCGATGTCAATGCGCCCGACCCGACCCCCGCCGGCGACCCGAAGGCGAAGGGCAACGGCCGCCGAGACCGCTGGGCAGACCATCGTGAGCAACGACGGCAGGAGTTGGTCGGGGCCGCCGTGCAGGCGCTGCTCCGGCACGGCCCGGACGTCGACATGGAACAGGTCGCCGCCACGGCGGGCGTCAGCAAACCGGTCCTGTACCGCTACTTCGCCGACAAGTCGCAGCTCTGGGTCGCGGTGAGCGAGGTGGTGGCGGCCCGGGTGGTCGACGCCATCGCGCCGGCTATCGAGCAGGTCCGCGAGGAACGCGACCTGGTCGAGGCGACGATCGACGCGTACCTCGGGGTGATCGAGTCACAGCCCGCGCTCTATCGGTTCCTGATGCGGCAGTCAGGTCAACCCGGCATCCACCAGGTGGTCGCCGGCACCAGCCGGCAGGTCGCCGCCGGGCTGGCCCGGGTGATCGGTGACCGGCTACGGGCGCTGGGCCTGGACGCCGGCCCGGCGGAGCCGTGGGCGTACGGACTGGTGGGCTTCGTGCAGGCGGTCGGCGACTGGTGGACCACGCACGGTCAGCCGATCAGCCGGGCCGCCCTCACCGACTACCTGACCACGCTGCTGTGGAGCGGCATCGAGGGGGTACGCGCCAGCGCGGACCTGCCGCCCGAGCTCACCCGCGCCCACGAGCGGATCGTGCCGTGAGCTACCACGGCCCGGCGGGCGTCGAGGGCACCTCGGTCCGGGTGCACCTCAGCGGACGATGGGAGCCGGTCGACGGCCGCTTCCACTGGGGTGGGCGGATCGAGCCCGAGCCACGGGTGGTCCACCTGCTGCGCTCCGGCCGGCGCGACGTCGAGGTGCGTATCGCCGACCGTGTCCGGCCCGCCCGACTGGCCGAGGTCGATCCGTGGGGCGGCGTCCGCATCACCGGCGTGGGCGACGCGCCCTGGCCGCCCGAGGCGGACCCGGCTGCCGCGCCCGAGCTCACGGAGGAGTGAATGGAGACAGACGTTGCCATCATCGGCGCCGGCTTCGGTGGCCTGGGCGCCGCCATCCGCCTACGGCAGGCCGGCTTCACCGACTTTCTCGTCTTCGACCGGGGTGACGACGTCGGCGGCACCTGGCGTGACAACAGTTACCCCGGCTGCGCCTGCGACGTCCCGTCGCACCTCTACTCGTTCTCCTTCGCCCCCAACCCCCGCTGGTCGAACACCTTCTCCAGTCAGCCGGAGATCTGGGACTACCTGCGTGGCTGCGTCGACCGCTTCGGCATCCGCCCGAGCTTGCGCCTGCGCCACGAGGTCCACGAGGCGAGGTGGGACGACAACCGTCAACGGTGGCTGCTGCGCACCTCCGGCGGCGACCACACCGCCCGGGTCCTGATCTGTGCGGCCGGCCCGCTCAGCGACCCGGCCATCCCCGACCTGCCCGGAATCGACGAGTTCGCCGGCACCGTGTTCCACTCCGCGCGGTGGCGGCACGACCACGACCTCGCCGGCCGGCGCGTCGGGGTGATCGGCACCGGCGCCTCGGCCGTCCAGTTCGTGCCACAGATCCAGCCGACGGTCGAGAAGCTGACGCTCTTCCAGCGCACCCCCGCCTGGATCATGCCGAGGATGTCGCGCCGGATCAGCGGGGTCGAACAGGCCGCGTTCCGCACCGTGCCGGGGGCGCAGCGGGCCGCCCGGGCAGGGCTCTATCTGGTACGCGAGAGCATGGGCCTGGGTTTCCTGCACCCGGCGGTCAACCGCCTCGCCTCGCACCTGTCCCTGCGGACGCTGCGCCGGCAGGTCACCGACCCGCACCTGCGGGACAAACTCACCCCCCGCTACGCGATGGGTTGCAAGCGGGTGCTGATCTCCAACGACTACTGGCCGTCGCTCACCCGACCGAACGTGGACGTGGTCACCGAGGGCATCGCTCGGATCGTGCCGGATGGCCTGGTCACCACCGACGGCGTCCACCACCCGGCGGACACGATCATCCTCGGGACCGGATTCCACGTCACCGACTCCCCCGTCGTACGGCGCATCCACGGTCGGGACGGGCGCAGCCTGGGCGACGCGTGGACCCCCAGCATGCACGCGTACCGGGGCACGACCATCGCCGGCTTCCCCAACCTGTTCTTCCTGCTCGGCCCGAACACCGGGCTCGGGCACACCTCCGTGGTGCTGATGATCGAGGCGCAGCTGCAGCTGGTGCTCGCGACCCTGCGTCACATGCGGACCAGGGGCATCCAGGCCATCGAGCCCATCGCGCAGGCGCAACGACGCTGGACCGAGCGGATCGACCAGAAGATGGCAGGCACGGTCTGGCAGACCGGGTGTTCGAGCTGGTACCTCGACGCCACCGGCCGGAACACCACCATCTGGCCGGGCTTCGCCACCAGCTTCCGCATGCGGCTGCGGCGGTTCCGCCCGGCCGACTACCAGATCGCCTCGACCGGCGGCACCCCCAACGAACCGGAACGGGAGCACGCCGATGCGGTATGACCTGGCGGGCAAAGTCCTGCTCATCACCGGCGCGGCGCGCGGCATCGGTGCCCAACTGGCCCGCGAGGCCGTCGCCCGCGGGGCCCGGGTCGCCCTCGTCGGTCTGGAAGGCGAGCTGCTCAAGCAGCTCAGCGCCGACCTCGACGCGCACTGGTACGAGTGTGACGTCACCGACCAGGCCGCGTTGGACGCCGCGGTGACCTCCACTGTGGATCGCTTCGGTGGCATCGACGTCGTCGTGGCCAACGCTGGCATCGCGAACCTCGGCACCGTCGCCGTCGGGCCCGTCGACGCGCTGGTCCGTACCGTCGAGGTGAACCTCTGCGGCGCGATCCGCACTGTCAGCGCGGCGCTGCCTCACGTCACCGCCGCCCGTGGCCACGTCCTGATCGTCTCGTCAGCTGCCGCTTTCACGGCGATGCCCGGCATGGCCGCCTACTGCGCGTCCAAGGCGGGTGTGGAGCAGTTCGCCAACGTGCTGCGCCTGGAGACCCGCCCGCGCGGCGTCACCGTCGGCACGGCCCATCCGATCTGGATCGACACCGACCTGGTCCGCGACATCCGTGCCGACCTGCCGTCGTTCCGCACCACGCTGCGCCGGTTGCCGTGGCCGCTGTCCACAGTCGTACCCGTCGAGCAGTGCGTCGAGGCTCTGCTGCGCGGCATCGAGCGCCGCAAGCGCAAGGTGTACGTGCCGCGGTCGCTCGCCATGGTGCAGGCGCTGCGGCCGGTGGTGCTCAGCGGCCTCTCGGACGCGTTGATCACCCGGTTCGGGGGCCGGACCATGGTCGGCCAGATGGAGGACGAGGTACGCCAGCTGGGGCGTTCCTTCGGCAGGACGTCGGTGGGAGGGCAGTCATGAGCATTCATTTCCGACGTGCGGGCAGCGGAGAGCCCCTCGTGCTCATCCACGGGATCGGTCACCGCCATCAGGCGTGGGAGCCGGTGTTCGACCGGCTCGCCGCCCACCACGAGGTGATCGCACTCGACCTGCCCGGGTTCGGGAACTCTCCGGTGCCCGGCACCGGCATGCCCGCCGACATGGCCGCCACCGTGGCCGGGGTCCTGCCCGCCCTGACCGAGTGGGGCCTGGAGCGTCCGCACGTCGCCGGCTACAGCCTCGGCGGGGCGATCGCCCTGGAGCTCGCCGCCACCGGGGCTGTCGCCTCGGCCACCGCCCTCTCCCCCGCCGGCTTCTTCACCCCGGCGGAGCGCCGGCGGGCACTGGCCATCCTCCGGTTGCTGCGGGCCAACTCGTACCTGCCCACCCCGATCATGCGGGTCGCGCTGCGCTCGGCGTACCTACGGGCGTTGTGCTTCGCACCGCTGATGGCCCGCCCCACGCTGCTCGATGTCGAGCGCGCGCTGGGCGACGCGCTCGCCCTGCGACGCGGTCTCGGCTTCAACGCCGTGGCCCGGGCTGCTCGCGACTATCGCTTCGACTGCCTTCGGCTGTCCGACGCGACGGTGCCGGTGACCATCGGCTGGGGGGACTGCGACCGGATCTTCGGCGTCCATCAGGCCGAGCGCGCCCGCACGGGCCTACCGGCGGCACGTGTGGTGACGCTGCCCCGTTGCGGGCACGTGCCGATGAGCGACGACCCGGACCTGGTGGCCGCGCTCATCCTGGAGACCACGGGCGCCGTGCCCCGCACCGAACGACCGGATTCGCCGGTTTCCGCCTGACGACTCGGGTCAGGAAAATCACTTCACACTCTAAAAACTTGCAGGCTGTGCAAGTTCGCTCCTAATCTCACCCGCGTGACCACCACCGACCACGCTGCGCCCGGGCGTCGCGACCGCAAGAAGGCGCAGACGCGGGCGGCGCTGACCGCCGCCGCGCTGCGGCTGGTCGCCGAACGCGGCCTGGAGCACGTGACGGTGGAGGAGATCAGCGAGGCCGCGGACGTCTCCTCGCGAACCTTCTTCAACTACTTCACTTGCAAGGACGAGGCGCTCACCGACGATCCGGCGCTCGACGGCAACCCGGTCGTGGCACGCCTGGCAGCCGTCCCGGCACAGGTGTCAGCGTTACAGGCCGTGCGGGTCGCCCTCGACGAGTCGATCGACGCGATCCAGGCCGACCGGGAGTTGTGGCGGCTGCGACTGGCTGTCATCGCCCAGAACCCCGCGCTGCTGCCCCGACTGGTGGCCGGTAACAGCGCGACCGAGCAGGCCATGATCGCGGTCGTCGCCACCCGCCTCGGCGTCGGCCTCGACCACGGCCACCCGCCGCTGGTCATCGCTGTCGCCGGCGCCGCGTTCCGCACCGCGATGCTGCGCTGGGCGGCCGGCGACGACGCCCGGCCCCTGCACGACCTCGTCGACGAGGCGTTCGCCGCGATCGCCGCCGGCCTGCCGGATCCGCCGTCCCTTTCCTGACCCGCCAGCCTCTGCCCCGCCGCACCAGCTCCGGGGCCAGCCACTCCGCCAGAAACCCGACAAGGGAGCGTCAATGACCACCACCGTCCCGCCCGCCGACACCGCCGACGTCGGCACGCGCATGTCGCGTCGGGAGGTTCTCCAGGCCCTTTCCGGCCTGATGGTCGGCATGTTCGTGTCCATCCTCGCCTCCACGGTGGTGGCGAACGCGCTGCCGCGGATCATCGCGGATCTGAACGGCAGCCAGACCGTCTACACCTGGATCGTCACCAGCGAACTGCTCGCCATGACGGCGACGGTGCCGCTGTGGGGCAAGATGGCCGACCTGTACAGCAAGAAGCTGCTGATCCAGTTGTCGCTGGGACTGTTCGTTGTGGGTTCACTCATCGCGGGCTTTACACCCAACGTCGAGGTTCTGCTGCTCAGCCGGGTCGTCCAGGGCATCGGCGCCGGCGGCATGACGGCGCTGGCCACGATCGTGATGGCGGCGATGATCCCGCCGCGTGAGCTGGGCCGCTACGCCGGCATCTTCGGGGCGGTCTTCGGTGTGGGCACCATCGCCGGTCCGCTGATCGGCGGCCTGCTCGTCGACACGTCGTGGCTGGGCTGGCGCTGGTGCTTCCTGATCGGCGTCCCGTTCAGCGTCATCTCCATCGCCCTGCTCCAGCGCACCCTGCACCTGCCGGTCGTCCGCCGCAAGGCGAAGATCGACTGGCTGGGCGCCCTGCTCATCACCTCGGGCGTCTCCACGCTGCTGATCTGGTCGTCCCTGGCCGGCAACAAGTTCGACTGGGCCTCCGGCTGGACGGCCCTGATGGTCATCGGCGGTCTGGTTCTGCTGGCGCTGGCCGTGGTCGTCGAGTCCCGGGCGGCGGAGCCGATCGTCCCGCTGGGCATCTTCCGCAACCGCACGGTCTCCCTGGCCACGGTCGCCAGCGTGCTCGTCGGTGTCGCGATGTTCGGCGGCACCGTCTTCCTGTCCCAGTACTTCCAGATCTCGCTGGGCAAGTCCCCCACCGTCGCGGGCCTGATGAGCCTTCCGATGATCTTCGGTCTGCTGGTCTCGTCGACGGTGGCCGGCCAGCTCATCACGAAGTACGGCCGTTGGAAGGCGTACCTGGTGGCCGGCGCCGCGGTGATGACCGTCGGGATGCTGCTGCTGGGCACCATCGACGCCGACACCAGCGTCGTCGTGCTGTCGATCTACATGGCCGTGCTCGGCGTCGGCGTCGGCATGCTCATGCAGAACCTCGTGCTCGCCGCGCAGAACGACGTGCCGGCAAACGAGCTTGGTGCCACCACCTCCGTGCTGACGTTCTTCCGCAGCATGGGCGGCGCGATCGGAGTCAGCGCCCTCGGCGCGGTCCTGGCAAGTCGGGTGACCTCGTTGACGACCGACCGGCTCGGCCCGGCGGCGACCGCCGGCGGTAGCTCCGCCGAGGTGCCCGACCTGTCCACCCTGCCCGAGCCGGTGCTACGCATCGTGCAGGACGTGTACGGCATCGCCACAGCGGATCTCTTCCTGGTCGGCGCGCCGATCGCGCTGCTCGCGCTGATCGTCGTGCTGTTCATCAAGGAGAAGCCGCTGCACACCCTCAGCGGGGACGAACGACGCGCCCAGGAGGAGGCGGCGGCAAAGGTCGCGATTCACTGAGCTGACACGTCAGCACAACGGGGGCGGGCCGCTGGGCCCGCCCCCGTTCTGTGCCCGTACGGCGGGGGCAGCCGCCCCTGGGAGCTGGCCATCGGCCCTCCGCCGCCGACGCGGCGACGTCCCCGTGCCCGCGTTTCCTGGTAACCACATGACGTGAACCGGCTGACACGTAACGTGAGGTAGAGCCGATGATCGGCTGACGCCAGACGTGCGCCGAGGCCGCCACCGCGGCGGCGCCCCTCGGCCAACTGCCGGGTCGGACAGCTCGGCAACGTCGCGGCCTACTCAGCCGCAGGAGGTGTGGACGATGCCCATGCTGTCGGTCTTCGACCCCCGGCACACGGTCGCTCCCCCGGGATACAGCCGCTGGCTGATCCCGACCGCGGCACTGGCGGTGCACGTGTGCATCGGCCAGGTCTACGCGACGAGTGTCTACAAAAACTCCCTCATCGCGCACTTCGACACCAGCCAGACGGCGATCGGGGCGATCTTCAGTATCGCCATCGTCATGCTGGGTTCGTCCGCTGCGGTGGGTGGCCGCTGGGTGGAGCGGAACGGACCGCGCCGGGCGATGTTCGTCTCCGCCTGCTTCTGGGCCGTCGGGTTCCTGGTCGGCGCGCTCGGCATCGCGACCCAACAACTCTGGCTCCTCTACCTCGGATACGGCGTCATCGGTGGCATCGGGCTCGGCATCGGCTACATCTCGCCCGTCTCCACGCTGATCAAGTGGTTCCCGGACCGCCCCGGCCTCGCCACCGGCCTGGCCATCATGGGTTTCGGCGGCGGCGCCCTGATCGCCGGTCCGCTCGCGCGCCAACTGCTCTCCCTCTACGACTCCGGCTACAACCCCAACAACCCGGCCGCCGTCGCGTCGGGACACGCCCTCGTGGCGCTCTTCGTCACGTTCGGCCTCGGCTATTTCGTGATCATGATGTTCGGCCCGTTCAACGTCCGGGTTCCGGCGCCGGACTGGCGGCCCGCCGGGTTCGACCCCGCGACCGTCGCCGCCAAACCTCTCGTGACAACGGCGAGCGTGTCCGCGTCGAACGCGGTGCGTACCCGGTCGTTCTGGTTGCTGTGGATCGTGTTGTTCTGCAACGTCACAGCGGGCATCGGCATCCTGGAGCAGGCCAGCCCGATGATCCAGGACTTCTTCCGGGACAACGGGACGGCCACCACTGTCTCGGTGTCGGCGGCGGCCGGCTTCGTGGGAGTGCTGTCGCTGTTCAACATGGCCGGGCGGTTCGTCTGGTCGACGACGTCCGACCTCATCGGCCGCAAGCCCATCTACATGGTCTACCTCGGCGTCGGCATGGTGCTCTACGTGCTGCTCGCCGTGGCCGGCCACTCCGCGACCGCGGTCTTCGTGCTGATCGCCGCCGCGATCATCTCCTTCTACGGCGGTGGCTTCGCCACCATGCCCGCCTACCTGCGGGACCTGTTCGGCACCTTCCAGGTCGGGGCCATCCACGGCCGGATCCTGACCGCCTGGTCGGCCGCCGGCATCGCCGGCCCGCTGATCGTCAACAGGATCCTCGACACCCAGGGCAAGCCCGGAACCCTGACCGCGGCGGCGTACCGGCCCGCACTGTTCACAATGGTCGGCATCCTCGCCATCGGTTTCATAGCGAACCTGCTGGTCCGTTCGGTGCCCGAGCGGTTCCACGAACCGAACCGAGGGCCGACCTCGCCCGTGGCGAAGGCAACGATCACCGAGCCGGTCGCTCTCGGGCGGGACAGCCAGCCGCCCGCGCCGCCGCGCGTCGGTAGCCAGACCGGGCGGCTCTGGTTGTCGTGGCTGCTGGTCGCGGTGCTCCTCGGGTACGGCATCGTGCAGACCGCCATCACCGCCGCGAAGCTGTTCACCGGCTGACGCGTCCCGCCAGCGGAGGCCCGTAGTGGCCAGACCGCATGCATCGCAGCGGAAGGCGCCCCTCGAAAGGGGCGCCTTCCGCTGCGCCGATCCGCTCAGAGCTAGGTGGTCGACCGGTCTTCGGCGAGCCGTTCCCGTTGTGGCACGACCGTGTACTTCGGATCGCGTGCCGACACCCTTCCCGCCTCGAAGACGCCGAACCGGGTGGCGAGCGACGATGCCACCAGGGCCGCACCGGAGATCGCCGACAGGACCCGGCTGCGTCGACTCACCAGCGCGGCGGCGGTGCCCACGACGAGCAGGGCGCGTCCCGCCTTGACCAGCCGGCCGCTACGCCCATGCGTGTAGGGCTCGCCGGTGAGGCCCTGCCGCTCCAGCCGGTGCCCCCCGCCCAACTCGACGGCCGCGGCGGCCAGCGCGAGTCGTCGCAGTGGGGCGGTCTCCGTGGCCGGCGCCGCGATCAGGCCGACCCCGGACGCGGCGGCGAGCGCGCTGCCGGCGAAGACGAACGGCAGCGACGGGTAGGCGTCGTGCCAGGACGGCACTGCCGTGTCCGCGAGCAGCACCCCGGTGTACGTCGCCAGCGCCGGCGCGGTGGCCGCCGCGGCCAGGCCGGCGACGTTGCCGATGGGCGGTCCGATCCGACGGGCGAGACCGAACACACCGTGCTGCGGGAGCAGCGGCGCGAGCTCGGCGACCGCGGCCACGCCGGCCATCGGCCCGAACGCGGTGAGGATCCAGGTGCCGACCGACATCGGCGAGGTCACCTTGGCCACCCGGAGCATGTGATGGAAGCGGGCCGGCCGGCCGAGGTCGTGGACCAGCAGGTACGTGCTCGCGGCGACGCCGCCGAGGGCCGTCCAACGGCCCACAGTGCGCAACCCCGGTCGTCCGGTCAGTTGGGCGCCCGCGCCGATCAGCGCGCTCCCGGCGGCGAGGCCTCCGGTGAACAGGTAACCGGCGATGTCGTACTTCCACACCGGCGCCTTCAGCACCGGCCGGCCGTAATAGGAGGCGAAGTCGGCAGGCGGCACCGTGAGCTGCTCACCGCCGTCGCCGCCTCGTCCGCGGGGCCGCCGGTGGCGCTTCCCGTCGGGCTGATCGAGGCTGGCCTGGAAATCGCGGAGCCGGGCGCCGACCGGCTCGTTCGACGGCGTCTCGTCGGTCATCGCCGCCTGCCCAGGAACGCGACCGCCGTGGCGACCGCCATTGTCATCGCCGCCAGGCCGGCACGCTTCCACATGGCCGGCAGGTCGCGGGTGGTCACGATCGGGTCCGGTGGCAGCCCGTACACCTCCGGCTCGTCCAGCAGCAGAAAGAACGCACCGTCACCACCGACGCCGTCGTTCGGGTCGTGCCCGTACAACCGCGCCTCCGGCACTCCCCGCTCGTGCAGCTTCGCCACCCGCGCGGTGGCCCGCTCCCGCAACTCGTCCAGCTCCCCATACTGGATCGACTCCGTCGGACACGCCTGCGCACAGGCGGGGGTCATCCCCACCCCGAGCCGGTCGTAGCACAGCGTGCACTTCCACGCCCGACCGTCATCCTTGCGCTGGTCGATGACGCCGTACGGGCAGGCGGAGATGCAGTAACCGCAGCCGTTGCAGATGTCCTCCTGCACCACCACGGTGCCGAACTCCGTCCGGAACAGCGAACCCGTCGGGCAGACATCCAGGCAGGCCGCGTGGGTGCAGTGCTTGCACACATCCGACATCATCAACCAGCGGAAATCCGTCCGCCCCTCCGCGCCCGAACCCCTCCCCGGCGGCTGCGCACCCGGCATCCCCAGAAACTCCGGGCCGCCCGACATGCGGGCCGCCGCGCCAGGCGAGCCGGGCGGAAGACCCGGGTCCGTTCCGGTATCGGTGCCGGTACGCGCGCCGACGGCCGCGGTGAGCGGGCTGACCGATGGCCCGTCGGGTTGCTCCTCGAACGCCGGAGTCGCCCAGCCGGCCGAGCGGGGCTGCTCCACGAACGCGACGTGCCGCCACGAGTTGGCGGTCAACGCGCCGGTGTTGTCGTACGACATGCCGAGCAGGTCGAGCCCGCTCTCGGGGACGCCGTTCCACTCCTTGCAGGCCACCTCGCAGGCTTTACAGCCGATGCAGACGCTGGTGTCGGTGAAGAACCCCATCCTCGGCGGCGGGTTCTCGTAGCCGGCGTCCGGTGCGGGGTCCAGCGGCCCGTACAGGGCGTTGGTGTGGGGCATCGGTCAGGCCTCCTGGTCGCTGCTGCTGTCGGCGACGTCGGTCGTGACCATCGGTGGGTAGCGGTGGACGAGGTTCCCCGACCGCCGCCGGTAGTCGACGACGAGGTCCAACAGATCCTGTCCTCTGGGGCGTCGTCCGGGCCGGACGTCGCACGTGCCGACCTTGCTCTCCTGAATCAGGACGTTGGGGTCGAGGGTGATGCCGAACAGGTCGTTGGCCGAATCACCGGTCACCAGGCCCTCGTAGCCGAAGTGGTACGGCAGCCAGACCTGGTGGATGACCCGGCCATCCACGCGCAGCGGCGTCACGCGGTCGGTCACCAGCACCTTCGCCTCGACTGCCGCGCGGCTGGTGACCAGGTGCGCCCAACCCAGGTGACTCAACCCTCGCAGGGCTGCGAGCTCCGGCGACACCTCGACGAACATCTCGGGCTGCAACTCGGCCAGGGGCGACACGGTCCGGCTCATCCCACCGGCGGTGTGGTGCTCGGTGAGTCGGCTGACCGTGAACACGTACGGGAAGACCTGGCTGTGCTCCTGCGGCGGGCTCGGATTCAGCGTGTTGATCGGGTGCGTGTACACCTTGCGGGTCGGGTTGGCCTGCTGCCGGTAGAGCGGGTTGCGCACCGGCGACTCGACCGGCTCGTAGTGGGTGGGCATCGGTCCGTCGAGCACGCCGGTGGGCGCGTACAGCCAGCCCTTGCCGTCGCCCTGAAGGATGAACGGATCGTCGCCGGCAATTCCCGCCACGCCCGAGGCGTCGCGCTCCGGTCGGTAGGACGGCGGTTTTGTCTTCTCGAAGTCCGGCACGTCGTAGCCGGTCCACTCACTCTTGTCCGCGTCCCACCAGACGTAGCGTTTGCGCTCACTCCACGGGTTGCCGTCCGGGTCGGCGGAGGCGCGGTTGTAGAGGATGCGCCGGTTCGCCGGCCACGCCCAACCCCACTCGGGCGCCACCAGGGACTGCTCCGAGCCGGGTTTGCGGCGGGCCGCCTGGTTGACGCCCTCGGCGTACACCCCGGTGTAGATCCAGCAACCTCCGACGGTGGAGCCGTCGTCCTTCATCTCGGTGAACGAGGCCAACGGCCGGCCGGTGGCCACGTCGTACCCGTTGATCTCGCGCAGCACCGCCTCGGCGCTCGGCTCGGCGGTCGGGCCGTGCCTGGGGTAGTCCCAGGCGAGGTCGAGCAGCGCACGGTCGCGCGGCTTCGTCGACGTCGCCAGCCGTTCCCGGATAATGCGGCCGAGGTGGTAGAAGAACCAGAGTTCGGAGCGGGCGTCGCCTGGTGGCTCGACGGCCTTTTCCCGCCACTGCAACAGCCGTTGGGTCTGGGTGAAGGTGCCCTCCTTCTCCACATGGGAGGCGGCGGGCAGGAAGAACACCTCGGTGCGGCACTTGTCCGGCACGATCTCGCCGGTCTCGATCTCCGGCGCGTTCTTCCAGAACGTGGCGCTCTCGATCTCGAAAAGGTCCCGGACGACCAGCCAGTCGAGGTTTGCCATGCCGAGCCGCTGCGCGCGGCCGTGCGCGGAGCCGACCGCCGGGTTCTGCCCGAGCAGGAAGTACCCCTTGATCTTCCCGTCGATCATGTTCAGCACCTGCTGGTACGTGCCGTGGTCACCGGTCATCCGCGGCATGTACCCGTAGCAGTAGTCGTTGTCGGCGGTGGCGGCGTCACCCCAGTACGCCTTGAGCAGGTTGACGCCGTAGGTGCGGGCGTTGCCCCAGAAGCCCTTCTGCCCGGGGTGCGCAATGCTGTCCACCCACTCGTCCAGGGTCGGGTGATCCGCGTGGTGGGGCATCGGCAGGTAGCCCGGAAGCAGATTGAACAGCGTCGGGATGTCGGTGGACCCCTGGATGCTGGCATGCCCGCGCAGGGCCATCACCCCACCACCCGGCCGACCCACGTTACCCAGCAGGAGCTGGATGATCGCGCCGGTGCGGATGTACTGCACGCCGACGCTGTGCTGCGTCCAGCCCACCGAGTAGACGAGCATGCCGGTCCGCTCCCGGCCGGAGTTCTCCGTCCAGGCCTGAACCAGTTCGAGGAACTTCTCCTGCGGGATGCCGCAGACGCGCTCCACCATCTCCGGGGTGTAGCGGGAGAAGTGCCGCTTGAGGATCTGGTAGACGCAGCGTGGATGCTGCAGCGTCTCGTCACGTTCGGTCTGGCCGCCGACCGGCGCGCCGTGCGACTCGTTCTCCAGCCCGGCCGCGGTCTCCCGCTGCGTCTCGCTGTCGCGGGTCGTCTGGTTCTGCGAGTGGCCCTCGTACCGCCAACTGGCCTGGTCGTAGGTGGCGTTGTCGTCGTTGAATCCGGAGAAGAGGCCGTGCATGTCCTCGGTGTCGGCGTACTCCTCGGTCACGATCGTCGCGGCGTTGGTGTAGGCGACGACGTACTCCCGGAAGTCCAGCTCGTTGTCGAGGATGTAGCGCACCACACCGCCGAGCAGCGCGATGTCCGTGCCCGCCCGGATCGGCAGGTACGAGTCAGCCAGCGCGCTGGTGCGGGTGAAGCGCGGATCGACGTGGAAGATCTTCGCGCCCCGACGCTTGGCCTCCATCACCCACTGGAAGCCCACCGGGTGTGCCTCGGCCATGTTCGAACCCTGGATGACGATGACGTCGGAGTTCGACAGGTCCTGCTGGTACTGGGTGGCGCCGCCACGACCGAAGCTGGTCCCCAGACCGGGGACGGTGGAGGAGTGTCAAATACGCGCCTGGTTCTCGATCTGCAACGCCCCCATCGCGGTGAACAACTTCTTGATGAGGTAGTTCTCCTCGTTGTCCAGCGTCGCCCCACCCAGGCTGGAGATGCCCAGCGTCCGGTTGAGCGGTCGACCCTCGGCGTCGACGTCCTCCCAGGTCTCGTCCCGGGCGGCCAGGACCCGATCGGCGATCATGTTCATCGCCGTGTCGAGGTCGAGATCCTCCCACTCGGTGCCGTACGGCCGGCGGTAGCGGACAGTGGTCTGCCGCAGCGGACTGGTCACCAGGCTCTTACTCGCCGAACCCTTCGGGCAGAGCCGACCCCGCGAGATCGGGCTGTCCGGATCGCCCTCGATCTGACTGACCTGCCCGTCCTTCACGAACACCCGCTGACCGCAACCCACGGCGCAGTACGGGCAGACGGACCGGGCCATCGAATCGGCGGTGTCGGTGCGGGCGGTCAGCGCGCGGGACTCGTCAGACTTCGCCGCCGCGCCCCGGCCCAGCGGGTCGGTGCCGGTGAGCTGGCGGTAGACCGGCCAGCCCTCGAACCAGCTGCGCACCCCCATTGCCGCACCTTCCCGACCAACCCCGGCAAATATGAACACTCTGACGTTAGATGAGGTGCCGGTCCGGTCGCAGCGGGATCACCAACAGTCATGCCCTTCCCCGGCCTGTTCGTGCGGGCCGGGAGAGGCACGGGGTACGGCGATGATCAGTGGGGTTGGAGCTGACCGACGGGGTGCTCATCGAAGGTCCGGTACCGGCGCAGCTCCCAGAACAACCAGCCGATGCTGATGATCGCCAACACGACGAAGACCAGCGAGCCGGAGAACGTGTCCCAGAGGGTGTGCAGGACGACGACACCCACGAACGTGCCGATGAACCCGAAGAGCCGAGCGACACTCGGACTGGCCAGCAACGCCCACAGCGCGCCGGCGGTGAGCCCGGTCCAGGCGGTGTGACCGGCGGGCGCCGTCAGACCCCGGATGAAGAGCGTCTGCTCCACCGCGCCGATGTTGCCCTGCGAACTGAGCAGCGCGCTGAAGGCGTAGCCCATCGTCTCCAGCGCGGCGAACCCCATGCCGGCGGCGATGCCGATGATCAGCCCGTCGGAGGGCACCCGACGTCGATGCTGGGCCACCACAGTGAACAGCAGGACCACCGGGACGATCAGCTTCGCCGACTCCTCGATCAGCGCGACGAACAGCATCGGCAGGGTGCCGAGCCCGCGCAGAGTGTCGTACTCCAGCGTGCCGGCGACCACCGTGCCGATCACACCACCGAAGAACGCGGACGTCACCAGCACCGACGCCGGCACCTGCCACCGCCCCGTGCGGGCCTGCGCGAACGTCAGGAACGTCAGCGGCACCAGCGTCGCCCCGAGCAGGATCAACGCCGGTACGAAATTCGGATTCTTGGTGCTGACCAGGGTGCGCAGCACCGCCAGATAAAGGATCAGCCCGATGACGAGCACCCCGACCCACGCCCACCGGCGCCAACGATCACGCATACCGCGCAGTCTGTCGGACGCAGGTTACGAGGACCAGCCACGGCACTGAGATCCTGACGACTCCGCTCGTGCGGGTCGGCGGCCGCGCGAGCCACCAGTCGCAGCCTCAAGCCGGATCATTGGCCAGGCGGTTCAGGATGGTCCGCGCCAGCGCGGCGAGCCGGATACGCAGGTCGCCGTCGGCCCGCCCACCGAGATCGTCCTCAAGACGCGCGGCCAGGGCGGCTACCGCCGGGAGCATGTCACCCAGCCGGCTGCCGTCATGTCCGACAACGTAGAGGCGGTGTGTTCCCACCTCGGCCGGGATGCTCCCGTCGAGGATCCGCTCGCAGGTGTCGGCCGCGATCAACGCCACTGCGGTCGGCAGGTCCGGCTCAGGGAGGCCGAGCTCGGCAGTGACTGCCGTCAGGTGCCGGCTGGCGTCGTGCGGCGGCAGTGTCCGAGCTGACTCCGCTGCGAGCGCCACCACGGCATCGCCGTTGACGCCGGCCACCAACAGGTCGCAGGCCAGCATCACCGCATGGTGCGGGTCGGCGTCGTCGAGCAGCGCTCGGGCCTGTTCGGCCCGGAGCCGGCGAAGGAGTCCGTCATCCATGAGCCGAGGCTAAGCGACCGGTCGGTGACGGTTGCGTCCGCTCCGTTGGCCGACCATGTCGATCTGCCGGGAAGCGGTATACCCCAAAGGTATAAATATGCCTCTGAAGTATACCGCTCGCTGCGGCATCCACCCCGACGAAGATGACCGACGGTGACCCACCCAGCCGCACCCGTCAGTCCACTGGTCGGTGTCCACGGCGAGAGCCAGCGCGCCGCACAGCGCACCCTGGCATGGACGTCCAGGTAGCCGCTACGACCACGCACCCCCCGGCTCATGGTGGTGCGTAGGCTCGCGGCCGTGCACCCGTTACTGATCGCCGAGACGGTGGTGACGCCGTCGGCCTCTGTCGAGTGGGTCGCCGGCGCGGGGTCACTGGTCTGGGACCGCCGCTCGCTGCGGGTGTTGGATCCGGATCTGACCGTCGGGCTCGCCTGGGAGGCGGTAAGCCCCGACGCTGAGCCGATTCTGGCTGTCGGCGTGGCACCGGACCGGTCGCGGTTCGCGCTGGTGGGGCCGGGTGAGGTGCAGGTTCGCAGCGCCGACGGCCGCGTTCAGTGGGTGGTCGAGCACGGCGCGGCCCTCTCGACCGGGTGGCCGTGGCCGCGCTGTCACCTCGCCGGCGACGGCCTGGTGTGGCTGTTCATGCCCAACCGTTCCGGTGACCAGGTCGTGGTGTGGGACACCAACGCGGGCGGGCCCGAGGTCGGTCGGCGGCCGCTTCAGACCGTCGAGGGCGGCGCCACCTTCGTGGCGCACGCCGAGCGGGGACGTGTCGGCGTGCACGTCGCGGTCGGGCCGGAGACCTGCCTGAGCCAGTGGTTGACAGCGGCCGATCGGCGGCAGGTCGCCGCGCAGACCCTGGGCGGCTGCCTGGCCGACGTGAACGCCAGCGGGACGTGCTATCTCTCGATGCCGCACGGCAGCGGCCGGATCGCGGTACGCGAGGTCGCCGATGACAGCGTGCGGGTCGAGCGCCGCTACGACGACATCCCGGGGTTCGGCGACTCCGACGACTACCGGATGTACGAGGCCGCGGCGGTCGTGTCCGACGACTGGGTCCTGGTCGGCGTCGCGACCGACCAGGGCGACGCCGAGCGGCATCTCCTCCTATCCACCCGGACGCTGCGCCCGCAGACCGTGCTGGATTACGGCGTCGAGATGCCCCAGAACTCCATCCGGTCCGCTGGTGGGCGCGGGCGGTGGATGACGCACGACGCCGATGCGGGCGTGGTACGGCTGTGGCAGTTGCGGGAGCCGCACACCGATGAGGTCGACGGCCAGCTCTCACTGTGGTGAGACGGCCCGGCCGTGGCCTAGCTCGCCTCCCCGGGAGCAGGTCGGGCAGGGCCCGCCTGGCTGTGGTCGGCGGTCCCACAGCACCAGGCCGGTGAGCAGCATCGCAACACCCAGACTGACCATCGCCAACCCCACCGCCGTGCGCGCGCCCCCTTCCAGGTGACCGGCCACGATCCACCCACCATCTATCCCGAAGGCCAGCGGCATCACCCCCTGCGGGATCACCGGAATCCACCCCACCGTCAGTAATCCCAACGCCCACGCGGTCAGCTTGTTCTCCCGGAACCACAGCACGTCCCAGGTCAGTGGAAGCACCGTCTCCGGGGGTCGGCTGCGCTGGCCGGCTGCGGCGAGCACGTCGAGCCCGCGTCGGGCGAGGCGTTCGTCGGCCAGCCACAGGCCACCCCACCAGGCCGCGGCACCGCTCAACAGCCCGACCAGCGGCAGGAGGGGCGCCACCTCCGGCGGGCCCCAGACCACCAGCGCAAGCACCGGCGCCGCGGCGATCAACCCACCCGCGGTGGCGACAAGCACGCTGACGATGTCGGTCGGGTTGTCGGCCGCGGTGGGGTGCCGGGGATCTGCCACCGGACGCACCCGCAGCAGCGACACCCACACCGGCACCGACGCGCCCGCGCCGAGCAGGGCCGGCAGGGTGGAGAGCGCGGCCAGCGGGTCGACGTCCGGCGCGAGGAGGACACCGGCGACGGCGAGCAGCACCCCGATCGGGGTGACCAGCGCCAGCCACGCCACGGCCCGGCCCCGGACCTCGGCCCGTTCCCCGCCCGGCGTGGTGAGCGGCAGCCACAACGCGGTGCCGTCCAGCCCGACCAGCCCGGCCGACATCGCCGCCACGCCGAGCACGGCGAGCGGCCCGGCCCACGGCAGCAGCAGGTGCACGTCCGACAGCAGCGGCAGCCCGGCGAGCAGCGCGCCGTAGACCACAGCGAACGCCAGATACTGCAACCGCAGCGGATGCCGCATCCAGGCCGGCACCTCACGGCCCGCGACCGCCCGCGTCGCGGCCGGCACCCACGCCCGCCAGCCGCGCTGGGCACGCCCATCTCCGGCCGGTGACGCCGCCGTGGTCCCGCGCCGCGCGGCCGGCTCGTCGCCGCGCCGCACGAGCGGGAGCACCGTGGTCCGGCGCGGCCGAAACGGCACGCCGGCGGCGATCACCCTCCGGACCAGCATGAGGTACGCGGCGGCGCAGAGCAGCACGATGCCCACCAGGGTCGCCATCATGCGCACCCCTTGCCCGGCCGACTCTGTCACGGCGGCGACCGGCCAACCGCTCGGCACGTACGCCATCGCCCGGACCACCTCCTCCGGCGCTGCGACGAGCAGGACCGACACCCACGGGAAGACCGCCCAGAGCGACCCGGCCACCCCCATCGCCGTACCGGTGACGATGCCGGTGACCTTGCACGGCGACGTGGCCCGCTGAATCTCGGTACACAGTGGCCGGGTCGCTCAGACGACGTGCACCAACCGGAAACGTTCGGTCACCACCAGGGTGTCGTCATCCACTGTGAAGTCGGGGTCGCCCAGTTCGGCCCGCACCTCGGCGCTGTGCCAGAACGTCTCGTGTCCCGCGCGCCACTGGGCCACCGACTCGTCGCCCTCCCCCTCGGCAAGGGCGTGTGGCAGGTCGACGTCGGCGAGCCGGATCACCCGTACGTCGGTCAGCTCGATGGCCGCGACCCGCCGGCCGGCGGAGTCCACCACTGCGGACAGTTGGCCCACCTCGGGCAGCGGCTCGTTGGCGCGCTCGTAGCCGATCAGCAGGCCGGTCGTCGAGGTCTTCGCCCCGGACAGGATCGCGCCCACCAGTTTGTCCCGCAGTGGCCCCGGAAACGCGAACTCGGCAAGCGGAAGATCGTCGAGGTCCATCCGCGGAGGGTACGCCCGCCGCGCTGATCCTGCGCATGATCTAGCGCGGCTACGGCGTGGTGCTGACCTGTCTGTCGCGCGGCACGCAGTAGACGTCGCCGGAGTTCGCGGTGTGCGGCAGTTGCCGCAGGTGCGCCGCCAGCTCGGTCGCGGGAATCCAGCGGTGGAAGGTCATCGACTTGTCGTCGCCCAACGCGACGTCGAAGCCGTCGAAGCCGAGCGCGGTCAGGCGGTCGAGACACCGGGAGGCGACCGCACGCGCGATGGTGGTGAACTCGAACGACAGCGCGGGCAGCGGACGGCTCAGGCCAGCCAGCACCTCGTCCTCGAAACCCTCAACATCGATCTTGGCGAAGGTCGGCACGCCGTACGTCTCGATCAGCGCGTCGACGGTGACCACCGGGACCTCGATGTCGGCATCCCACACCTCGCCCTCCCACCCGCCCGCGCCCTTTGCCGCCCGCACGAAGTCGGGCGAGGCGGTCGACACGGTGGGGTTGGCGGAGTTGACGTGCAACCGGGTGCGCCCCGGCAGCGCGCCACACGCGGCGTCGATCACTGTCACCTGGTCGTCGTCGGCGTAGATCGCCCGCAGGGCGCGCAGACACAGCGGCTGCGGTTCCACGGCGACGACCCGGGCGCCGAGGCGACGGAAGCTGCCGATGTGGTCGCCCACGTGGGAACCGATGTCGAAGACGAGGTCCCCGCTGCTGACGAAGCGGGAATAGAAGGCGTCCATCCTCGCGTCCCGCTCGGGATCGCCGTAGTAGACGTCCAGCGACCGGTGCAGCAGGGCCAGGGCCGGATCGGCCCGGAGCGCGGCGATCCTGGCCTCGGTGGTAGCCGTCATCTGTCTGGGTCCAGTCCGTGAGAGAGGGGTGGCCGGGGTTACGATCCGAAGGCGGTCAGGAACTGGTCCCGGAAGGCGTCCATCCGCCAGACCGGGGCCTGCGGACCGGGCTTCAGCCCGTCCTGCCAGCCCCACCCGGAGATCCGGTCCAGCACGGCCCGGTCCCGGGTGATGATCGAGATCGGGACGTCGCGGCTGGCGTTCTCGCCGGTGACGACCGCGGCGGGCTGGTGGTCACCGAGGAAGATGAACACGAGGTCGTCGTCTCCGTAGGTCCGCACGTAGGAGATGAGCGTGCCGAGGGTGTACTCGATGGACTTCCGGTAGTCCGCCCGGATCTGGGCGGTGTTGCGGCGCTTGTCGTCCGACCTGCCAGCGCCGGCCCCACGGTAGACCGCGCCGTCGCCGACCTCGGCCCAGTCGAGCAGCGGCGGGACGGGCGTCCAGGGCGCGTGACTCGACACCAGCGCCAACTCGGTCATCACGTTGCCGTCGCGCTTGCCCTGTTCCAGGCGCTGCCAGCTGGCCAGGGTGTACTGGTCGGGCGGGGTGCCGAAGCTGAACTTCGGGCCACGGTACGCGAGCGTCCTGGCGTTGTAGAACCGGTCGTAACCGAAGAAGGAGCCTTCCGGCCACGCCTTGGTGACGGCGGGCATCACGCCCACGGTCTGCCAGCTCGCCCGTCGGAAGGCGCCGTTGAGGGTCATCCGGTCACTGGCCAGCAGGGTGCGGTGCCGTTGGTCGTTGTCGATCCAGAGGCCGGAGAGCAACGTGTCGTGCGCGAGCCAACTGCCGCCGCCAAAGGTCGGTGAGGTGAGGAAGCCGCTCTGCGCGGCGAATCCCGCCGCGCTCAGCTCGCTGGTGCCGCGGTCGAGGACCGCACCGACCTGCGGCGCGAACTCCGGGTCCTCGACGGCGTCCCGGCCGTAGCTCTCCACGAAGGCGACGACCACGTTCTTGCCGCGCAGCGCGGTCAACAACTGGTCGCCGGGGGTGTCGCCGAACCTGTCGGCCTCGATCAGGGCGCCGAACGTCTCGCGGTCGTCGAGACGCAGGCGCACCTGGAAGCCGTGACCGTTGGCCAGGGTGGTCGCGGAGGTGTCGGCGACAGGTACGCCCTCGGCCACCCGCACGTTGAACGCGGCGCAGGCCACCCAGACGACGACCAGCGCCGCCACGATCCGGGTGGTGCCGGTGCGGTGCCGGACCACCAGCCGCCGCAGTCGCCGCATCGACAGTGTGACCAGGGTGGGCAGGCCCACGACCACCACCGCCAGGGTGATCGCGGCGCCGACGGCGGCGGGCCGACCGTACGACTCGCTGACGAAGGCGAACCCCTCGTCGATGAGTGCCCAGTCGAGCACCGGGTCGAACGCCCGGCTCAGCGAGGCGGAAAACCCCAGGTCGAGCAGCTTCAGCAGGCCCAGCAGGCCGAGCGCCACGCCGGCGAGCGTCGCGACCAGTCGGCTGCCCCGCGACGGCAGGGCGAGCAGAAGGGCCACGGCCAGCAGCCCCTCCAGGGGGATCCGCACGAACCCCGCCGGGCTGAGCCGACCGAAGTCGTACGGCACGGTGAGGGCGAGCAGGACGAGCAGCACTGCCAGGACGGTCGTCAGTCGGGCCGCGATGGAGCGTCTCGGCCGGTCCTCGGATCCGCTGCCGTCGGCGGCGGTGACGTCCGCAACCTCGCCCCTCATCGGTCTCCGTCCCTGGCTCGGCAGCTGACGTACGCGCGTCAAGAGCGACAACCCGGGCATCCTTCCATGATCTTCGTTGTGGGCGGCATCCGGGCGGCTCAGACGCGGGCGATCCCGCGTTGGGCCACGGCGACCGTGGGGCGGTCCGACCAGGGCAGCGAATCCGTCCGGCCCGAGCCCAGCGCCGCTGCGGCGCTCGGGGCGCTGTGGCTCAGCGGGCTGCTCGCGTGGACCATCGCAACCGGGGTGTCGTGGATGTCCGGGGCGTGTTGGCTGCCCGGAGTGTCGTGCAGGACGGTGTGGCGGAGGTGACGGGTCGTCCAGAGCCACGCGACGTCCCGCCCGAACGACTCGACCAGCAGCGCCAGTGACGCCAGCAGCATGACGGTCGTCAGTGGCCGGGGCAGCGCGTCACCCATCGCCACCGTCAGCACCACGCCCTGGATGGCGGCGACGACCTTGCGCCAGTAGCGCGGCGGCAGGGATCCGCGCATCCACCCCAGCACCCAGCTCGCGGCGACGAAGACGTACCGCATCGCGCCGATCGCGAGCACCCAGCCACCCACCGAGGGAGCCACGTGCAGGCAGAGCACCAGGACCAGGAAGGAGTCGATCTCCATGTCGAAGCGCGCGCCGAGTTCGCTCGTGGTTCCGGTACGGCGGGCCGTGTAGCCGTCCACCGCGTCGAGGGCCAACGCCACGCTGGTGAGGACGACCATCATGGTGACCGGCGCCGACCGGCCGAACGAGTCGGCGGCCAGGGCCGTCACGGCGCCCACGAGGACCGCCCGGCTCAGGGTCACCCGGTCGGCCGGGCTCAGCGCGCCCGCGCCCGAGCGGGACATCCCCCGGCTGAGCAGGGCGCACAGGACCATCCCGTACGCCAACCCCGCCACCCAGCCCGCCGCACCCAGACCGACTGTCTCCGCCAGCACCGCCAGCAGGATGATCTGCGCGAGCAGTCCGATGACCGGACCAGTTCGAACCGTTGACATCGTGCCTCCGCGACTCTGGTGGGTGACCCTGACCGTCATCACGGAAAATATGACCGATCGGTTCATTCTGAACGCGACCCGGCAGGGGTGCCACGCAGGGACGTGCCCCTTCGGCGGCCGGTTAACCGTCCACCGTGGGCGGCTCGTCGTCCGCCGAGCGATGAGGGGTTGACCGTGCCGTACGGGTCAGCGCGTCGGCAGGGTGAGCACCTCCGCGCCGTCGTCGGTGATGGCGATGGTGTGCTCGCTGTGCGCCGTCCGGCAGCCCGTCGCGCTGCGGAGCGTCCAGCCGTCGGCGTCGGTGACGAGCGTGGCGGTGTCCGCCATGACCCACGGTTCCAACGCCAGCAGCAGCCCCGGGCGCAGCCGGTATCCGCGACCGGGGCGTCCCGTGTTGGAGACGTGCGGGTCCTGGTGCATCGTCGACCCGACGCCGTGGCCGCCGAACTCCGTGTTGACCGAATATCCCGCCGCGTTGAGGACCGAGCCGATCGCGTGGGAGATGTCACCGATGCGAACGCCGGGGCCGGCGGCGGCGATCCCCGCCCGCAACGCGCGTTCGGTCGCGTCGATCAGCGCGACGCTTTCCGGGGGCCGCACGTCGCCCACGATGAAGCTGATGGCCGAGTCCGTGACAACTCCACCAAGGGAGACGGCGAGGTCGAGCGAGAGCAGGTCACCGTCGGCGAGCGCGTAGTCGTGCGGCAACCCGTGCAGCACGGCGTCATTCACCGACGTGCAGATGTAGTGGCCGAACGGCCCGCGCCCGAAGGACGGCTCATAGTCGACGTAGCAGGACTGCGCGCCGGCCTCGGCGATCATGGCCTGTGCCCACTTGTCGATGTCCAGGAGGTTGGTGCCGACCACGCAGCGGCTCTTCAGCGTCTGCAGGATGCCGGCGACCAGCGCGCCGGTGTCCTTCGCTCGCAGCACGTCGGTGGGGCTCAGGATCTCGATCATGCAGCGCCTTTCGCGGAAAACCAATAAGTATCCCGGCCATATTATCCCGGTACTAGAATCGGGGCATGGTCAGGTTGCCACTCACTCCCGCGGAGCTCGAACGCGGACAGCGCCTCGGCGCCCTCCTGCGTCGAGCCCGTGGAGAGCGCTCGATGCTCCTCACCGCGCTGGACGCGGGCGTCTCGCCGGAAACGCTTCGAAAGATCGAGTCCGGCCGGATAGCCACCCCCGCCTTCCCGACCATCGCGGCGATCGCCGACGTCCTTGGCCTCTCCCTCGACGCCGTCTGGTCGGAGATCAACAAGTCGGACGGCGGGGTCGAACTCCCCCGACCAGCTCGCACCGCCCGCGAACGGTTGGCCTCCTAGCGCGTCGCGGTCGAGCCGGTTGACGCCGCGTCCGACAGCGGAGGCCCTCCGCGGAAAGCTGGTCCCGGTCGACGAGCGACCGGGACCAGCGGGTGGTGCGCTCAGGAGGCGGCGATGCCTTCCATGCCGATGCCGTCGGCGAACTTCGGCAGACCCTCCACAGTGGTGACGAGCCTCAGCGACCCGTCCTCGTTCACCTCGTAGCCCTGCACGTTGCCGGCGGTGGCGTTCTGCACATACAAAAAGCCGTCGCTGGCGGTCATGTCGATCGACCCGCCGCCCGTGTCGGCGGCGACGTTCTCGACGAGTTCGAGCATGCCGTCGTCGTTGACCCGGTAGGAGCTGATGGTGGAGCTGCCGGCGTTGGCGGCGAAGAAGTAGTCGCCGACGCGCTGGATCCAGCACGTCGCCTGCTGGCCGTTGGCCACCGACGGCCCGATCTGGTCGAGCGCGCCGTCGTCCTCCAACTCGAACCGGCTGACCGCGTTCGCGCCGGATTCGGTGACGAGCAGCGTGTCGTCGCTGTCGAAGGTGAAGCCGAACGGGGTGTTGCCCGCGTCGCTGATGACCGGGTTGCGGGACAGCTCGCCGTGACGACCGATCTCGTAGCTGAACATGACGTTGGCGGCCTTTGTCGACACCAGGACGAACTCGCTGTCCGGGTCGATCTTGACCTGGGCCGGGGCGGTCCCGAAGGCGGGCGGGTTGCCGTTGTGCAGCCCGAGCGACCGGTTGGCGTCCTCGATCCGGGACAGGCGCCCCTTGTGCAGCTCGAAGCCCTGCACCGAGCCCTCGCCGCCGGCGTTGAGCACGTAGACGAGGTCGCCGCGCGCCGCGACGCTCACCGGCAACAGACCGCCGGACCAGATGACCTGGAGCTTGTGCAGCTTGGTGCCCTCGACCCGGAAGACCGTGACGGTGTTGCTGCCGGCGTTCACCGCGAACAACAGTCCCTTGTGGTACGTCAGGGAACCCTGCGAGGCCAGCGCGTCGAGCGGCGCGCCGATGGTGAAGCCGCCCAGCCCGCCGGTCTCGTACTCACCCGCCTTGGAGAGACGGCCGTCCTCGTCGCGGTCGTACACCTTGATGGTGTTGCCCTCGGCCTTGTTGGTCTGGACGAAGACCGCTCCCTCCTCGCCGTGGTGGTGATCACCCCCCTTGCGGTCGTCGTGGTACGCGGGGCCACCGCCATCGGCGAAGGCGGTCCCGGGGATCGATCCGATGCTGGTCAGACCTGCCAGGAGGGCTGCCGCGAACGCGACACTGCGCTTCATTACGGACTCCTTATGCACCCGAAGGGAGGAATACGAGTTTTCCTCTCGTTCGAAAACTATCGGAGCAGCTAGGGGTGTTCGTCTCACTTACCCTAAAGCGGTAATTCCGTGCCGTTCCGTGGAATGACCAGACGTACGGGCGGATGTGGCCTACGGCGAAGCGATTGCTAGGCGTCGCGGCGCAGCGTGAACCAGAAGGTCGGCACCGAGTTGGTGCCCGGCGTGACGTCGATCAGTTCCCAGCCGGGGAACCTGGCGCGGAGTTCGTCGGCTGTGACGCCCGCCGCCCACGAGGTGACCTCGGGGATCGGATTGCCGAGCGGCTCGGGGCCGTACCCGAACATCAGCAACAGTGCTCCAGGAGCGGCGCGGTGGGTGAGCCCGGCGGCGTAGGCGTCGCGGCGGTGCAGTGGGACTCCGCAGTAGCAGCTCAGGTCGAAGAACAGGTCGAAGGGGCCCGGCACGTCCAGCTCGTCGAGGCGGGTGGCGTCTCCGTGCAGCAGCCGTACCGCCACTCCCGCCGCCGCAGCCTTCTCCCTGGCCTGGTCGACGGCGCTGTCGATCAGGTCGACGGCCGCCACCTCCCAGCCGTGCCGTGCGAGGTAGGTGGCGTTGGTCCCCGTGCCGCAGCCGAGTTCGAGGGCGCGGCCGGGCGGCAGCGCGCCGCGACCCTCGATCAGGTCGACCAGCTCGGGCGGCGTCACGCCGGTGTCCCACGGTGGCTTGCCGGTGCGGTAGTAGCCCTCCAGTGCACGGTGGACGGCCTCCTCCTCCGGGTCTCGCCGCGTTGAGGCCAGGTCCGGTCCGGGCTTCTGGGCGGCGTTGGGCTGGTTCATCGTCTCCTCCAAGAAGTTAGAGTTAAACTTTAGTGACGGACTCTAAAGGTAGGCTCGCACTATGGACAGAGTCAAGCGGCCGGACAAGCGAGCCGAGCGCTCACGCCGCACCCGTGAAAAGGTCGTCGAGGCGGCTCGCGAGCTGTTCGTCGCGCAGGGTTACGGGGCGACGAGCCTGCAGGAGGTCGCGGACCGGGCGGGCGTGGCCGTCCAGACGGTCTACTTCGTCTTTCGCAACAAGCGCACGCTGTTCAAGGACGTCGTCGACACGTCCATCGCCGGGGACACCGAGCCGGTCGCCACCATGGATCGTGAGTGGTTTCGCGCCGCGTGCGCCGAGCCCACCGCAGCCGGGCAGTTGCGCGCGCACGTCCACGGCACCCGCGAGATCCTGGGCCGGGTCGCCCCGATCATGCCGCTGATCGCGGCTGCCGCAGCCACCGACCCGGAGATCGCCGCACAGTGGCCGGACGGCCCCGACCCGCGTTACACAGTGCAGTACGCAGCGGCCGAAGCCCTGGCCGGCAAGCCCGACACCCGTCCCGGCCTCTCCATCGAGATGGCGGCGGACCTGCTGTTCGGCCTACTCAGCCCGGAGCTCTACCTGATCTTCGTCCGCGACCGCGACTGGTCACCGGACACGTGGGAAGAGTGGGCCCGCACCACCTTGATCTCCCAACTCTGCGCCGGCCCCCGCTAAGCGGACGGACGTCACGGTCGCCCTCCAGCCCGGCGCGGGGAGGTCCGGGGTCAGCGCGGGTCGGGCCACCACGGTTCAAGGACGGCCGGGTCGGCGACGTACTGCGCCACCTGCGTCCGCTGTTCCAGGGGCAGCGACAGCGCCTGGAGTCGGGCGCCCCACTCGGACACCCGATCGGCCTTGTCCAACACGGTCGCCAGCTCGATCAGGGCGGCCAGCGCCATCGCCTGCTCGACCACCGGCGCGTCCTCGGCGCGGCGGCGCATCCCCGAGTCGAGCGCCCGGTAGGCCGCCCGGTCGTCCATCTTGAACTCGCGCAGGATCCGCGCGTTGTCGAGCACCCGGGCCAGCCCGTCAAGCTCCTTCGACCCGCCGTACTCCAGGTCCTTCGGCTCGTCCCGCTGGATGAAGATGATGGTGTTGCCGGACGGGTCGACGATGCTGAACCGCGACGCCCCGGCGCGGTAGCGGGTCATCCGGGGCACGCCCTTGACCAGCACCTTGCCGTAGCTGCGGCGCATCGCCTCGGTGAACACCGCGTGGTACGACGCGACCGCGTCCACCATCACCAGGCAGCCACCGGATGTCTCCTTCGCCGGGTCCAGGTCCTTCGGCGCGGGGCCGTAGTGCAATTGGAACCCACTCCACGTGAAGGCCAGGTACACGTACGGCTTGAGCTGCTCGTAGGCCACCTCGAACCCCAGCGCCCGCCAGAACGCCACGGTCTCCTCCGGCGCCGCGCAGTGCAGCAGCGGCACCATTGTCTCGTTCGGCCGAACCTGCTCCCCATCGGTCGCCACTTGTCGCTCCCCCCGTCCCGTCGGCAGGCCGGCCATTCTGCCAGCGTCGGCGGCGCGGTCCACACGCTTTGCCTCCTACCCAGGGAGGAGGCCCGCTCCGACCGGCGGCCGCAACCGGGGCTCGCGGTCGGACGCGACGGGCCGGCCCGGTCACGAGCATCTACAGACATGACAATCAATCTGCGCCGGGCGGCGCGCTGGAACCGCCCGCTGATGTTCCTGGTATCCGTGATGGCGGTGCTGGCCGTCGTCGCCGTGGTCGGCATCCTCGTCGACCCGCGGGTCCTCACCGGGGCGCCGATCTGGCTCAAGCCGTTCAAGTTCGCGCTGTCGTTCGTGCTGTACGGCGCGACGCTCGCCTGGATGCTATCCCTGCTGCCGCGACGCAGCCGGGTTGTCGAGAGGGCGGTCGTCGTCATCGTCGCGGTGGCGGTCGTCGAGAACGCGTGGATCATCGGTCAGGTGATACGCGGGCAGACCAGCCACTTCAACGACAGCACTCCCCTGAACACCGCGCTGTTCGCGGCGATGGGCGCGGCGATCATGGTGCTGTTCTTCGCGCACCTCGTCATCGGGATCGTGGTCCTGATCCAGCGGATCCCCGACCGGGTCGCCGCGACCGCCGTCGGGTGGGGGCTCGGCCTGTCCCTGCTGGGCATGCTCGCGGCGGTGCCGATGGCACTGCCGACGCAGGACCCGGGGATCGAGGGGATCGGTGGCGCGCACAGCGTCGGCGTGCCCGACGGTGGGCCGGGGTTGCCGGTGGTCGGCTGGAGCACCACCGGCGGTGACCTGCGGATCGGGCACTTCGTGGGGTTGCACGCCCTGCAGGCGTTGCCGATCCTCGCGATCCTATTGAGCCGGTTCGCGACGCGGTGGGACGAGCGCACCAGCGCCCGGCTGCTGGTCGTCGCGGGCGGCGCGTACGGCGTACTCACCGTGCTGTTGACCTGGCAGGCCCTGCGCGGACAGCCGCTGCTGCGGCCGGACGCCGGCACGCTCGCCGCAGTCGCGGCCCTGGTGGTCGCGACGGCGACCGCCACCGGCCTGGTGCTGGCCCGCCGACGTCGCCCGGAACTGGCGCTGGCCGCATGACCGGGACGCTGTTCTCCCTGACGTTCGCGGTGGCCGCGCCGTTCTGGGCGCTGATGATCCTGCTGCCCCGCTGGTCGTGGACCGCCCGGATCATCGCCTCGCCGCTGATCGTGCTGCCGGTCGTGGTCATCTACGCGCTGCTGGTGCTGCCGGCGTTCGGCGACGTGCTGCCGGCCGTGGCGTCACCGACCCTGGCCGGGGTACGCGACCTGCTCGGCACCTCCGACGGGGCGGCGGCGGGATGGGCGCACATGATCGCGTTCGATCTGTTCGTCGGACGGTGGGCGTGGTTGGACAGCCGGGATCGGGGGGTGCCGGCGCTGGTGATGGCTCCGGTGCTGCTGCTGACCATCCTGCTCGGACCGCTCGGCCTGGCCGCCTACCTCGCGGTCCGGACCCGCTGGCGGCGGCCGGCGGCCGTCACCACCGGGCCGCAGCACCTAGGCTGACCACCGTGGGTTGGTTGGGGCGACTGTTCGACATGCGGGACACGCTCGTGCGGATGGTGCTGCTCGACCTCGCCGGGTTGGGTTACCTGCTCTTCGTTCCGTCCACCAGCGCGCCCACGACGACACAGTGGATCCTCGCGGTGCTCGCGTTCACCGTGGCGCTGGCGGCGCATCGTCGACCGGTGGTCAACCTGGTGGCGCAGGCCGCCCTGCTGGCGGTCGCGATCAGCCTGGTCAACGACTTCACCATCAACCAGGTCGGCGCGAGTTGGGCCCTGCTCGAGATCACCATGCGCTCGCGCCGCGCCCGGACCGTCTGGCTGTCCACAGCGCTGCTGGTCGTGGTCGACCTGACCGACTCGGTCGGCGACCCGGCCGGCCGGGTCGCCTCCGGCGTCGTCGGACTGGCCCTGGAGGTCGGCGTGCCGGTGCTGCTCGGCCTCGTCATCCGCACCAACCGGGAGTTGAGTCGGCAGGCCGTGGAGCGGGCCCTGGCCGAGCAACGCCAGCACGAGTCGGAGAGCCGCGCGGCCCGCGCCGACGAACGCAGCGCCATCGCCCGCGAGCTGCACGACGTCGTCGCGCATCACGTGGCGTCGATGGTCCTGCGGGTCGGCGTCGCCCGGCACGTGCTCACCGACCTGGACCCCCGGGTGAGCGAGGTCTTCGACGACGTGCACGGCACCGGCACCGCAGCCCTCGCGGAGCTGCGCCGGCTGGTCGCGGTGCTGCGCAACCCCGACGGGGTACGCGGGGACGCGGCGCTGACCGCGATCGAACCCGCCGCGCTGCCGGCGGCGATCGGCGCGTCCGTCGACCGGGCCCGGCAGGCGGGTGTCACGGTGGAGGCCGATCTCGACCCGGCGATCGGTTCCCTCGACGCGGTGCGCGGCATGGCCGTGCTGCGACTGACCCAGGAGGCGCTGACCAACGTGGCCAAACACGCGGGGACGTCCGCGCTCGTGCACCTCGTGATCGCCGTCCGGGACGGGTCCGTGCACTGGGAGGTCACCGACAACGGGCGTGGTGGGGTGCCGGCGGGCGTGCCGGCCGGTGGCGGGCATGGCATCACCGGCATGCGCGAGCGCGTCGAGGTCCTCGGCGGCCGGCTGGAGGCGGGCCCGACGGGGACGGGGTGGCGGGTGCGTACCGTGCTCCCGGCCGTGGCCTCCACGTCGACCGAGGCGCCGGACGGGTCGGTGCCCCGCGAGCGGGAGGCCCCGGCCGGGTCACCCGCGCCGGAGCCGGCATGATCCGGGTCCTGCTGGTCGACGACCAGCACCTCATCCGCGCCGGGCTGCGCATGCTCTGCGACGCCCAACCCGACATCGAGGTCGTCGGTGAGGCCGACAACGGCCGTGAGGCGATTCCGCTGGCCGGGCGGCTCCTCCCCGACGTCGTCGTCATGGACCTGCGGATGCCGGGCGTCGACGGGATCACCGCGACCAGCCGCATCCTCGCCGAACGCCCCGCCACCCGCATCCTGGTGCTGACCACCTTCGGCGACGACGACCACCTCTACCCCGCGCTGACCGCCGGAGCCTGCGGGTTCCTGCTCAAGGACGCGCCGCCCACCGAGCTGCTGGACGGCATCCGCCGGGCCGCCGTCGGTGACAGCCCGTTCAGCCCGCAGGTGCTGCGTCGCCTCGTGCAGCGCGCCGTGCACGCCCGCCCCGGGTCGCCACCGTCCCTGCCGGGCCTGACCGCCCGGGAACGGGACGTGCTCAACCTGGTCGCCGAGGGCCTGTCCAACACCGAGATCGCCGACCAGCTCCACATCGGCGTCACCACGGTCAAGACCCACATCACCAGCCTGATGACCAAGACCGACAGCCCCAACCGGGTGAGGCTGGCCCTGTTCGCTCGCGGCGTCTGACGCTCAGGCCCGCATCCGCGCGGACACGGCGATGACGAGCGCCAGCGGCACGATCAGCAGGGCCGGGGCGACGACCGGCAGGTGCAGGGCGACCAGGGCGCCGACCGCCGCGCCGACCATGAGGGCCAGCAGCACCTGAGCCTTGGGTCGCAGGCTGGCCCACGGGCTGCGTGCGGCGACCCCGGCGATCAGGCTGGTCAGCGTGCCGGTCAGGTACGTGGAGGACAGGCCGGACACCCCGAAGCGTTGGATCGCACTGCTCTGCACGCCCAGCGCGACCGCGGACAGCATGAGCAGCGCCAGGTGGACACCCGCGTCGGGGGTATGCAGGGTGACCTCCCAGACGACGGCGAACACCACGAACACCGACAGCTCCAGGACCAACGCCCAGGTGACCCGCCGGGGCCAGACCGGATCGTCGGGCTGTGCCGAGCCGACGACGCGGGCGCCCGCGAGGACACCGATGATGAAGCTGACGATGGCGCAGCCCGACGTCAACGCCAGGTCGGCCTCGCCCCGGCCGGCCGAGAGCCCGAGCAGGACCATGTTGCCGGTCATCACGCTGGCGAAGGCGCCGCCGAGGGCGAGGAAACCGAGAGCGTCGGCGCTCCCGGTGAGGAAGGTGAGGACGACGACGAGCGCGTGCCGTCGCCGCAGCAGGCGCTCGTCTCGGTGCGGGGCGACGCGGGGGCGGGTGACGCGGGGCGCTGTGCTCGACACTGTCGGCCACCTTCCAATAATTGTTCTTCGTATACACTTTGTCCGGACACGTTCACGGAGAGGCGACCAGGTGGCTGAAGACCTACGGGACAAGCTCGGCGCGCAACACCTGCCGCTCCGCGATCAGGTCCTCGCCGCGCTGCGGACCGCCATCATCGACGGCGACTACCTGCCCGGGGAACGGCTTACCGAGGACCGGCTCGCCGAGGACTTCGGCGTCTCCCGCAACCCCGTCCGCGAGGCGCTGCGCGTCGCCGAGGCGGAGGGGTTCGTCGTGATCCTTCCCCGCCGGGGAGCGGTCGTCGCCTCACCGAGCAGCGGGACCATCACCGACATGTTCGCCGTGCGCGAGCGCCTGGAAGCGTTGGCCGCCCGGCTGGCCGCCGAGCGGGCCACCGCCGCCGACGTGGCGTCCCTGCGTGCCCTGCTCGACCAGGGCCGCGAGGCGACGCAGCGGCAGGACCTGGCCCGGGTCGCCGAGCTGAACAGCACGCTGCACCTGCGCATCCTCCAGATCAGCGGCAACCCCTGGCTGTCGTCGATCGCCAAGTCGCTCTACCTCCATGTCCAGTGGGTCTTCCGGCTCGGAGCGGCCGAACGCGCGCCACACTCGTGGGCCGAGCACATCCAGCTCGTCGACGCCATCGAGTCAGGCGACGGCGACCGCGCCGAGCGGGCCGCGCTCGACCACCTCGACGCGGCATCCGCCGCGGCGTACGAGAACGCTGAAGGCGGCTACGGCGCCCGCTAACGGCCGCACGCGTAGCCCTGCATCCCCCGGGGGTTCGCACCGGCGGCCAGCACACCCGTCGCCGGGTCACGGGTCACCGCGCAGAGCCGACCAAGACTCCACCCGTCGGTGACCCGCACCTCATGCCCGTACGCCCGCAGGGCCGCCAGCTCGCTGTCGTCGAGCCGGTCCTCCACCACCAGGACACCGGGCTCCATCTCGCGGGGATAGAACGACCCCGGCAGGCTGACCGTGTGCCACGCCGGCGCGTCGATGGCCTCCTGGAGGGTCTGCCCACCGACGAGATGCCGCAGCAGGAACGGCAACTGCCACTGGTCCTGCTGGTCGCCACCGGGAGTGCCGCAGGCCAGCACCGGCTCGCCGTCGCGGTGCACCATCGTCGGGCTCAACGTCGTACGCGGGCGGCGGCCCGGCGCCAGCGACGAGGCAAGCCCCTCCTCCAGCCAGAACATCTGCAACCTGCTGCCCAGCGGAAAGCCGAGCTCCGGAATGGTCGGGGAACTCTGCAACCAGCCGCCGCTGGGGGTAGCGGAGATCATGTTGCCCCAGCGGTCGACCACGTCCACGTGACAGGTGTCGCCCCGGGTCACCCCGTCCGACTGCACTGTCGGCTCTCCCGTGGTGGCATCAGTCGGCCCGGTTCGCCGTACGGCACCGGGTCGGACGTGAGCCGGTAGGCGCGGCTGCGCCCCGTCCGGGCACCCCGGCCGCAACTCCGCCGACGCGCGGTCGCCGACCAGGGCGGCCCGTTCCCGCGCGTACTGCGGGGAGAGGAGCGCCTCTGCGGGCACGTCGGCCCCGTCGCCGTACCAGGCCTCCCGGTCGGCGAAGGCGAGCTTGAGCGCCTCGACCTGGGCGTGGATGCCCGCCGCGGTGCCCGGGTCGTACGCGCCCGGGTCGTCGAGCGCGTCCAGGGTTGCCAGTGACTCCAGCAGCACCGGGCCCTGACCCCAGAAGCCGGTCTTCGCCACCGAGTAGCCGTGCCAGTCGAGGGTGGCGGGCGTCTCCCAGCTCGCCGAGTACGCGGCCAGGTCGTCGCCGGTGACCAGCCCGGCGTGCGGGCGTCCGCTGGAGTCCTGGAACGGTCGCCGGCTGAACGCGTCGATCGCCTCGGCGACGAAACCCGTGCTACAGGCCCGACGGGCGGCCTCGATCTGGGCCTCCCGGTCGGCGCCGGCCGCCTGTGCCGCCTCGACGAGTCGGCGCAGGGTGTCCGCGTACGCCGGGTTGGTGACCAGTTCCCCGGCGGCCGGTGGCCGGCCCCCGCGCAGCCAGAGCGCGGCGGAGGTGGGCCAGTGTTCCTCGAACAACGACCGGACGGCCGCCACCGTGTCACCGACCCGGCCCACCAACGGGTGCCCGGCGCCGGCGTAGCCGATCGCCGGCTCCAGCACCTCGGCGAGGGTGAGCGTGCCGTGCTCACGCAGCAGCAGGAGCCAGGCGTCCACGGCGCCCGGTACGGCCGCCGCGAGCGGCCCGGCGCCCGGGATGAGGTCCATCCCGAGGGATCGGAAGTGCGCGATGGTGGCACCGGCAGGGGCCGGCCCCTGCCCGCACAGCACCTTCGGTCGAGGGTCGCCGGCGGTGGCCACGATGGCCGGCACCTCGCCGCCCGGCCCGTTCAGGTGCGGCTCGACGACGTGCAGGACGAACCCGGCGGTGACCGCGGCGTCGAAGGCGTTGCCCCCGCGTTCCAGGATGCCCATCGCCGCCTGACTGGCGAGCCAGTGGGTGGAGGACACCATGCCGAAGGTGCCCTGCAACGTGGGTCGGGTGGTGAACGTCATGACAACACCTCACTGGGGTCTGCGGTGCGAACGTCGGGACCGGTGCCGTCCGGCCGGACCAGGTGGCACGCGGCCATGCCGTCGCCGATCGCGGTCTGCGCCGGCACCTCCGTCGCGCACCTGTCGAACGCCAGCGGGCACCGGGTCCGGAACCGGCACCCGGACGGCGGGTCGAGCGCGGACGGCAGGTCGTCGCCGAGCAGCACCGGCTGGCGTTCGCGTTGACGCGCCGGGTCGGCGACGGGCGCGGCGGAGAGCAACGCCTGCGTGTACGGGTGGGCGGGCCGGGCGAAGATCCGCTCGCGGCTGCCCGTCTCGACGAGTTGACCCAGGTACATGACCGCGATGTCGTCGGCCAGGTACTCGACGGCGGAGAGGTCGTGGGTGATGAAGAGACAGGCGAACCCGATGTCGCGTTGCAGGTCGGCGAGAAGGTTGAGCACCGACGCCTGCACTGACACGTCGAGCGCGCTGGTGGGTTCGTCAGCGATGAGCAGCATGGGCTCGGAGATCAGGGCCCGCGCGATGCTGACCCGCTGGCGTTGCCCACCGGACAACTCGTGGGGATAGCGACGGGCCACCTCGGCGCGCAGACCGACCCGTTCGAGTTGGGGAGCGACGCGGGCGTCCCGGTCGCGCCGGGAGATCCGCTTGCCGGCCAGCCGCAGCGGCTCGGCCACGATCTCACCCACCAGCATCCGCGGGTCCAGTGACGCGGCCGGGTCCTGGAAGACGATCGACACCGCGCCGCGATGGGGGCGCAGCCGCCGTCGGGACAGGTGGGTGACGTCAGTGCCCGCGATCCGGACCGTTCCCGCTGTCGGCTCGACGAGCCGCACCACGCATCGGCCCACTGTCGACTTCCCGGAACCGCTCTCCCCCACCAGGGCCGTGACCCGGCCTCGCGGGATGGTCACTGACACCCCGTCCACGGCGCGCACCGGGCCGAAGTGCATCACCAGGTCCGCGATCTCCAGGGCGTTCGGCTGCGGCGTCATCGGTTCGCCTCCTGAGCTGCCGTCGGTGCCGTCGTGCAGGGGTGCCAACAGGCCGCGACGTGGTCGGTGCCACCGATGCCCTCCAGCGGCGGGGCCGCCGACCGGCACTGCTCATCGGCGGCTGGGCATCGATCCGCGAAGGTGCAGGCGTCGGGCTGGCTGGCCAGGACGGGCACCAGCCCGGGGATCTCGGTCAACCGGTCCGTGCCGGCGTGCCGGCCCGGCTGCGGTGACGCCGACAGGAGCCCGGCCGTGTACCGGTGCCGTGGGTGGGCGAACAGGTCGTCCACCGGCGCCCGTTCCACCACCCGACCCGCGTACATGACGACGACGCGGTCCGCGATGTCGGCGATCACGCCGAGGTCGTGGGTGATGATGAGGACGCTCGTGCCGAGCCGGTCGCGCAGGTCCCGCAGCACCTGGAGGATGCCGGCCTGGACGGTGACGTCCAGCGCTGTGGTCGGCTCGTCGGCCACCAGCACCTTCGGGCCGCAGGCCACCGCCATCGCGATCATCACGCGTTGACGCATGCCGCCGGAGAGCTGGTGCGGATAGCTGTCCACCCGCTGGGCTGCGGACGGGATCCCGACGAGCGTCAACAGCTCGACGGCGCGCGCCCGCGCCGCCCGTCGAGACATCCGCTCGTGGACCTGGAGCACCTCACCGATCTGCCGCCCGACGCTGAGCACCGGGTTCAACGACGTCATCGGCTCCTGGAAGATGTAGGCGATCTCCCGGCCACGGACCCGCCGCAGGGCCGACTCGCGGGCACCGACCAGCTGCGTGCCGTCCAGGCGCACCGAACCGGTGACCCGGGCGCTGCCCGGGAGCAGCCCGGCGATGCTCATCGCTGTGACGCTCTTTCCGCACCCCGACTCGCCCACCATCCCGACGATCTCCCCGGCCGCGAGGTCCAGGCTGACCCCGTCGACCGCCGAAACGGTGCCGGTCTCGGTCGGGAACGACACCGACAGGTCGCGGATCTCCAGCACGGGCGCGGAGGCCGTGGTCATCGCCGGTCTCCCTTCGGGTCGAGGGCGTCGCGCAGGGCGTCACCGAAGACATTGAACGCCAGCGCCAGACCCATGATCACGACGCCGGGGAAGACGGCGGCCCACGGCGCGCGGGCGGCGAACTGCTGGGCGGTGGCCAGCATGGTGCCGAGGCTGGGCGCCGGGGGCTGGATGCCGAGGCCGAGGAAGGAGAGCACCGCCTCGCCGAGGATCGCGGCCGGGATGGCGACAGTGGCCTGCACCAGGATCACCGAGGTCGCGTTCGGCAGGATGTGCCGGGCCAACACCCAGAGGTCGCTCGCGCCGTCCACGACCGCCGCCGCGACGAAGTCGAGCGACTTGAGGCGCAGCGTGTCCGAGCGGACCACCCGGATCACCCCGGGGATCTGGGCGATGCCGATGGCCACCGCGGCGTTGCCGAGGCTGGCGCCCCGGATGGCCGCCAGCCCCACCGCCATGATCAGGAACGGGAACGCCAGCAGCAGGTCGGTGAAGCGCGAGATCACCGCGTCCCAGGCCCGGAAGTAGCCGGCGGCGAGGCCGAGCGGCACCCCAATGACCAGCGACGTGGCCACCGCCAGGAGCCCCACCTGCAACGACGCCCGCGCACCGAGCATGATGCGGGAGAGGACGTCCCGACCGAGGTCGTCGGTGCCCAGCAGGTGCCCGGCGGTGCCGGGGGGTGCGAACGTGCGGGCGAAATCGGTCTGGTCGACCGAGTAGGGAGCGAGCCAGGGCGAGAGGACCGCGATGACGCCGGCCAGCGCGAGGACGACGAAGCTCGTCACGGCGAGCGGGTTGCGACGCAGCCGCCCCAGCACCCGGGTGCGTCGGGTGACGCTGGTGGTGCCGGTCTCCGCCATCGGTACGGTGAGGACGGTCATGCCGGATCTCCCGTCACCCGGATGCGTGGATCGATGACCGAGTAGAGCAGGTCCACGAAGAAGTTGATCACGATGTAGGCCGCAGCGGTGAGCAGGACGACGGCCTGGATCACCGGGTAGTCCCGTTGGAACACCGCGTCGATTGTCATCTTGCCGAAGCCCGGCAGCCCGAAGATCTGTTCGGTGACGACCGCACCGGAGATCAGCCCGCCGAGTTGGAGACCCACCACGGTCACCACCACGATGAGGCTGTTCCGTAGGGCGTGCCGGGTGATGACGGCGCGCGGTCGTAGGCCCTTCGCCTTCGCCGTCCGCACGTAGTCGGAGGAGAGCGAGTCCAACATCGCCGACCGGGTCTGCCGCATGATGATGGCGGCGAGGCCGGTGCCGAGGATCACCGCCGGCAGGACGATGTGGTGCAGGTTGTCCACCGGGTCCTCCAGGATCGGCACGAAGCCGGAGGCGGGGAAGAGCCCGGTCGCCACGGACAGGTAGAGGATCGCCAGCAGCCCGAGCCAGAAGTGCGGCACCGACAGGCCGATCAGGGCCAGGCCGTTGGCGAGCCACTCCGCCGGACGTCCACGACGGACCGCCGCGAGCACCCCGGCGCCGACGCCGAGAGCCGCCGCGATGAGGATCGCCAGGACGGACAGCTCGACGGTCACCGGCAGCGCGGTGGTGAGCATCGACGAGACCGGCGTACCGGTGCGGATCGACACCCCGAAGTCGCCCTGCGCCATCCGCTCCACGTACTGGGCGAACTGCACCGGCAGCGGCTGGTCCAGCCCGTAGTGGCGACGGATGGCCTCCAGCGCCTCCGGCGACCGGTCCTCCCCGGCCAGGGCGAGGGCCGGATCGCCGGGGAGCGCCCGCACGCCGACGAAGACCACGATCGTCGACAACAGCAGGGTCAGCGCCGACTGCCAGGCGCGGGTGAGCAGGTACCGGGCCACGACGGCCTACTTGCCGAAGCCGGCGAAGGCCGCCCGGATCACGCCGTCCGGGTAGACCTGAAGGCCCTGGATCTGCTTGCTGACGGCGGTCAGGTTGCGCTGCCGGTAGAGGTAGATCAGGGCGTCGTCCTGCTGGAGCAGCGTGACCGCCTGCCCGTACAGCTTCTTGCGCTCCTCGACGTCGCTTGCCTGCCGGGCCTGGGTCAGCAGGGTGTCGAGCTGCGGGTTGCTGTAGCCGGCGACGTTCTGGCTGGCGCCGGTGCCGACGAAGTTCGTGATGTTGGCGTCCGGGTCGATCCGTCCGCTCCACCCCAGTTGCAGCAGCTCGAAGTTGCCGCGGTCCTGCTCGTCGAGGAGCGACGAGTACTCCACCGGGTTGATCTTCAGGTCGAATCCGCCGTCCTTGACCATGGACTGCAACGCCTGCGCGAGGCGCAGCGTGTCGGGGGTGTTCGAGGCGAGCATCGTCACCGGGTACGGCGTCTGCACGCCGGCCTCGGTGAGCAACTGCTTGGCCTTGGCCGGGTCGTGCGCCGGGCAGGTCTGCGCCTCGGGCGACGAGAACGGGCTTGCGGGCGAGATCGGTGAGCAGGCGGCGGCGTGCAGTCCGTTGAAGACAGCGTCGACCAGGGCCTTGCGGTCGATCGCGTGCTCGAAGGCCTGCCGCACCTTCGCGTTCTGGGCGAGGGGACGGTTGATCGGCTTGGGTGCGGTGCCGACGCCGTCGACGTTGCCGACGTTGATGGTCAGGCCCTGGTAGCCGAGGGACTGCGACTGGAGGACGGAGACCGCCGCGTCCTGCCGGAGCGAGGCGACGTCCTGGGTGGAGACGGAGTCGGCCACCTGGGCGTCGCCGGAGCGCAGGTTGGCGGCGCGGATGCTCGCGTCGGTGAGGATTCGCCACGAGATGGCGTCCAGGTGCACCTTGCTGGCGTCGTAGTAGTTCGGGTCCCGCACCACCTCGATGGAGTTCTGCGGCACCCGCTTCGCGAACTTGAAGGGACCGACGCAGACCGGCGCGGAGGCGAAGTCGTCACCCCGGGTCCGCAGCGCCTGGGCGCTCATGATCATGCCGGCCCGGTCGGCGAGGGCTCCGAGCAGCGGTGCGAACGGCTGCTTCAGCCGCAGGACGACGGTCTGCGCGTCCGGGGTGTCGACGCCGTCGATGGGGCCGAGTTCGCTCTTGCGCGCCGACCGGGCGTTGGTGAGGTGGCGTTGCAGGGTGGCCTTCACCGCGGCCGAGTCGAACGCCGTGCCGTCCGCGAAGCGCACGCCGGGTCGCAGCGGAATGGTGACCGTCCGGCCGTCGCCGCTCGTGGTGGGCAGGGCCGTCGCGAGCTGCGGTACGACCTGCGCCTGCTCGTTGACGTCGTAGAGCTTCTGGCACATCGCCTGGAAGACGTAGCGGGAGTAGAGGCTTCTCGACAGCGTCGGGTCCAGCGCGTCGGGCTCGGCGGAGAGGGCGATGACCAGCTTGCCGCCCTGCTTCACAGTGGCGGGGTCGGCGGGCGTACCGAAGGAATCCTGGCCTGCCGACCGGTCGCCGCCGGACGGGTCGCCGCCTTCGTTGTTCGACACCGGCGAGCAGGCGACGACAGTGCAGACGACGGCAGCCGCCGCCACGGCGGCCCGGAGCACCCGGCGGCGGGGCAGGTTCGTTTCGCGGACGGAGAGGTTCGTCATGGAGAGCTCCTCAGGTGGGCGATTCGGGGAGCGTATGTTGTATACGATGACCGCCGCAAGACCTCCATGAATGGCTTGCCGGGCACCGGTCAGGCCGGGGCTCGGCCGTACAGGGCCGCGCGCAGCGCCGGCCCGAAGACCCGCCGAACGTCGGCCGGGGACAGCGCACCGACCGAGCGGATCGGGTTCAGGTACCGCGTGAAGATCAGCCCACCCAGCACGCCGACCGCGGCGGTGGCCCGTCGCGTCGCGTCCGGCCCGCCGAGAAATTCAGCGATGCGGAGGCGCAGCTCACCGTCCAGGTAGTCGCGCAGGGCGCGCATGGTGGCGTCATCCTGCACCGCCATCCGGCTCTGCGCGGGCCCGGCGGCGTCCCACAAGCTGGTGACCGAGTCCAGCAGACGGTCGGCCAGCTGCTCCCGGTTGCCCCGCAGCGCCTGGTCGAGAGCGGTGGGATCAACGCAGAGCAGGTTCAGTGACTGACTGAAGAGGCCCTGCTTGGAGCCGAAGTGGTAGCTGATCAGCGCCGAGTCGACGCCAGCCGCGGCAGCGACGGCCCGGACCGTGGTGCCCGGATAACCGTGCTTCAGGAACAGCTCACGGGCGGCCTCGGTGATGCGGGCCTTGGTGTCGGGGTTGCCGCGGGGTCGACCCCGAGTTTTATTCAACACGGTTGAATAATGCTCTCCCCCGCTGGCACGGTCAACGCCGTCAACCCCAGCGAGGAGCGAACACATGCGCACTGTCGTCTTCGGCGCCACCGGCCCCACCGGCCGGAAGATCACCGAGCAGGCCCTGGCCGCCGGCCACGAGGTCGTCGCGGTCACCCGCCGCCCACCCGCCGGGCCACCCCGCCCCGGCCTCACCGTGGTCAGCGCCGATGTCGCGGACCCGGACGCCGTCGACCGGGCGGTGGCCGGCGGCGACGCCGTTCTGTCCAGCCTGGGCGTCCCCCTCACCCCGAAGCCGATCACCGTGTACTCGAAGGGCAACGCGAACATCCTGGCCGCCATGCACCGCCACGGGGTCAAGCGCCTGATCACCGTCAGCTCCAGCGTGCTCGACCCCACCTGGCGACCGACCGGCGAGTTCTTCTTCAACAACGTGTTGGACCCGCTGTTCAACCGCAGGGCGGGCCGCACCGCCCACGAGGACATGCGGCGGATGGAGTCCCTCGTCCGCGAGAGCGACCTGGACTGGACCATCGCCCGACCGTCCGGGCTGTTCGACCATCCGACCGTCACCCGCTACCAGGTGGCCGAGGACGTCGCCGACGGCCTGTTCACGGCACGCGCCGACCTGGCGGCGAGCATGCTGGCGCAGCTGACCGACGAGCGGTACGTCCGGCGGGCGATGGCGGTGATCACCACCGAGGTCAGGCCGAGCATCGCGGGTCTGATCTGGCGCGAGGCCGTGCTGAAGAAGAAGTGACCCGGCGGGCGGTCACGGTGGGAAGCGGCCCGCCCAGCGCCGCTTCCCACCGCGTACCCCTAGGAGTTGTACGCCTGCGCGGTCACCGTGACCTGGCGGGTGAGGCCCGACCGCGCCGGCCAGGAGATCCGCACCTCCCGGGTCTCCCCCGGCAGAAGCCAGAAGTAGTTGTCGTCGTAGCGGGCCGGCAGCACCCGCTCACCGTGCTGGTCGCGCACGGCGAGCCGCACCAATGCGGCGACCGTACGGCCCTGGTTGCGGACCGTCGTGGTGACGGTGTTCCGCCCGTCCACGACGCGCACGGTGCTCGACGACGTCGACAGTCGGGTGCTCGGCACGTCGTTGAGCGCCCGCAGCTGCTCGGCCTTGTCGTAGCGCCAGTAGGTGTTCTCCGCGAGCAGCCGGTCACGGCTGTCCCGTAGCTCCAGTCGCACCAGGTGCAGCCCACCGCCGTCCGGCGCGGCGAGCGGGAAGAGCGCCGTGGTGGCCGAGCGGGCCACGTCCACCCGCTGCCGTTGGGGCGAACCCAGCGACCGGCCGGCCAGGTCGTACCGTCGGGCGCTCACGGTGACCCCGTTCAGCGGCGCGGCGGTGTGGTTGACCACCCGGACCTGCCAGGTGCCCGGGTCGGCCTGGACGTGCACCGGCTCGCACCCCTTGCGGGCGCCGTAGTAGGCGCCGTTCACGTCCAGGTCGTAGTCGTAGGTCTGCCAGACCGTGCTGTGCCACGCCGGGTGCGACATCCACAGCAGCAGACCTGTGGCGTCCTGCCACAGGTTGGCGTTCCACGCCTCGAACATGGCGCGGTGGCTCTCGTAGTTGACGAACTGCGCCCGGGTGGCGAACTCGTCGAGCGAGTCGGACTCACCGAGCCGCGCGTCGATTGCCGCCTGGTACGTGCCGACGCGCTGGTTACCGATTGTCGACCAGTCGTGGTAGTTCCACACCTCACTGATCGGCCACTCCGGCGCGTCACCGACGAGGTTGCGCATGCTCTCCACCACCGACACCACCGGCATGCCGATCTCGGTGTGGAAACCGAAAGCGCCAGTGTCGTAGGTGTTCCTGTTGTTGTACGTCGACGGCTCCACCCAGTGGTACGGGCCGTGACCGCTGACGATTCCGCCGGCCGAGTTGGGGATGTAGAGGATCTCCGGGTGCTCGGTGGCCGCGGCCTGCTTGAGCCCGGCGTCCACGATCGGCGGCGGGTCACCCTCGTTCGCGCCGCACCACACCACGATGCTCGGGTGGTGGCGGAACCGCCGGATCGTGTCGGCGGCGATGTCGACGTAGCCGGGCGGGTTGGGCAGGAACGCGCCCGCCTGCCAGAAGTCGTTCCACACCAGGATGCCCTGCTCGTCGCAGGCCTGGTACAGCTCCTCGCGGTTGCTGCTGCCGAGCCAGTTGCGGATCATCGTGAAGTTCATGTCGCGGTGCATCTCGACCGTGTCGGCCAGCCGGTCGGGCAGCACCCGGCGCAGCAGCTCGTCCCAGCCCCAGTTGCCACCGCGGGCGAAGACAGGAACGCCGTTCACGCTGATCTTGAGCTGGGTGACGGCGTTGCTGACCGACTTCACGTCGGTCCACCGCTGCCCGTCGGCCGAGACCTGGATGACGAAGTCGCGGGCGTACGCCTGCTCCCAGACGATGGTGACCTGATCGAAGCTGACCGGAGCGCCGAGGTCGACCTGGATCCACTGGTTGTCCTCGAACTTCGACGACCACCGGGTCCGGGGGTTGCCGTCGACGGCCCGGTCCGGGCCGTTCGAGTCGCTGTCGGACGACGACGCGGTGGCGGTCCGGCCCAGGGCCAGGTCGACGTCCGGCTCGGCCTGCCGCTGCACCGAGAGCGCCCACATGGACACGCCCCACGAGGTCGCCCGCGCGCCGGTCTGGATGCGCAGGTGCTGGGCGGTCTGGCTGGCGAACGTCTCGACCTGGGTGGCACGGCTGCCCAGCGGGGTGTCGTTGCTGACCGATGTCACGTCGGTCCAGGCGTCGCCGTCGGCGGAGACCTGGACGCGGTAGTCCAGCGCGTACGCCTGCTCCCACACGATGGTGACCCGGTCGAAGTCGACCGTCGCGCCGAGGTCGACCTGGATCCACTGGTTGTCCTCGGCCTGCGAGGCCCAGCGGGTCGCCCTGTCGCCGTCGACGGCCTTGCCGGGACCGTTGCCGTCGTTCTCCGACGTCGACGCGGTGGCGTCGCGGCGCAGGGCGAGGTCCGGGCCGGCGCCGTCGGCCACCGACAGCGAGAACATCGAGATGCCCCAACCGGTGGCGCGCTGACCGGCCTGGATGCGCACGTGCCTTGCGTGCTGCCGGTCGAACGTGGCCGTCTGGGTCGCCGCGCCGTCGACGAACTCCAGGGCGGGCTTGCCGGGCGGCGAGATGACGATCGGCTGGTGCCAGTCGTAGGCGAACTCGCGGACACCGAAGCGGAGCGCACGCCGGTCGCTCACCGAGCGCTGCACGGTGGCGGTGAGCGTGAGGTCGTACAGGTGGGGGTCGCCGTAGCCGTTGGGCCACCACAGCCGGGGGTTGCGCAGCCGCAGCGCGGGGAAGCGCTCCGGCGTGAAGGTGACAGTGCTGCTCCCGCCGGCGGGGACGGTCACAGTGGACTCGACGCGTACCTTGTCGAACTCGGCGCGGACGGTGACAGTGGTGGCGCTGGCCGCCGCGTTGCGGACCGGCACCCGGATGGTGACCTCGGCGGTGTCGGTGCCGGGCAGGTCGGGCAGCGTGGTCTGCACGTGCGGGTCGCCGATGACAACGGCGCCGGTGCTGCGCAGGCGGACGTGGTCCCAGAGGCCGGTGACCCGGTCGCGGACGGCGGGCATCCAGTCCCACCCGGACACCGCCAGGTAGGTCGGCGCGTCAAGGTAGTGGTGGGCCGACTGGAGGAAGGTACGGCCGTCGGGGCCCTTGTCGCCGGGGGTGCCCGGATGCGGCATCGGGGTGACCCGGACGGCGAGGACGTGCTCGCCACGGTGACCGGCCAACGCGTCGGTGATGTCGAAGGCTGCCCGCGCGAACGGGTGCTTGACGTTGCCGACCTGCACGCCGTTGACCCAGGCGGTCGCCTCGTGGTTGATCCCGTCGAACTCCAGCCAGATCCGTCGGCCGGGCGAGGTGTCCAGGTCGCGGGGCAGCCGCAGCGCACGCCGGTACCACCACGTGTGCCGGGACAGCGCCTCCGGGATGCGCATGTTGTTGAAGCCGGCCACCGGGTCGGGCAGGTGGCCCTGCTCGACCAGGGTGCCCAGCACGGTGCCGGGCACCGTCGCCGGCAGCCAGGACCGGACGTCGACGCCGGCGCGGGAGAGTTCGGCGCCGTCGGCGGTGCCGGCGAAGTCGTCCATCGTCAACGACCAGCCCGACTCCAGCGGCACCGTGCCGTCCGCGGCCACCCTCAGCTCGGGGGCCGGGCCGGTGTTGCCGTCCTCCCATCTGGTCCAACCCTCGGCCTTCGGCCGGCCGGCCAGCGGTACGCCGTAGACCTGGAAGCCGTTGAGGCCCACCGGGTTGCTGTTCGAGCGCTTCGTGGCGGTCATCCGGATCCACCGGGCGGTGACCGGCTCGGGCAGCTTGATGGTCTGCGCGCCGCCCCGGCCCTCGCTGGTCTCGTACACCGACCGCCAGGCACTGCCGTCGGTGGAGACCTCGATCCGGTACGCCGTCGCGGCGCTGGAGAGGATCTCGTCGCCGTCGGTGTCGGTGTAGTTGCCGTCGAACGGCCCGTCGGTGAGCGTGGCCTCGAAGACCAGGGAGACGGCCTCGATCCGGCACAGCCCCTGGAGGTCCACCGAGATCCACTGTGGATCGCCGTTGGCGGCACGCCACCCACTTCCCCGGACGCCGACCTGCGGCAGGCCGTCCACGGCGAAGGTGGCGGGCGTCGGCGCGTAGTCGGTCGAGGAGACCGTCACCGGCCGGTACCGGGCGAGGTCGGTGGCGGTCGGGGTGGCGGTCGGCGCCGGCACGGCGGCGGACGCGAGGGCGTCCGGCAGGGCCGCGGTCACCCCGACCGACGCCAGCAGCGTAGCGCCGGCGGAGAGGAAGGTACGCCGCGAAATCGGCGATGGCTCGGACATCGTGCCTCCAGAGATGACAACGTTGTCACTTGGCGGGGGTCTGTGACAACGTTGTCAGATGGTGGCCCGATGTTTCCCGGGAGTCAAGGGCCCGCGTCCATCGTGATTCCCCGAACACGTTCCGCAGCTGTTCCACTTCGGACATCGACGCGCGGAATGAACGGCCGAGGTCACTCCGGCTGGATGCTCAACCCGTCCAGGGCGACCGTGAGCACGTGATCGCGCTGGTCGGCGCGGGGAAAGTGCCCGGAGGCGATGGCGCTGGTCAGGCGCATGACGTCGTCGATCGTCACGTCGGCGCGCACCTCGCTCGCCCGCTGGGCCCGCTCCAGCAGCGGCCCACCGGCGGCGTAGAGCGCCCGCCGGCACTCCAGGTAGGCGGTGGACTCCCGGTTCAGGCCGGCGGCCAACGGCTGCTTCGCCCCGATGTACTCCACGAAGCGCCGCAGCCACGCGTACAGACCGTCGCGGGGAGCGAGGCTCTCGGCCTCCTCGGCCGTCGCGCACACCGCCTCGACCTCGGTGACGTACACGTTCTCGATCAGCACCTCCCGGGTCGGGAAGTTGCGGTAGAGGGTCGCGATGCCGACTCCGGCCCGGCGGGCGATCTCCTCCAGCGGAGCCTCGGCGCCCTGCTCGGCGAAGGCGACCCGGGCCGCGGCCAGGATCGCGTCGTAGTTACGGGCGGCGTCCGCCCGGTGCGGGCGTGCCACGCGCAGGTGGGTGAGGGCCGTCACGATGCCGATGTCTCCCAGCACTAGCAACCGGAGGCCGACTATCACTAGAGTGATAGTGCGCCTCCACTTATCCGGAGGTCTTCTATCATTCTAGCGCGAAAGAAGGCGGACCATGTCCCCGACTCCCGCTTCCCGTCGTGGAATCACCCTGGCCCTCATCCTCGGCTCGCAACTGATGATGACGCTCGACACCTCGATCATCACGACCGCGTTGCCGCACGTGCAGCGGCAGTTCGGCTTCTCCCAGTCCGGGCTCTCCTGGGTGCAGAACGCCTATGTCCTGGCGTTCGGCGGCCTGCTCCTGCTCGGCGCCCGGGCCGGTGACCTGCTCGGCCGCCGCCGCGTCTTCCTCGCCGGGATCACAGTGTTCACCGCGGCGTCCCTCGCCGCCGGCGTCGCCCCGAGCGGCAGCTGGCTGATCATCGCCCGCGTCGTGCAGGGTCTCGCCGCCGCGCTCGCGGTGCCCTCCACGCTCGCGCTGCTGGTCGCCGACCACCCCCAACCCGGTGCCCGAGCCAGGGTGATCGCCCTCTACAGCGCGGTCATCGGCGCTGGCGGCAGCGTCGGCATCGTGATCGGCGGCGTCTTCACCGACCTGCTCTCCTGGCGCTGGGGAATGCTCGTCAACGTTCCGATCGGCATCGCCATCGCGCTGCTCACACCGCGGTTCCTGGCCGAGACCGAACGCCGCTCCGGCACGTTCGACCTGGGCGGGGCACTCACCTCCACCGCCGGCATGACCGCCCTGGTGTACGGCTTCATCCAGGCCGCCGCAGCCGGTTGGAACGCACCGGGCACCGTGGTCTCGTTGGGCCTCGGCGCCGCCCTCCTGACCGCCTTCGTGCTGATCGAACACCGGGCACCACAGCCCATCACCCCACTGCGACTCTTCAGCAGCCTGGAGCGCTCCGGGGCGTACGCCGGGCGGATCCTCATCGTCGGCGCGACCTTCTCCACCTTCTACTTCCTCAGCCAGTACCTCCAGGAGGTGCTGCACCTCAGCGCCCTACAGACCGGCTTCGCGTACGTGCCCATCACCGGCATGTTCTTCGCCATGGTGTACGCCATCCGGCCCCTGCAGAACCGGCTCGGCCGTCCCGCCCTGCTGGTGGCGTCCCTCGTGATCGCGCTGGTCGGCATGGCGTGGCTGTCGCGCATCTCGACCGCCTCCAGCTACGTCCCGGACGTGCTGCTGCCCCTGCTGGTGATCGGAATCGGCCAGGGCATCGCCATCATCCTGATGACCCAGGGCGGCGTCGCCGGAGTCGAACCGCAGGACGCCGGCGCCGCGTCCGGTCTCGTCAACGTCGCCCACCAACTCGGCGGCTCACTCGGCATCGCGATCCTCACCATCGCGTACACCCGGGCCAGCTCCACCACCGACCCGACGGCGGGTTTCCACGCGGCCTTCACCGGCGCGGACGTGTTCTTCCTGATCGCCCTGGCCGTCGCCGTCGTCGTGGCCGTCGCAGGCCGCCGCGCGGGCCGACTCGCCGCTCTCCCCACCATTTGAACGCCCTCGCGTCGCCCGGGGCGAGCGGGGCCGCAGGGCTGCGGATCGATCGGGCGGCCCGGCGGTCAGCTCGCCGGTCCGGGCTCGCGGCGCCCGGGGTCCCGGGGGCGGTATTCGGGGCGGAGCTTGGCGCTCGCGAACGCCGCCTTCACCGCCGCCGAAAGCGCGGTGATGTCGTACGCGCCGTGGTGTCGCCGACCGTTGATGAAGAAGGTCGGGGTGCCGGTGACGCCGCTGAGGTCGGCGGAGTCGACGTCCTCGGCGATCCGGTCCACGCCCATCCGCTTCGCCATGTGCTCCCGGAACCCGTCCAGGTCCAGGCCGAGCTGTTCGGCGTAGCCGAGCACGTCGGCGGGGTTGAGAGCGTCCTGGTGGGCGAGCAGCAGGTCGTGCATCTCCCAGAACGCGCCCTGCTCCCCCGCCGCCTCGGCGGCCTCCGCCGCGAGTTGGGCATGCGGGTGGACGTCGGTGAGCGGCAGGTGTCGCCAGACGTAGCGAACGTTGGCGAAGTCCGCCAGCAACTTTCGGACCACAGGCTCGGCCTGCCCGCAGTACGGGCACTCGAAGTCGCCGTACTCCACCACCGTCACCGGCGCGTCGAGCGACCCGCGCATGTGGTCGCGATCCGCGTCGACCGGCAGCATCAGGTCGACGATCGCCTCGGTGACGCCCAGCAGCGCCCGGGACCGCCGTGCCGGCGAGAGTCGTCCGACGGAGCGGAACACCAGCCAGGTGACGACCGACGCGCCGAGCGTCGCCACGAGGATGCCGAACTTCGCCTCGTCCAGGGCCGGGCCGCTCAGGGCATGGGTGGCGATCAGAAGGGCGACGGTGAAACCGATGCCGGAGATCGTGCCGACCCCCGCGACGGCAGGCCACCCCACGGGCGGCCGGAACCGGTTGCCGCTCAGCCGGGCCACCAGCCACGCGGTGGTCACGATCCCCGCCGGCTTGCCGACGACGTACGCGACCACGACGCCGACCGTGACCGGGGAGGTCACGGCCCTGGCCAGCAGATCGCCGTCGATGACGATGCCGACGTTGGCCAGCGCGAAGAGTGGCACCACCACGTAGCTGGCCAACGGGTGGTAGAGCGTCTGCAACCGCTCGTTCGGCGACAGCGCCGAGGTGAGGCCGGCGCGGGCCATCCGGGCCAGTTGCGGGGTGGGCTGTTCCCGGAAGAGGCGGAACTGGTCGCTGGCCCGCTGCAACTCGCTGCGGCCGGGAGCGTAGGCGTAGGTCAGCAACCCCATCACCAGGCCCACCGCGACCGGGTCGACACCGGACATCGAGACGGCGAGCCAGGCCGCCACCCCGAGCAGCGCATAGACCGGCCCGAACCGCACACCGCAGCCCCGGACGAGCAGCACAACGCCGAAGATCGCCGCCGCGACGATCAGCGCCGTCAGCGAGGGGTGATGCGGGTACGCGATGGCCAGCACCGCGATCGCCACCACATCGTCGACGACGGCGACGGTCAGCAGGAAACCCCGCAGCCGTTCCGAGAAGCGCGGCCCGAAGACGGCCAGCGCGCCGAGCGCGAGCGCCGTGTCGGTGGCCATCACCGCACCCCAGCCCGCCGCGGTGGTGTGCCCGGCGTTGATGGCGAGGTAGATCGCGATCGGCACGAGCATGCCGCCGAACCCGGCGAGCATCGGCAACGCCAGGCGGCGCCGCTCCCGCAACTCGCCGATGTCGAACTCGCGGCGCAACTCCAGCCCAGCGACCAGGAAGAAGAACGTCATCAGACCGCTGTTGATCCAATAACGCACGTCATGTGACACGCGCCAGTCGCCGAGCTGGATCGAGAAGGGGGTCTCCCAGACCGACTCGTACGACGATGCGTTGAGGTTTGCCCAGACGAGAGCCGCCACCGCGGCGATCAGCACCACCCGCGCGCCGCCGGTCTCGGTACGCAGGAACGCGCGCAGCGGAGCGTCGAACCGCCTGTCCCAGATGGTTCGGGCGGACCACCTCCGCTGCGTGTTGTCGCTCGTCACGGGGACAATCTTCGTCGACCGGACCGTCACGTGGTTCGGATTGCTACTCCTCCTCGGCGAAGACGACCGCACGGCGCTGGCGGATCGTCGGGAGGACGGCGACGACGAGCGCGGCGGCGGCCAGGGCCAGCAGCGCCGCGGAGATCAGTCGGGTCAGGAAGACCGACGGGTCGCCTCGGGAGATGATGAGCGCGCGTCCGGCCTGAACCGGGCCCGCCTCGGGCTGCCACGAGCAGCCCTCAGCCCCCCACTGCGCCGATCTTGCAGTTTCGGTTGTCGAGGTGCGGGACATTGCGCCATTTGTCGCGACAGATAGCGCGGAGGGGCGACCCCCGTCGACCACGGAGACGACCTCGGCCCTTGTCGACCACCTGAGCGGGCATGCACGCAGCGTCGCTGGTTGGTAGCGTGCCGGTGATGTTGCCGGTTGCCGTCGGCAGTGTTCCCTGGGGAGGGTCGACATGTGGGCGGACGACGCTGCGCTCGACGCGGCGGAGCGCCGGCTCGACGAGTGGGAATCATCGCTCGCCGAGCGGGCGGAACGAGCCAAGACTCTGTCCGCGACGATGCGGGATCTGACCGGCACCGCCCGCAACGCCGACCGGACAGTCGACGTCACAGTCGACTCGGCCGGCCTGCTGATCGACCTACGACTCGACGAGCGCACGCGGCAACAACCCGCGGCGCACACCGCGCGGCAGATCCTGGAGACCACCACCGCCGCGCGCGTCGACCTGCTCCGACAGGTCAGCGACGCCGCCACGCAGTCATTGGGCGACGACGCCAGCGCCCAGGCCATCATCGACTCGTACCGCACGCGGCTCATCCACGACCAGGGATCAGACGATGCCCGTCGGTGACGGCATCCACGTCGACCCGGAAGACCTGACCGCACACGCCGCACGCCTCGATCGCAGCGCCGGCAGCCTCGACACCGCCCAGCAGGCAGGCCAGCACGTCCGGCTGGGCACCGACGCCTACGGGCAACTCTGCGCGATGATGCCGGTGCTGCTCGACGGCCTGCAACGAACCCTGGTCGACGGCATCGGTGCCGCCGCCGCGTCGGTGCGGGACACCGCCGGCAAGCTGCGGGTCGGCGCGGGCCGCTACCGCAGCTCAGACGCCCACGCCAAACACCTGCTCGACGGGGTGCGGCAGCAGCGGCTCGACGGGGTGCGACCGGACCGGTGACGTCGAACCCGCTGGTCGCCGCCGCTGCGGACAGCCCGCCCAGCGCCTGGGCGGGCGTGTGGATCTGCGAGGACATCGAACTCATCGCGCAGGGCGTCCGCACCGGCAGTTGGATCGACGGCAGCCTCGGCGTCGTGAGCGCCGGCCTGGACGCTCTCGCTTTCGTCTCCGACCCGGTCGGCGCCCTGCTCCAGTACGGAATCGCCTGGCTCATCGAACACGTCAAGCCGCTCAGTGAAGCACTGGACTGGCTCGCCGGCGACCCCGCGCAGATCACCGCACACGCCCAGACCTGGCGCAACGTCTCCGGGTCGCTGCGCGACGAAGCCGCCGAACTGGCTCGCGCCGTCCGCACCGACGTCGCCGCCTGGGGCGGCGGCGCCGGCCCCGCCTACCGGGCCTGGGCCACCGAACAACAACAGGCCATCACCGGCCTCGCCCAGGGCGCCGACACCATGGCCGCGATCACCGAAGGCGCCGCCGGCCTGGTGGCCGCCGTCCGACTCCTGGTCCGCGACGCCGTCGCCACCTGCGTGTCCCGCATCATCGTGTACGCGGGCGAACTGCTCATCACCGGCGGACTGGCCGCGCCGTTGGTGGTGGAGCAGGTGACGACCTTGGTGGCGTCTTGGGGGGCGCGGATCGCGCGGCTGCTGCGCGGGTTGCTGGCCAGCCTGCGCCGGTTGATTCCGGAGATGCGCCGGCTCGGTGACCTGATCGAGAAGCTCAAGCAGGCTTTGGGGCGACTCAGGAAGCAGTCACCCGAACCGCAGAGACCCGACGGCCCGGAGCCGACAAAGATTCCGGGTGATCCCACCGGACCAGACTTCACCACGGCCGAGATCGACCCGCGGAAGATCGCCGGCTACGCCATGAATCCGGACCACCCTGTCGGAGGGAACAAGTATCGCGTCATCAACTCCGCCACCGGCCTTGGCCCGGATGACGTCGACGCGGTCTTGCAGCAGATCCGTGAAGGCGTACTCGCCGGTAAGCCTCTGCTGGGCAAGGCTGACGAGTTCGGCCAGCGGTGGAACGTGGACCTACCTCTGACCGGGCCAGATGGCACGATCATCGTGCGCACAGCCTGGATATTGAAGAATGAGGCATCTGCACCTCGGATGGTGACCATCTCGTTCCCGCCTAAGTGAGGATGACATGCTAGAGCTGCACGACGTGGTTGAGCTCCGAGAAGCCATGCCGGGAGAAGACCTGCCCGCCGGGGCAGTGGGAGCTATCGTCGATGTCTTCGACGGCCCCCCGCCTATGTACGAAGTCGAGTTTGCCGACGACGATGGCCGCACCATCGCCATGATCACGCTCCGGGCCGACCAGGTAGTGCGGCACGATGACCACCTTTGATGAGTGGCAGACGGCGTACGACGTCGCCCACCGTGCGCTGCCGGCGGCGTCAGATCTTGCCTGCCCGAACTGCGGGCAGCGGACCCTACGGATCGTCTTCACAGCACGGCCCGCAGCCAATGCCGGGTACGTCTCGTTCTGGTGCGACACCTGCATGGAAGGGATCCACGTGTGTCGGGCACCTATTCCAGATGGAGTCACCGTCCGACCGACGGATACGCCGACCGAGGAACGTAACCCTCGCGTTCCTGACTACCGTCTCGTGACGTGACGACGGATTGGGGGCAGTGTTTACAGCAATCCCTCGCCCGAACTGACTGAGGACGGCGACCCGTACGTCACCCAGGCGACCATGCCGCTCGCCCAGGTCCTCTCGACACCGGCCTGGACGAGCACGACCTCGGCTAGAGCGGTCCAACTGGCCAGCGACGCAAACGGCGTGAGCAGGGACCCTCATGGCCCTCTCGGAGCAGGCAACGCCGGCCGCCTGGCATTCGCAGGTCACAGAAGACTCGGTGCCGGACGAGCTGATGGTCCTCCTCGGAGACGGTGGTCTCCCCCGGGTCGGCCATGGGCAGCACCAGCATCCATCGGCCGATGACCCGGGCCAGGCGTTGCGCGGCAGGCAGGTCGTTGGCAACGACGGGCAGATGGATGACATACCGCTGGCTCATCGGGCCTGGTCCCGCTCGGTGCGGGCCCGGGCCTGATCGGCTTGCCAGCGACGCAGGCCGGCCTTGATCCGGGCGGTTTCCCGGCGGCTCTCGGCGAGAGCGGCGTAGACGGCGGCCATGTCGCCAGCGACCCGGTCGAGGAAGGCGTACACGTCGTCGGGGTTCAGACCGCGACGCCCGAGCCTGGTCGGCGGGAAGCGGCGCTCACGCACCTGCCACGGCAACAGACCGGTGTACGCGGCGGAGCGGTAGGTCGCACCGCCGCGCGGCGGTTCTGGTCGCTGGTTGCTGGCGTCCATGTCTGCCTGCCTTCCTGCTGCGGAGGGGCTAGGGGTGCGGGAAGCACAGCGGCCGAGATCGGAA